>CAYUZK010000084.1:17225-23930 GCA_964449625.1 uncultured Archangium sp.
ACCTGCTCGCCCACGGTGCGGTCCACGCCCGCGTCAGCCGTGGGGGGCTCGTTGATGGTGTCCTGCACGGTGACGCGCACGCGGTCGGTCGCCGTGCCGCCCTTGCCGTCGCTCACGGTGAGCTCGAACTCGAGCACAGTGCTCGCGGTCACCGTGGGCGAGGTGAACGAGGGCGTCGGCGTCGTGGCGCCCGAGAGCGTGACCGCGGGCCCCAGCGTCTGGGCCCACGAGAAGGTCAGCGGGTCCGAGTCGGGGTCGGCGCCGGAGCCGCTCAGCGTCACGAGCGCCTGCTCGTTCACGACGAGGTCCACGCCCGCGTCGGCCGTGGGCGGCGCGTTGACGGTGGCCTGCACGGTCACCACAACGCGGTCGGTGGCGCTCGCGGCGCCGTCGTTCACCGTGAGCTCGAACTCGAGCGCGGTGTCAGCCGCGACCGCGGGCGCCGTGAAGCCCGGCGTGGGGGTGGTGCTCCCCGACAGCGTCACCGCGGGGCCCGAGGTCTGCGCCCAGGCGAAGGTGAGGGGGTCCGCGTCGGCATCGCTCCCGCTGCCCGACAGCGTCACCGGCGCCACGCTGGGCACCGTCTGGTCCACGCCTGCGTCGGCCGTCGGCGGGTGGTTGGCGAAGAGCTTGTACGTCTGGTTCGTGACCCCCGCGGTGGCGGTTCGTCCTCCGAAGAGGAGCATCGCCTTCAGCCCCGGGCTGTAGTCGGAGCCGGAGGTGGTTCGCGTGCCGGGCGTCGTCGTGAACTCTCGCCACTCGTTGAGCGCCGGGTCGTAGGCCCAGGCGTCGGAGAGCATGGTGTTGTCGGTGGGGTTGTTGGCGCCGCCGTAGGCGAGCAGCACCTTCGCGCGGGGGTCCCAGGCGCAGATAGACGCGATGCGCGCCTGGGGGACGGGCCCGGTAGGCGTGAGCTGCGTCCACGCGTTGGCGTCGAGGTCGTAGTGCCAGCCGTCGTTGACCGAAGCGTCGACCTTCTCGCCCCAGAACATGTACACGCGGCGGTTGACCGCGTCGTAGCCGTGGCAGGTCGTGTTGCGCCCCTCGGGTACGGCGCCCACGGGCGTGATGGTGGTCCATGTCGCGGTGCTCGTCGCGTAGTCCACGGTGAGCCAGCGCATGGCCTGGTCGACGGAGCTCACCTTGGTCCCGAACTTCATGCCGGGTGCGCCCGAGAAGAGGAAGACGCGGTTGAGGTGCGGCACGTACTCGAGCAGCGCGCCCCAGCGCGCGCCTGGGGGCGTGCCCGCCTGGGTGAGCTGCGCCCACGCGAGGGTCGCGGGGTTGAAGGCCCACAGGTCGCCCAGCACCGTGCCGTTGGTGCCCGACGAGCCGCCGAAGACGAGCAGCCGCTGCCCGCCGGAGTCCCACACCGCGGCGTGCCAGCCTCGCGCCGGCGGCGGCGTGGTGTCGCTCGGCGTCGCCCAGCTGTTGCCGGCTGGATCGAAGACGTAGAGGTCGTTCGTCGTCGACAGGGTCTGCAGCCCACCAAAGGCGTAGGCCCGCTCGGGCACCTGGTCGCTCACGGTCAGCGACACCCCCGTGCGATTGCTCGGCCCGTTCGCCAGCTGCGTGAAGGTGCCCACCACGGCGGCCCACGCCCCGAGCCCCAGGAGCCCGAGCATGGCCACGACGACCGCCAGGCCACCGGACCCCAGATGCCGCCGAAGCTCTTGCACGACCCGCACGCCTCGGAGGCTAGCAGCCTGCAACGAGGACTCCCCACTCCCTGCGCGACCACGGAGTGCGCGGAAGGGGGAGATGGTGCGACCTGTCGGTGACCGTCAGGCTCAGGGCTCCTGCTTGCGCGTGACGTCCACGAGCTGCGGCACCATGTCGAGGCGCTCGTCGACCTTCACCTTGTTGGCGCGGTCGAGCTGCGCCTGGCGCATGCGGCCGTCGAGCTCCGCCAGGCGCCCGCTGGGCTGCTTGCCGTCGATGAGGCGATCGAGCGCGCGGTGCACGTCGAGGTCGGCGTAGCGCCGCATGGGCCCGGTCCACGTCGCGTAGGCCTTCGCGCCGATGGCCGCGTGGCCCTGCGCCTGCGCGCCGTAGGTGGACTTCTGGTTGGCCTGGGCCTGGTTGCGGAAGGACGCCTCGAGGCTGCCGCCCGTGAGCGCGTCGCCCACCACCTTCGCGCTGCGCTGCGTGTAGAAGCCCAGCATCTTGTCCATGGCCAGGGCCGCGCCGGGCTGCGCGTTGCCCGAGGCCTTCGCGGCGAGCTGCGCCATCGACGAGAGCGCGTCCTGGAGGGCCGGGTCGGCGCCGCGGCCCTCGCCCTTCGACGCCTTCGCCGCGTCGGCGTCGTCGAGGCGGTGCGCGTTGACGAGGCTGCTGCGGAAGATGCGCGTGTCGAGGAGCTGCCCCTCGGGCGAGAAGCGCAGCTCGACGGACTTGGCCAGCCGCTGCTGCCCTTCGAAGAGGCTCAGCTTCCCCTCCGAGAGCGAGAGCGGGAGCATGGGCAGCGTGAGGCCCTGGTGCTCCAGGTACTTCGTCTCGACGCGGCGCCGCGCGGCGAAGTCGAGGGCGCCGCCGGGCCGCACCCACTCCGAGAGGTCCACCGCGTGGATGCCCACCACCATCGAGCCGTCGGCCTCGCGGCGGAAGGACATCGCGTTGTCGAGGTCCTTCGTCTCGTAGGAGTCGATGGACAGCACCACGCCCTGCACCACCTCGCGGGTGGCGAACGCGTCGGCCTTGTCGCCCAGGGCGTGCGCCTCGCGCAGCGAGAGGTCCGAGAAGACGACGTCCTTGCCCTGGGCCTTGAGGGCCTCGATCTCCGCGGGCGTCGGCAGCTCGGCCTGGTCGTTGGTGATGGCGATGGACTCGTGGATGGCGACCTCGAGCGGCACCTTGCTGTACTTGCCGCCGTCGAGGCTCGGCGTCGGGCGCGCCACGTCGCCCTGGAAGCCGTCCACCGCGTGCCTCGCGGGGCCCGACCAGCTCGCCGGCGCCGGGGTGGCCTGCGGCGGCTTCGGGGCGGGCGTCGAGGTGGCCGACGACGGAAGCGGGGCGGCCGGGCGCGCGCCGGAGCGGGTGACGGTCATGGCGATGAGCCTAGCGTGCCCAGCGCCGGACGGGCGAGGGCCCGCGGCGGCCAATGGCGCGCCGGCGTGACGACGGCCCGGCGCTACTCCTCCGGCGGATCCGCCGGCTCTGGCTCCACCGGCAGCGCGTCTTCGGGCGGCAGCTCGTCAGCAGGCGGCGCGCCCCGAGCCCCGCGGGCCTGGAGATCGAGCCGCTGGCCGCCGGGCGTCTGGACCTCGAGGCGGGAGAAGCGCCACTGCCCGTTGCTGCCGGTGCCGGTGACGAAGAGCGTGCCCTTGCCCTTGGGACCCTCGAGGGGCACCTGGAAGTCAGCGGTGCCCTCGCCGTTCGACTCCTTCACCTCGCCCTGGAGGAAGCCGCTGGGCGCCACCTGGCCGCCGAAGGCCGCGCGCACCTCGTCGCTCTCGGAGGCCTGGGCGATGGCGGCCACGTAGGCGCCGCTGCTCTGGATCATCTTCGTCGCGGCGAAGTAGGTGGCGGCGCCGAAGACGCCGCAGCAGAGCATGGGCACCAGGCAGCCCGCGGGCACGAGCCACTTCCAGTTCCGGCCGAACCAGCCCTGCTGCTGCGCGGGCTGCCCTTCGGGGTGCGGCGTCATCGCGGGCTCGCTTTCGTCTTCGTTACACCGGGTCGAACGACTCGAAGGGGTTCTCGAGCATCTCGCGCACCGTCTTGGCGAGGAGGCCGGCGTGGAAGCCGTCGATGAAGCGGTGGTCGAAGCTGGCGTTCAGGTTCATCACCTTGCCCGGCACCACCTTGCCGTCCTCCACCACGGGCAGGTCGAGCACGGCGCCCGGCGCCACGAAGATGGGCGTGTTGGTGTACGGCACCAGCGGCACGTAGGCCACGTCGAGGCCCAGCGAGCCGACGTTGGTGATGGTGACGCCGCCGAAGGCGTCTTTCGGCATGCCCGCCCAGCTCAGGTCGAGGTTGAGCGTGTACATGAGGAAGCCGAGGATCTTGAGGAAGAGGTTCATGAACATGAAGGGGATCATCGCCACCGTCCCCTTCCCCTTCTCGAGCGCCACGTCCTTGCGCTGGCGCACCTTGTCGACGATCTCCTGCATCTCCGCCGCCATCTCCTTGAGCGACTTCTTGTCGGCGTCGACGATGCGCGCGGCCGTCAGGTCCACCTTGCCGTCGCCCTGGTCGGTCTGCACCACCAGCACCGAGAGCGTCACCTGGTTGCGCAGGTAGATCTTGTTGAAGCGCAAGATGGCGTTGGCGTCGGGGCAGCGCTTGAGCCCCTCGGCGACGGCCTTCGCCACCAGGTGCGTCACCGTCAGGCGAACGCCGTGCGTCTCGCGGAACTTCTCGATGTACGCCAGCGCCTTGTCCATGCGGATGCGCAGCGTGCCGTAGACCGTCGGGTCGTAGGCCGTCTGCCACGTGCCGATGGCCATCTTCCGGAAGCTGCTGACGTCCTTCTTCGGCGTGAGGTCGAGGTGGCCCATGAGCGCGGCAGCGTGGCAGGAGCCCGCCCCGCTTGCCACGGTGATTCAGGTCACCCCGGCGGCCAGGTGAGCGGGCGGCCCCCGAGCAGGTGCAGGTGAATGTGGAAGACCGTCTGCCCGCCGTCGCGGTTGGTGTTGAGCGCGAGGCGGTAGCCGGCGTCGGCGAAGCCCTGCTCCCGCGCGTACTTCGCGGCCGACACGAGGAGGTGCCCCAGCAGCTCGCGGTCCTCCATGGTCGCGTCGTTGATGGTGGGCACGTGGCGCTTCGGCACGAAGAGGGCGTGCGTCGGCGCCTGGGGGTTGATGTCGAGGAAGCCCACGCAGTGGGCGTCGTCGTGAATGAGCTTCGCGGGGACCTGGCCCGCCACGATGCGGCAGAAGAGGCAGTCGGACATGGCGAGGGCCTCTACCAGCTTCAGGCCGCGCGGGGAGCGCCCGACTGCGTCGCCAGCCACTCGCCGAAGCGGCGCATCACGCGCTCGTGGAGCGGCGCCTGGCTGGCCAGGTACAGCGGCCACGGCATCGAGGGCACGTAGCCCGTCAGCGCCGTCATCACCGTGACGCCGTCGAGCAGCACGCGGAACTCGAGGCGCCCGGGGCTCGCGCTGCGCACCGCCAGCTTCCCGTCCGCCACCTCCAGCCACGCGCTGTCGGCCTCCGAGCGCCCCGGCACCAGCCGCAGCGCGAGGCCCTCCACGCCCAGCCCGTGAATGCGGAACACCCCCGAGCGCGCCTCGGTGCGCACGCCCGGCACGTCGCCCGGCAGCCACTCGAAGTACGCCCGCGCCACGTCGAGGGCCGACCAGCCCGCGGGCCGCGCGTGGCGCTGCACCGAGCAGGTGAGCAGCTCACCGCGCAGGCCCTCGGCCGGAGGCTGGCCGCTCCACGTCGCGGGCGCCGGCGCCTGGGCACCCTCCACCATCGCCGCGAGGTGCTCCACCGGGTCCGGCCCGCCGCCGTGCAGCACCGCGAGCGGCAGCCCGCTGTGCGCGAGCAACGGCAGCCGCGCGTCGGCCTCGTCGGCGGTGAAGGTGACGAGCCGCTGGGCGCCCACCCGCTGCGCCGCCCGGGCCAGGGTGTCGCCCAGGAGCCGGTCCAGGTCCTCGAGGGCCGCGCGGGTGTGCCGGGCCGGCGCGCGCCGCGCCTTCGCCAGCACCACCACCGTCTGGGCGCCCGCCAGCGCCACCTCCGCGTCGGGGATGGAGGTCAAGTCAGCCACGTGCCACGTCAGCCGCTCGCTCGCCTCGGGCACAGGGCCGCTCGACACCACGGCGCGCACCTCGTGGCTCGCCGCGAGGCGCCGCGCCAGGGCCTGGCCCACCACTCCCGCTCCGGCGATGACGACACGCGACATGGGCAGCGCCTTAGCGCAGGTCGCCCCCGCCTGCCGAGGGGCCTGGCCCCGCGCACGCCGCCGCCGCGGCCTCGCTCAAGACGAAGGCGGCGCCGGGCTCGAGCGTGAGCCACGAAAGCTCGGGGAGCGCCACCAGCACCAGGCCACCCTCGCGGCCCAGCTCGCGCCAGGCGGCGTTCTTCCGCAGCGTGCCCAGGGGAGACACCTTGCCGTCGAGGCGCAGCTCGAGCGGCACCTCCGCCGCGCAGCGCCGGTGGTTGGGCTGGCCGCCGCCCTCACGGCTCCCGAGGCCGCCCACGCCCAGCCCGCCGAGGAGGCCCAGCACGTCTGACTGCGCCCGCTCGGTGACGAGGCGCCGCGGCACGTAGCCGTCCAGGCGCGCCTCCCCGAGCCACGCGCGCACGCGCAGGGCCTCGGCGTCTTCGCCCAGCACCTTGAGCGAGCGCGCGTCCCGCTCGACGACGAGCGTCTCCACGGCCGGCCCGCCGGCGAAGAGGCTCACCGGCGCGCGCGTGCCCGCGGGGAGCTCCACGTACCGCGGCGCGCCCGCGTCAGCGGCGCCGGCGTCGTCATCCTTCGGCCAGGTCAGCCCGAGGTGGGCGATGGAGGTGTCCTCGCAGGCCACGGTGGTGGTGAGGGCGGCCGTGCTCTCGAGCCCGCGAGGGCGCCGGGCCGTCACCACGAGGCGCTGGCCTTCGCTGCCCGTCCACGCCACGTGCGCGCCGCGGCCGAGCGAGAGCACCTCCGACAGCGGCAGCGGGGCCTCGAGCGCGAGCTCGAGCCCCTCGTCGAAGTCGGCGTTCACCCTCATCGTCACCCAGCCCGAGGTGAAGGTGAGCCGCGCCCCCT
>CAYUZK010000085.1:0-23814 GCA_964449625.1 uncultured Archangium sp.
TAGAGGTTGTCGAACTTCGACTTGGTGACCGAGTCGTTGACGTTGATGGCGGGGAGCTTCAGCGTGCCGGCCTTCATCATCTCGTACAGGCGGTGCACGCCGGTGGTGGTCTCCTCGGACAGCCCGCGGATGGGGTCAGCGCCGGAGAAGAGTTCAGGGTGCTTGTTGTGCACCCACATCGTCAGGTCGCCGCCGTCGTCGAGGATCATGTTCGGGCCCTTGCCGCCCTTGAAGGCGAAGAGCTGGGCCTCGAGGCACCAGTCGGCCTCCTCGACCGTCTGGCCCTTCCACGCGAACACCGGCACGCCCGTCTTGGCGATGGCCGCGGCGGCCTGGTCCTGCGTCGAGAAGATGTTGCACGAGGTCCAGGTGATCTCGGCGCCGAGCGAGGTCAGCGTCTCGATGAGCACCGCGGTCTCGATGGTCATGTGGAGGCAGCCGGCGATGCGCGCGCCCTTGAGCGGCTGCTTGCCGGCCCACTCGGCGCGGAGCGACATGAGGCCGGGCATCTCCTTCTCGGCCATGGCGATCTCCTTGCGGCCCCACTCGGCCAGGGAGAGGTCGCGGATCTTGTAGGCGGGGAACTCGGTCTTGTGGTCCATGGGGCTGCGTCCTTGTGCGGTTGGTGCTGCGGTCACTTCGGTTTGTGCGCGACCCAGGCGTGCCAGGGGACTGACGCGTCGGGGCCGGCGGGGTGGAAGACGTCGGGGATGGCGAGGTCGCCGTCGAAGGCGAGGCCCGCCTCGTCGGTGAAGCGGCGCACGTCGCCCGGCTCGAAGCCGAGCCACACGTCGCCGGCCTCGGTGCGCAGGGCGTCGCGCTCGTGGGCGCGGTAGTCGAGCACCACGAGGTGCCCGCCCTTCTTGAGCAGCCGCGCGAAGGCCTGCACCGCCTGGCCCGGCCGCGGCGCGTGGTGGAGGATGCGCCCGGCGAACACCAGGTCGGCGCCGCCCGCCGCGTCCACCCGCTGCACGAGGGCCGCGTCGTCGTAGCTGCCGGGGAAGAGGCTCACGTGGTGGAAGCCGCGGGCCGCCACGCGCTGCGCCACGCGGGCGAGCTGCGCCTGGCTGCGGTCCACCGCGATGACGCGCGCGAAGAGCGGGCCCAGCACGTCGAGCGACAGCCCGTCGCCGGTGCCCACGTCGACCACGAGCTGCCGGCCGGGCAGCAGCAGCGAGAGCGCCGAGAGGTGGGCGAGGTGCTCGGGCGAGGCGGGCACCGACTCGCGGGCCGGCGCCACGTGCTCGAAGTGCGTGCGGCTGTACGCCTCGCGCGAGGCGACGACGCCCGGCACCCGCGAGAGGCTCCCGTCGGCCAGCGACAGGCGGCGCCCCTCGGTCAGCGCCTCGGCCAGCACCGGGTCCGCCGTCACCATGGCCCGGTCGGTGCGGAGGAAGGTGCGCGTGCCGTCGCGGCGGCCGTCGAGCAGGCCCACCTCGCGCAGGGCCGCCACCTTGCGGCTCACCTGCGGCTGGCTGTCGCCCAGGAGCGTCGCGAGCTCCGACACCGACAGGGCCTCGTCTTCGCACAGGGCCAGGAGCTGCAGGCGCCCCGGCTCCGCCAGCAGCCGGAAGAGCTCCACGCGCGGCAGGCGCGGGGCGCTGGGCGTGGAGAGGGCGGGTTGCACGAACCGAGAAATAATGCATTCATGCGCATGAATGCAAGTGCGTGCGGGTGATGGCTTTGTATGTGAGTTAATTCAAGTGCTTACTGGGTTGCTTGGGGCGCAGAATCGCGAAGGGCCGGCAAGGGCGCCGGCGTGGCGGGGCCGTCGGGGGCGGCAAGGCCATCGTGCCCCTCGACGTTGAGCGCCCCGTGACCCAGTCACGCAGCTTCGAGCCGGTCGATGCTGGGGTCGAAAAGCGGGGAGGGGGCGGGGTCCGAGATTTCGACGCGTACTCAGTGAGTACGAATTTGTACTCACTGGGTACACGCGGTTTTCGTCGCCCCCCCCCCGGGTGTGACCCTCACGAAGCTCCGCGAGCCCGCACCCTGGCGTCCGAAGTCGAGGGGCTGCAGGGCATGCGCACGGCCCTGGCCCACGCCACGCCCGCGCACCTTCAGGCGTCGAGCCTCCCCGTCACCGGAGCCGCGAACGGCGGGCGCTTCACCCCGCGGCGATCAGCACCGCCCCGAGGGGCGTGAGCCAAACCGAAAGGTTGCGCCCGAGGAGCCGACAGGCTTGAGAGCCCCCATGGCCCCGGCGCCAGCTCCAGGTCTCTCGCGTGACGACGCCCGGCGGCGCCTGGCTGAGCTCGCGCGGCGCCTCGGAAGGCGGCCCGCGTGAGCCCCGTCGGCACCTCGTACCGGCAGCGCCGGCCCGAAGGGCGCTTCGACGCCATCGTCATCGGCTCGGGCCTGGGCGGCCTCGTGGCGGCGGCAGGCCTCGCGCGCCTGGGCCGGCAGCGCGTGCTGGTGCTCGAGCGGCACTACCGCCTCGGCGGCTACACGCACGTCTTCACGCGCCCCGGCTACGAGTGGGACGTGGGCGTGCACTACGTCGGCGCCGTGGGCGAGCGGGGCACGCTGCGGCCGCTCTTCGACACCTTGAGCGACGGGCAGCTCCACTGGGCGCCGCTGCCCCAGGTCTACGACCGCGTGGAGCTGGGCGCCGACGGCTACGACTTCGTCGCGGGGCCCGAGCGCTTCGTGGCGCGCCTGACCGAGTCCTTCCCCGACGCCCGGGCCGCGCTGCGCGAGTACGTGCGCCTGGTGGTGAGCACCGCGCGGCGCGGGCAGGCAGCCTTCATGGCGCGCCTGGGCACCTCGCCGCGACCGCGCCTCGAGGCCCACGCGCTCTCGCGGCCCAGCACCGACGTCTCGACGCGCACCACGCTCGAGGTGCTGCGCTCGCTCACCTCCGACGAGCGCCTCGTCTCGGTGCTGGCGGGGCAGTACGGCGACTACGGGCTGCCGCCCGCGCGCTCGGCCTTCGCCTTCCACGCCGGCGTGGTGGAGCACTACCTCGACGGCGCCTTCTACCCGGTGGGGGGCAGCGCCGAGTTCGTGCGCACGCTGGCGCCGGGCATCGAGGCCGCCGGCGGGCACCTCGCCACGCTGGCGGAGGTGGCCTCGCTCGTGGTGGAGGACGGCGCCGTCACCGGCGTGCGCCTCGAGGGCGGCGACACCATTCGCGCGCCCGTCGTCATCAGCGACGCGGGCGTGCGCAACACGCTGGGGCGCCTGGTGCCCGAGGCCCACCGCCCCCCGGAGTGGATGGCGCGCCTCGCGCGGGTGGGCCCCTCGTCGCCGTACCTCTGTCTCTATCTGGGCTTCCGCGACACCGACGCGGCCCTGGGCCTCACGGGCACCAACCTCTGGCTCTACCCCGACGGCCGGCACGACGAGAACGTGGAGCGCTTCGCGGCAGACCCCGACGCCCCGTTCCCCATGCTGTACCTCTCCTTCCCCTCGGCGAAGGACCCCGACTTCGCCCGCCGCTTCCCGGGCCGCGCGACGATGGAGGTCATCACCATGGCGCGCTGGGAGTGGTTCGAGCCCTGGGCCGCCACGCGCTGGCGCCGGCGCGGTGAGGCCTACGAGGCGCTCAAGCGCCGCTTCACGGAGCGGCTCCTCGAGGCCGTCTTCGCGCGGCTGCCCCAGCTGCGCGGCCGGGTGGACCACGCGGAGCTCTCCACCCCGCTGTCCACCGCGCACTTCTCGGGGCACCCGCGGGGAGAGATCTACGGCCTCGACGCGTCGCCCGCGCGGCTCGAGCTGGGCCTGACGGCGAAGACGCCGCTGCCGGGGCTGTACCTCACCGGCGCCGACCTCGCGTCGCCCGGCGTGGGCGGGGCGGCCTTCGGCGGGGTGCTGGCCACGGCGGCGGTGCTTGGGGCCTCGGCCATCGGTGCCCTCATGAGGCCCGCGCAGCCCGCGGGGCCGTAGGGGCACGGCGGCCTTGCATTCGCCCGTGGCCTGCTAGGCTCCCGCGTTCTTCTTCTCGCAGGGGGCCTGCCGTGGATCGACGAGACGTCTTGAAGCTCGGGGTGGGCGCGGTGGCGGTGGGCGGCGCGGGCTGCGCGACGGTGCCCCTGGCGCAGGGAGGCCTGGGCGACGGCGGCATGGCCGGCTTCTTCGCTCAGCTCGACGGCGTGATGGACCGCCTGGCCACCGAGCCCGTCCTCGAGCGCTTCTTCGCGGGCTCGAAGAAGCCCGTCACCCAGGCGCCGCAGTTCGAGCGCGGGCAGGACCTGGCGCGCAAGACGCTGCGCTCGCTCGCTTTGGTGGGGGCGCTGCGCGAGCTGCCCGAGGATCAGCTGGCGCACCCCGGCGTGCAGCAGCGACTCGGCGCCGCCATGGGCGAGTTCGACGAGGCGCTCTTCGGCATGACCGACGTGCTCGAGGGCCTCTCGTCGACGGATCGCGCCGACGTGGCGAAGGCGCTGCGCGACGACCCGGACCTCGGCATGCGCCTCATGGGCGCGCTCGACGGCGAGGCCGCGGCGTGGGGCGTGTCGGGGGCCGGCCGCCTCAAGCTGCGCGGCCTCGCGGCGCAGACCACCGCGCGCCTCAAGCAGTCGCCGGACCTCTTCATCACCGAGTACGTGGGCAAGATGCACAAGCTCGCCGCCCGCCACGGCGCCCACGAGGCGGCGCAGCGCGAGCTGGCCACCTCCCTCGGCGAGGCGATGCTGTGGCAGGGCGAGAACCCCCCGGAGGAGCCGGCCGCCGGGGGCGCCACGCAGCTCTCCCCGCCGCCGCCGCCCCCGCCCGAGGGCGCCGCGCCGCTCGCCGAGGCCCCTGCCGCGCCCCCGAGGTCGAACGCCGAGGCGCTGGCCGACCGCCGGCGCAGGGGCGGCAAGAAGGCGGGCACGGTCATGCTCACCGCGGGCGGCATCTCGCTCGGCGTGGCGCTCACGCTCGTCGGCCTGGGTTTCGCTGTCGGGAGCACCGGGGGAGCCCTCCTCTTCACGCTCGGCGCCATCGTCGGCATCGCGGGCCTCATCGTGCTGCTCATCGGGCTCATCATCTTCCTCGCCAACCTGTGAGCGGTCGCGGTGCCGAGAGCGCCCGGGCCCCCGAGGCGGTAGCCATCACCGGGCTGGGCGCGGTGTGCGCGCTCGGCCAGGGCCTCGACGAGGTGTGGGCCGCCCTGGCCGCGGGCCAAGACGGCATGCGCGTCATCGAGCGCTTCTCGACCGAGGGCTTCACGGCGCACCTGGGCGGCCTGGTGCCCGTGCCCGGCACCATCGCCGTCGACGACGCCGCGGCCTCGCGGGCGCTGTGCATTCGCTACGCGGTGACGGCCGGGCGCGAGGCCCTCGCCCGCGCCGGCGCACTGGGCGTCGCCGCGCACCGCGTGGCCCTGGTGCTGGGCACGAGCATGGGCAGCCACCTGGGCGGGCTGCACGACGGGAGCGCCGAGGTCGCCGCCGCGCTGGGCCTCGCCGGGCCGGTGCTGACCATCTCCACGGCCTGCGCGTCGTCGACGAACGCCCTCGGGCTGGGCAAGGAGCTGCTCGACGAGGGGCTGGCCGACGTGGTGCTGGCCGGCGGCGCCGACGTGCTGTGCCCGGAGATCTTCGCCGGCTTCCACGGGCTCGGGCTCCTGAGCCCGACGAGGTGCGCGCCCTTCAGCGAGGCCATCGGCACCACGCTGGGCGAAGGCGCGGGCTTCCTCCTGCTCGAGCGGGCCACAGCCGCCGCGGCGCGCGGCGCGACGGTGGTGGCGCACCTGTCGGGCTACGCGCTGTCGGGTGACGGCTACCACGCGACCTCGCCCGACCCAGGCGGCGCGGGCGTGGCGCGGGCCCTCACGCACGCCCTCTCCGACGCGGCGCTACCCTCCGAGGCCGTCGACTACGTCAACGCTCACGGCACCGGCACCGCGGCGAACGACCCGGCCGAGTGGCTCGCCATCTCGCAGGTGCTCGGCGCGCGCACCGCGTCGGTGCCGGTGAGCTCCACCAAGAGCTACCTCGCGCACGCGCAGGGCGCCGCCGGCGTGCTCGAGCTCATCGCGACGCTGCTGGCCATGCAGCACGACGTGGTGCTGCCCACGCTGCACTTCACGAAGCCGCGGCCCCGCGGCCCGGTGGACCCGGTGGCCGGCGCCGCGCCGCGCCCGGCGAAGGTCGAGCACGCGCTCTGCACCAACTCTGCGTTCGGCGGCGCCAACGCGGCGGTGGTGGTCTCGCGGCCCAGGCCCGCGCGCGGGGCGGTCGTGCGCCGGCCGGTGTACGTGACGGGCCTGGGCGCGGTGGGGCCCTTCGGCGTGGGCGCCCAGGCGTTGCTGGCGGCGGGGCCCGAGGCGTCGGCGCGGCTGGCGCCCTTCCGCCTCGAGGCGCTCGTGCCCACCGCGGACACGCGCGGCATGGACGACTCGGCGCGCGCGCTCACCGCCGCGGTGGCTCTCGCGCTCCAGGACGCGAAGCTGACCCTCAAGGGGCCGGCGCGGGAGCGGGCCGGGCTCTTCGTGGGCACCACCAACGCCTCGCCGAAGGCGTGGGACGAGTTCCGCGGCAGCATCCGCGAGCGGGGCCTCGCGCGCGCCTCGGCGCCGGCCTTCACGCGCCTGGTGCTCAACGCGGCCTCGGGCACGGCCGCGCGGCTGCTGGGCCTGCGCGGCCCCACGACGACCCTCACCACGGGCCCCGGCAGCGGGCTCGCGGCGCTGGTGCTGGGCGCGCTGCACCTGTCCACGCGCACCGACGCCGACCGCCTCGTGGTGGCCGCGGTGGACGAGGCCGACCTCGAGCGCGCCCCCGACACGGAAGACGGCGCCGCCGCGCTGGTGCTGGCGACCGAGCCGGTTGAGGGCGCGTGGCGTTTGGCTGGCTGGGCGCTCGCGGGTGCGGGAGACCTGGCGCGCGCCGTGGCGCACGCCTGCGCGCAGGCCGGGGCCACGCCGGCCCTCGTGCTGGGGCAGCACCGCCGGGCGCTCGCCGCCGGCGCCCTCCTCTCGTGCGTGGGGGCGCTGCAGTCGCGCCGCGCCACGGGCGGCCTCCTCCTCGTCACCGACGTCTCGACGGCGGCCAGCAGCGCCGTCATCTTCGAACGGAGCCCTCCATGACCCCGCAGGTGCTGGCCTACCTCGACCACCGCGCGCAGCAGCTCGCGCGCGTGAAGCGCGTGCTCATCGACGCGCTGCACGTGCCACGCGCGCCCGAAGAGATCGACCCCGACGTGCCCCTCTTCGGCACGGGCCTGGGCCTCGACTCGGTCGACGCGGTGGAGCTCGTGGTGAGCCTCGAGATGGAGTTCGGCTTCCGCCTCGACGACGACGCGCTGGCGCGCCCCTCCATGCGCACCGTCAACACCCTGGTGGACCTGGTGCTGCGCAAGCAGGGAGGCCCCCATGTCGCGTCCTGACGAGGTCCTCGCCGTGCGCACGGCGACCGCCCTGGCCGAGGGTGGGCACGTGGTGGTGCTGCGCCTGTCGGGCGACGACGCCTTCGGCACCCTCGACCGCGTGTGCCCCGCGGCGCTCTCGCTGCAAGACACGCAGCTGCGCCAGACGGTGCTGCTGCGAGAGGACGGCGTGGTCTTCGCTGACCTCTACGTCGCCCGCGACGAAGACGCGTACTTCCTCCTCTGTGAAGGGCCCGGCGCCGACGAGCTCGAGGCCTGGCTGCGGCGCTTCGCCACGGGGCCCTCGCTCGAGGTGCAGCGCTTCGACGGCACCCACCAGCTCCTCTCGCTGCACGGGCCGTGGGCCTGGGAGCTGCTCGCCGCGTGCCTCGGGCCAGACGTGATGGGCATGCCGTACCTCTCGTTCCTCCGCGGCGCCTCCGGCGTGCTGTGCTTCCGCGCGGGGAAGACCGGCGAGTACGGCTACGAGCTGCTGGTGCCCACCGAGGCGCTCGCGGAGCTGCGCGCTGGCCTCGAGCGCCACGGGCGCGACTGGGGCCTCGTCACCGTCGGCCTCGAGGCGCTCGACCAGTGCGCGCTGGAGAACTGGTTCTTCTGCATCCGCCGCGAGGGGCGCGCGGGCCTGACGCCGCTGGAGCTGGGCCTGCAGTGGCGCCTGTCGCCGGCCAAGGACTTCGTGGGCGCGCAGGCCGTGCGCGCCCGCCGGGCGCAGGGCTTCACGCAGCGCATCACCTGCCTGGTGGTGGACGGCGCGGTGAAGGAGGGCGACGCGGTGGAGTTCGACGGCGCGTTGGTGGGCCGCGTGCTCTCGGCGGGCGACTCGTCGGTGCTCGGCGCGTGGGTGGCCGTGGCCCTCCTCGACCTCCCGCTGGCGGTGCCGGGGCTCCCGGGGTTCCGCGTGGGCGGGCAGCCGGGCCGCTCGGTGTCGCCGCCGGTCCTCAACAACCGCAGCCTCCACGTGAGCCCGCAGCGGCACACCTGGGCCGACCGCGAGGCCGCGAGCCTCCCGCCGCTCGTCGCATGAGGCGCTTTCAGGGCGCGACGGTGCTGGTGACGGGGGCCTCGCGCGGGCTGGGGCGCGCCATCGCTGTGGCCTTCGCGCGCGAGGGCGCCTTCGTGTGGGTCGGCTTCCGGGTGCAGGCGGCGCAGGCGGAGCAGACGGTGGCGCTGCTGCGCGAGGCGGGCGGCGACGGCGCGGCGGTGGCCCTCGACGTGCGCGACGCCGAGCGCGTCAACGCGGTGGTGGCCTCGCTGCTCGAGCAGCGACCGGCCCTCGACGTGGTGGTGAACAACGCCGGCATCGCGCGCGACGAGCTGTTCCCCATGATGCAGAAGGACAGCTGGCAGCAGGTGCTGGCGACCAACCTCGACGGCACCTTCAACGTGTGCCGGGCGGTGACGCGGCCGATGATGGCGAAGAAGCGCGGCGCCATCGTGAACGTGGCCTCCGTCGCGGGCCAGCGAGCCAGCGTGGGGCAGGTCAACTACGCGGCGTCGAAGGGCGGGGTGCTGGCGCTCACCCAGAGCCTCGCGGCCGAGCTCGCGCCGCGCGGCATTCGCGTCAACGCGGTGGTGCCCGGGCTGTGCGCCGCTGGCCTGGTGGAGACGCTCGATCGCCGCGTCGTCGAGGCGCGCCGGCAGCACATCCCCTTAGGCCGGCTCGGCACGGCCGAGGAGCTGGCGAAGGTGGTGCTCTTCCTCGCCTCCGACGACGCCGCGTACGTGGTGGGGCAGGCGCTCGTCGTCGACGGAGGCCTCACGCTGTGACGCAGGGTCGCCACCGCTCCTCCGCGCGGCGCCGTCGGAGCTCCGCGTGAGCGGCCTCGCCTTCGTCTTCCCCGGCCAGGGGGCCCGCGACGTGCTGGCCGCCGCGGAGCAGGCCGCGGCCACGCCGCTCGGGGCGAGCCTCCTTCAGCGCGCCGTCACCGCGGCCGGGCTCGATCTCCCGGCCCTGCGCGCGCAGGCGGGCCGGGCCCTCGAGCGCACCGGGGTGCTGCAGCCGGTGCTGGTGGCCGTGTCGCTGGCGACGCGCGCGCGCCTGAAGGCTGCGGGCGTGACGCCCTCGCTGTGCCTGGGGCACTCCCTGGGCGAGCTGTCGGCGTGGGCCGCGGCCGGTGCCTTCACCGCCGAGCAGGCCGTCGACCTCGCCGCCGCCCGCGGCGCCGCGATGGAGCAGGCGGCGAAGGCGACGCCCGGCGGGCTGCTCGCGCTGCCGTCGCTGGAGGCCGCGCAGCGCGCGCTCGTCGCCGTGGAGGGGCTCGACCTCGCCGCGGTGAACGCGCCCGACGAGGTGGTCGTCAGCGGCCCCGACGAAGCGCTCACCCTGGCCGCCCGCATCTTTCCTGGTCGGCGCGTGCCGGTGTCGGGGCCGTGGCACGGTCGCGCGATGGCGCCCGCGCAGGAGGGCTTTCGTCGCGCCATCGCCGCGGTGTCGCCGAGGCCCCTCGAGGTGCCCGTGGTCCGGAGCGCCGACGGCCGCCTCGCCGACGGCGACGCGCGGGCCCTCGTGGAGGCGCTCACCCGGCCGGTGCAGTTCACCGCGGGCCTCGAGACGGCGCGGGCGCGTGGCGTCGACACCTTCGTCACCGTGGGCCCCGGGCACGTGCTTCGGGGCCTCCTGCGAAAGAACCTCGGCGCGGCGGTGCGCGTGCTGACGACGGAAGACGAGGCCGACCTGGGGCGCACCCTGGGCGCCCTGCTCAAGGAGCGCACGTGAAGACGACCCTCGACCTGGGCCCCGACGTGGTGCAGCGGCTCCTGCCGCACCGGCGCCCCTTCCTCATGGTGGATCGCGTCGAGGCCTTCGAGGACGGCCCGCAGCCGACGCTCTGGGCGGCGCGGCACATCTCCTCGAACGAGCCCGTCTTCGAGGGGCACTTCCCCGAACTCCACCTCTGGCCGGGCGTGTACACCATCGAGGGGCTGCTCCAGGCCAGCAACCTCCTGCACATCCTCCACGTCGCCCGCGAGACGGCGCGCGCCGAGGGCCACGCCCCCGACGACGTCTGCGCGGCGCTCAGGAACCTGGAGCTCGGCTACCGCCTGCAGCCGGGCTACCAGCCGGAGCTGACGGCGCGCTTCTCGCGGCTCCTCGGCGACACGCCCGACCCCATCTCGCGCGGCGGCCTCGCGGGCGCGGTGGACGTCAAGCTCCTGCAGCCGGTGTTCGCCGGGCAGCGCCTCGACTACCGCGTGACGCTCGCGCGCGTGGTGGAGCACCTCCAGCGCTTCGACGTGGAGGCCTCCGTCGCCGGGCGCCTCGTGGCGAAGGGCACGCTCACCAGCAGCCGCGGCGCGCTGCACCTGCCCACGACGCGGAGGCCCTGACGGGTGCGCGGGCTGGGGCTCCTCGCGCTGCTCGCCTCGGGGTGCACGCACCTCGTCTGGTACGGGCACAGCGCCGATCGCCGCCACGTCGCGGCCGTCATCGAAGAGGGGGGCACTCAGCGGGTGCGCTTCGACGCCGTCGACGGGCCGCGCGTGAAGGGCGTGGCGCTCGAGGGCCTGGTGCTCGGCGCCGACGGCCACCTCGCGTACCCCGCGCAGCTCGAGTCTGGCCGGTGGGTCGTCTTCCACGACGGCGCGCCGGGCCCTGAGTTCGACGGCCTCGGCGCCGTGCGCCTCTCGCCCGATGGCCGGCACGTCGCCTACGCCGCGCAGCGCGAGGGGGGCTGGCACGTCGTGCACGACGGCGTCGTCGGCGAGCGCTTCGAGGCCCTCTTCCCTGACGCGCTGGGGTTCGGGGCGAGCGGACGCCTCGCGTACGTGGGGCAGCGCGGCAGCCAGGCCTTCGTCGTCGTCGACGGTCGGGCGAGCGAGGGGTGGGACGCGGTCGGCGCGCTGCAGTGGTCGCCCGATGGGCGCGCGGTGGCCTTCCTCGCGCGGCGGGGCGCGGCGGCCTTCGCCGTCGTCGATGGCGTGCCCCGGGGGCCCTTCGCCGGCGTCGCGGCGCACCACTTCGGCCCGCCGGAGGTGCTGGTCGTCGACGACGGCGGCTGGCGCGTGCAGGTGGACGGCGTGCCGAGCGAGGTCGTCAGCGCCGTCGGCGCGGTGCACGTCGAGGCCGGCCGCGTGGCCTGGCTGGCCCGCCGCGACGGGCAGGCCTGGGTGAGGGACGGCGACGCCGCGCACGGCCCCTACGACGCCGTGCAGCCGGCGCTCGCCCGCGACGCAACGGGGGCGCTGGTGTTCGCGGCGAAGCGGGGCGACGGCTGGCACGTCTCGCGCGGCGCGGAGGTCACGGGGCCGTGGGTGAAGGTGGAGGACGTGCAGGTGCGCGGCGCCCACCTGGGCTTCGTCGGCGTGCGCGTGGAGCGTGACGTGGTGGTGCACGACGGCCGCGAGCTCGCCTCGTGGGACTGGGCGGGCTCCCTCGCGCTGAGCCCCGACGGCACGCGCGTGGCCTACCTCGCGCGCCGGGGCGCTGCCTCCCGCCTGGTGGTGGACGGCGTGGAGCACCCGGTGGATCTCGCCGTCGAGGGCACGGTGGCCTTCTCGCGCGACGGGCGGCGCGTGGGCTGTGTCACGGGCGAGCGCGCGAAGCGGCGGCTGCGCTTCACCTTCGACGACGGCACCAGCCGCCCCCTGGACTTCGAGGAGCTCGTGGCGGCCGCGGCGCTCGCGCCCCGCGATGCGCTGCCCGCGGCCGACGCGGACCTCCTTCGGCGGTGGGTGGCCGCCGAGCTGGAGCGGCGGTGAGCGCCGCGACACACCTTGACGAGGACGACGATGGACGCACATGAGCGGCAGCTCCTGTTGGGCAACGGCCTCCTGCAGCGCGTGCTGGCGCGGGTGGAGGGCGAGGGCCTCGCGCCAGAGCGCGCCGCCGAGGAGGAGCTCTCGCGCCGGCTCGAGGCGCCGGTGTCGGACGAGCAGCTCCTCGCCGTGGAGCGCGCCATCACCGCGGCCGTCGCGCGACTGCCGCCGGCGGCGGTCGCCCGGCTCTTCGCGGCGGGCGCCGACTTCGAGGTGAAGCACCTCAAGGACCACTTCGGCCCGGTGCTGGAGTCTCTCGAGCGCGCCGCGCAGGGCTCGCCGGAGCTGGCTCGGCTCGGCGTCGGCCACCTCCGCGCGTGGCACTGGGAGAAGGAGGTGGTCGCCTGGCGCCGCTTCCTCGCCAGCGGCGGTTGCGACCACGACGCTCTCGCGCAGCGCCCCGTCTTCTGGCGCCCCGGCGTGCCGGCGAAGGCCTTCTGGACGCTCGACGACCTCCCGCCGCAGTTCCGCGCCCTGGAGGCCGCGGCCCCGGCCATCCTCGAGGAGCTGGAGGCCGTGCGCCGCGACGGGGCCTGGCTGCCGTACCGGGGCCTGGGAGAGCAGCCCATCTACCAGGACGCCGACGAGCCCGGCCCGGGCGGCACCGCGTGGAATGCGCTCTTCTTCTACCACCCGTTCAAGGGCCGCTTCGACGGCAACCACGCGCGCTGCCCGGTGACGTCGAAGACGCTCGAGGCGCTGCCGGGGCTGTGCCGCCGCGAGCTGGTGCTCTTCAGCGCGCTGCGGCCCGGGAGCATCGTGCCCCCGCACGCGGGGCCCTTCAACGGGCGGCTGCGCGTGCACCTGGCCCTCACCGGCAGCCGCGGGTGTTACCTGCGCGTCGGCACGCAGATTCGCGAATGGGAGGACGGCCGGGTGCTGGCCTTCGACGACAGCTTCGAGCACCAGGTGTGTCACGCGGGCAAGGAGGTGCGCGTGGTGCTGATGCTGAACATCCTCCAGCCCGGCGTGCCCTCGACCGTGGTCGACCAGTTCTCGCTGACGAACCCCGTGCGCTACGTGGAGACGGAGGCGGACCAGGAGGGGCGCGAGGCCCTCGCGCGCACGCCCTGGTGGTGAAGCAACAGCTCGTCGGCGGGCGGGAAGCGGCGCTGGCCGTCGTCGAGCGGCTGACGCACGCGGTGTCCTGCCTGCGCGCCGCCCGTCGCCCGGTCCTCGTCAGACCCCGGCGGCTGGCGGCCACGCGAAGGCCTGCCGCTCAGCCGCGGTGAAGGGGTCCACCTCTGGCGGGTAGCCGACGCTCCACAAGGTGAGCGGCTCCGGCGGCGCCTTCGGGCAGTGGAACTTCTGCTGCAGCTCGAGCCCGGCGCGGAAGGTCTCGAGGGCGACCTCGCCGCGCGACACGGCCAGCATCGCCCCGGTCAGCATTCGCACCATGTACCGGGCGAAGCCTTCACCCGCGAAGCGCAGCACGAGCCCGTCCTGTGCGGGGAGCAGCTCCACGGCCGACACCGTGCGCGGTCGCCGCTCGCTCGACTTGAAGTGGAAGACGGTGAAGTCGCGCGTGCCCGGCACGAGCGCCGCGGCCTCCTCGAGGCGCGCGCGGTCACCGAGGGCCGCGCCAGGCACCGCGTAGCGGTACTCCTTCGAGGTCGCGCTCCAGGCCGCGTGGAAGCCCGTGGGCACCTCGCGCACGAGGTGCACCCCCAGGTCCTCCGGCAGCTGCGCCCGGACCCGCTCGAGCGCCTGCTGTGGGTCGAGCGCCCGCGCGAGGCGCGAGCTGAGCACCTGCATGCGGGCGCTCACGCCGCGGTCCGTGCGGCCGGCGACCACGGGTTTTCGCTCGAGGCCCGCGGCGGCGAAGGCGCGCAGCAGCTCGCCCTGCACGGTGCGCAGCGAGCCCTGCTGCTGGTAGCCGTGGAAGCCCTCGCCGCGGTACCAGCACCACCAGGTGACGAGGCGAAACGGGTGGCTCATGACCGAGCGGCGCCTGGCCTGCGTGGAGGGTGACGAGCGGGGCGGCCGGACACGAGGGGCTGCGTCAGAAGCGGGCCGACGCGCCGAGCCCGGCGAGCAGGGCGAGCACCACCCCCTGCTGGCTGCCGTAGACCTCGCCGGACCCCAGCACGCGCAGGCCGAAGGTCTCGTTGAGGCCCAGCTCGTACTCCACCGCGGGGCCACCGCCGAAGGCCGCGGCGCCGAAGAAGGCGCTCGCCCGCAGGCCCACCGAGAAGCGGTGCTGGCCCTGCGTGAGGGCCAGCATGCCGAAGATGCGGGCGCCCGGCGTGGGGCTGATGACGACGCCGGCCCCGAGGTCCAGGCGCCCCAGGCGCCAGGACGCCGCCACCTCGCCGCCCACGGAGCCCCGGCTGCCCTCCGGCGCGAGGGGCTGGTAGCCGCCCACCACGGCGACGATGACGCCCAGCTTCGAGCGGGCCGGCGCCACGGCCTTGAGCGGCTCCACCTGGGGTCGGGCGGCCACCTGGCGGCCTTCCTCCGCCGGGAGCGTGGCGCCCCAGGCGTCGATGGCCTCCTGCGTAGACTTCCAGATCTGGTTGAGCAGCAGGTTCGCGTCGCCCGTCTGCCCGACGCCGCGCCCCACCACGCGCGACCGCTTCGAGTCGATGAGGCGCACCGTCACCAGGTACGTGTCACCCACCCGGCCCACGGTGCCCTGCATCACGAAGGACGTGCCGAGCGCGTCGGCGATCTCCGTCAGGCAGCTCGTGTCGTCGGTGCAGCCCAGCAGGTTCCGCTGGCGCTCGAGGCCCAACATGATGGCGATGTCTTGCGAGGAGATGACCTTGAAGAGCTTCGACTGGTGGACCGCCGTGGTGAGCATCTCCGTGAAGGCCGCGGCGTCGAGCTTCTCGTTCGGCA
The DNA here is from genome assembly GCA_964449625.1 of uncultured Archangium sp. Taxonomy (GTDB): domain Bacteria; phylum Myxococcota; class Myxococcia; order Myxococcales; family Myxococcaceae; genus Archangium_A. The sequence goes on from CAYUZK010000085.1 coordinate 14,911, forward strand.
CCGAGACCAGCACGTCGAGGGCCGCGAGGGAGGGCGGCCCCTTCGGCACCTCGGCCACCGGGGCGGGGGGCTCCGCGCTCACCGGCTCGATGGGCGCGGGGGCGGGCTCCGGCGTGGGCGCGGGAGGCGCGGGCGCCTTCTTCGAGGTGGCGCTCTTCCTGGCCGCGGGCCTGGGCGCGGCCACCGCGGGGAGCGCGAGGGCGACGGCGAGGGCCGCCACCACGGGCGCGACGCGCCGCCGCCGGAGCGCCCCCAACGCCAGCAGCCCGAGGCCCCAGGCGCCCGCGTCGGCCGCGCCTGAGGTGCACCCGCACGACCACCCGTTGAGGCGCGTGGTGTCGCTCGTCCCGCCGCCGCCCGCGGGCGTCACGGTGATGGTGACCGCCGCGGCGACCGAGGTCGCGGCGCCGTCGCTCGCCGTGTAGCTGAAGCTGTCGGTGCCGGTGAACCCAGGCCTGGGCGTGTACACGAGCACTGGCGGCTCGCCGGTGAGCGTGCCCTGGGCCGGCTGCACGGTGACCGCGAAGGACAGGGGGTCGTCTTCTGCGTCGCTGCCCGAGAGCGTCACCTCGACGGGCGTGCCCTCCACCGTGCTGGTGGATACGGGTGAGGCCACCGGCGCGTCGTTGACCGGGGTGATGGTGATGGTCACGGTCGCTGGCGCGCTGGAGACGGTGCCGTCGGAGACCGAGAACGTGAACGAGTCGGGCCCGCTGTAGTTGGCGCTCGGGGTGTAGGTGAGGTTGGGCGGGTTTCCGGTCATCGTGCCGTGACTCGGTGGCACCTCGATGGTCCAGGTCAGCACGTCCATCGGGTCGGGGTCCGTGGCGGAGAGCACGATGGAGACGGCCGTGTCTTCGGGCGTGGTGACCTGCTGGTTCGAGGCCACCGGCGGGTCGTTCACCGGCGTCACCGTCACGCGCACCGTGCCGTCGTTGGAGTCCACCGTGCCGTCGTTGGCCCGGAACACGAAGGTGTCGAGGCCATTCGCGTTGGCCGCAGGGGTGTAGGTGAGGTTGGGCGGCGTGCCGCTCAGCGTGCCCCGCATCGGCGGCACCGTGATGCTGTAGGTGAGGGCGTCGCCGTCGGGGTCGGTCGCGGTGAGCGTCACGGCCAGCGGCTCGTCTTCGGCCACCGTGAGGTTCTGCGAGGCCGCCACGGGCGGGCGGTTCACGGCCGCCACCGAGATGCCTACGGCGGCGGGCGCGGAGTCCTGCTGGCCGTCGCTCGCCTTGAAGGTGAAGGTGTCGTTGCCGCGGAAGTTGAGGTTGGGGGTGTAGGTCACCACCGGGGGCGTGCCGCTCAGCGTGCCGTTCGTCGGCTGGGTGACGATGGTGAAGGTCAGCACGGTGCTGTCGATGTCCGTCGCCAGGAGGGTGATGCTGCGAGGCGTGTCTTGCGGCGTGGTGACGCTCTGCGGGAGCGCGATCGGCGCGTCGTTCACCGGCGTCACCGTGATGAACACGGTGGCCGGGGCCGAGACGAGCTGCCCGTCGCTGACCGTGAACTGGAGCGAGTCGCTCCCGTTGAAGTCCGGGTTGGGCTGGTACTGCAGCATCGGCGGCGTGCCCGTGAGGGTGCCGTTCACCGGCTGGGTCGTCACGCTGAACGACAGCGGGCTGCCCTCGACGTCGCTGCCCGACAACGTGAAATTGAGCGTGCTGTCCTCCGCGACCGAGAGGCTCATCGGGTTCGCCACCGGGGCGTCGTTCACCGGCGTCACGGTGATGGTGACCGTCGCCGTGGCGGAGTCGAGACTCCCGTCGTTCGCCTTGAACGTGAAGGCGTCGGGCCCGTTGTAGTTGCTCGCCGGCTGGTAGGTGAAGGTCGGCGAGGTGCCGGTGATGGTGCCCTGCGTGGGCTGGGTGACGATGGAGAAGGTGAGGGGGTCTCCGTCGGCGTCCGTGCCGGTGAGGGTGATGGCCCGGCTCGTATCCTCCGCGGTGGTGACCGTCTGGGGGGTCGCTACGGGGGCCCGGTTGGTCGCGCCCACGGAGATGGTCACCGTGGCGATGTTGGAGTCGGCCGCGCCGTCGTTCGCCTTGAAGGTGAAGCTGTCGTTGCCCGCGTAGCCGGCGCTGGGGGTGTAGGTGCGGGAGGCGCCGGTGCCGCTCAAGGTGCCGTTCGTGGGGCCCGTCACCACGATGTAGGTCAGCGCCGAGCTGTCGACGTCGCTCGCCTGCAGCGTGATGACGACAGGGGTGTCGCGGGCGGTGCCCACGGCGCTGTTCTGCGCGACGGGCGGGTCATTCACCGGGGTGACGGTGAAGGTGACCTGCGCCGGCGCCGAGTCGACCGTGCCATCGTTGACCTTGAAGGTGAAGAGGTCGGTGCCGGCGAAGTTGGCCGCGGGCGTGTAGGTGAGGTTGGGCGGCGTGCCCGTCAGGGTGCCGTTGGTCGGGTTGGTCACCACCGTGTAGGTGAGCGGGGAGCCCTCGACGTCGAAGCCGGTGAGCACCACGTTCACGGACGTGTCCTCGCTCAGCGTCAGCGACTGGGGGTTGGCCACCGGGGCGTCGTTCACCGCCGTGACGGTGATGCTCACGGTCGCCGGCGCCGAGTTCACCGTGCCGTCGTTCACCCGGAACGTGAAGCTGTCGGGGCCGAAGTAGTTGGCGTTGGGCGTGTAGGTGACCGTCGCCCCGCTCACGGCGCTCAGCGTGCCGTTGGTGGCGCCCGTGACGATCGCGTACGTCAGCGGGTCGCCGTCCACGTCGGATCCCACGAGGGTGATGAGGCGCGCGGTGTCTTCAGCCGTCGAGACAGTCTGCGCCTGGGCCACCGGCGCGTCGTTCACTGGCGTCACCGTGATGGTGACGGTCGCCGGCGAAGAGGTGATCAGCCCGTCGGACACCGTGAAGGTGAAGGCGTCGGGGCCCGCGTAGTTCAGGAACGGGGTGTAGGTGACGTTGGGCGGGGTCCAGGTCAGGCTGCCATTGGTGGGCGCGGTGCCGAGGGTGAAGGTGAGCCCATCGCCGTCGGCATCGGTGCCCTCGAGCGCGATGACCCTGGCGGTGTCTTCGGGCGTCGAGACGGCCTGTGCCGTCGCCACCGGAGGGGCGTTGGCCAGGGTTCGCGCCCGCACGCGGAGGCTGTTGAGCGTGGAGGCGCCGTCGAAGCGCTCGTAGGCGACGAGGTACGAGCGCGTGCCCGAGGCCGCGATGGCCGGCGCCCGCTGCAGGAAGGGCCGGTCTGGCGGCGAAATCTCCGTCGGGGTGGGGTCGAGCAGGGCGCCGGTGCTGACCACCACGCGCCGCCCGAGGATGGTGTTGGCAATGCCGCCGTCGGGGTCGGCCCCGGCCCAGGTCAGCTGGAAGTGGGTGCCGTCGGCGGCGACCGCAGGGCCGCTATTCGTCCCCGCGTCGCTGGCCACCGTCAGGATCGCCTCGGGGAAGGTGAGCCCCGGCGACGTCGTCACGCGACGGGCACGAATCTCAGAGTCGACGAAGCCTGGTGCAAGCTTCCACGACACGAGCACCGTCGCGCCGCTCGCGGCCACGGCCACGTCGCGCTCATCATCGGGCAGGCTGCTCACCGCGACGCCCGTAGCGTCGAGCAGGCTGCCCGCGGGAGACACGCGCGCGGCGTAGATGTTGGCCTGCACGTTGGTGTCGCGGTGGTCCTCCCAGGCGACGACGTAGTTGGTGCCGTTCCACGCGAGGTCCGGACTCGCCTGATGATTGATGGCCGTCGAGATGGCCAGGCCGGTGGCCGCTGGCGGGCTCACCCCCGCGTCGGCGAACACCAGCGCGCCGAAGATGTTCTGTCCCCCGTCGCGCTCGTCGGTCCACACCACGAGGCCCGCGGTGCCGTCGGAGGCGACTGCCGGGTCTCTCTGGGCGTTGGCGGCGGTGCTGATGGCGAAGCCCGCAGGGTCGTGCACCAGGCCCGTCGGCGACACGCGCGCGCCGTAAATGTCGGCAGTCCCAGAGCGGCGGTCGGTCCAGGTGACGAGGAAGAGGTTGGCGGCGCTCAGCCAGGCCACGTCCGGCGCCTCCTGGCTACCTGCGGCCCCGCTGATGGTGAGCGGCGGGCTGTCGAGGACCGTGCCCGTGCTCGAGAGGCGCACGCCCAGGATGTTCGAGGTGCCGTCGGTGGCCCGGGTGTCCTCCCACACCAGCAGGTACGAGGAACCGCTCCACGCCACCGAGGGCGCCTCCTGGCGAGGGGCCGTTCTCGACAGCAACGTCTCAGAGCCCAGGGCCAGGGTCGGAGAGACCGTGCGGGCCCAGATGTCCCAGGGGCCGCTGCGCCCGTCCTGCCACGTGAGGTACGCGGTGCTCGCCGTGCCGACGAGCGCGGGGAACTCTCGCGCGCCGGTGCCGGAGGTGAGGACGACGCTGGTGGTGTCGGTCACCGTGCCGCTCGTGGTGACGCGCGCCCCGCGGATCGCGGTGTCCTGTTTCCAAGCGAGGAGGAAGGTGGTGCCGCCGCTGCTCGTGCCGAAGGCGGTCGCCGCGGGGTAGCTCTTGAGCCCAATGTCGAAGGTCACCTGCTGGCCGGTGGTGGCGTTGGGGAGCACGGACACCGTCGGGCTCGTCGTCACGAGCACCGCGACGATCTGCGTGGAGGCTGGGAAGCCGCGGTTGGTTGGCCAGGTCACGAGGAAGCGGTTCCCGTTCCACGCCATGGCCGGTGGGCCGGTGACGTCGGCGTTGTTGGTCAGCTCAAACTCGCTCCCCACCGCGACTGCCGTCACCGGAGCCACGCGCCGGGCATAGACGTTCGAGTTGGGTCGGAAATCGTGCCACGCGATGAGGAAGTTCGTGCCGTCAAAGGCGACCGCGGGGGTCTGGCGGATCGCGGTCACGTCCCAGTCCTCGTACGACCCCGTCTGGGCTCCCAGCGTGGACGCACACGCCCAGTGGACCCCCACGTTGCCTTCGACCTCCCACGTCCACGCCAGGAGGTAGGAGCCTCCACCGTAGGCGATGGTCAGGTCACTGCGATTCAGGAAGGGGTCGGTAGCGTCCGACAGCTGCGCCGGCAGGCCGAGCGTCTCCCCGGTGGAAGCCGACACCCGCACCCCGAAGACGTGGGACTGGAACCAGGCGACGAAGAAGTCCACGCCGTCGCTGGCCACCACCGGGTTCTCTCGAGAGGGCGACGACCCCGTCGGCGCGACGAGGAAACCCGCCGGGTCGAGCACTGCGCCGGTCGCGTCGAGCCTCACGCCCAGCACGTCGCCGTCCAGCGAGAAGACCACGAGGTAGCGGGAGCCGTTCCACGCGACGGCCGGGGGCGACTCGGGCCGGTACGTCGCGAAGTAGACCGGCTGATCGACGGCGACCTCCGCCGAGACGAGGGGGTCGAGCACCGCGGGGAACTCCGACGCCGCGAGCACCTCGGCCGGCACCGACAGCTCAATGGCGCCGGCAGCCCACGTGGCCTCGACGGGCGTGCGGGTGCCCCGCGCGTCGACCCACGTCGCGTGCCCGTAGCGTACCGCGCGCGGCCCGGCGGCGAAGTGCAGCCCGGTGCTGGTCGCCGCGAGGAGCGGGGCGTCGACAGCGACCGACACCACGAGGTCGCCCGCCCCGGCCGGGGCCGCCTCGAAGGCCCACGCCTGCTCGACGCCGGCCGAGGTGCTCTTGAGGTGCTCCGTCACGCCGGCGCCCGCCGTGACGAGCTCGTGCGACCCGCTGCGCGTGGTGGCGCCGACGTCACGCCACAGCGCGTGGGCGCCCCGGCGCACCGAGCGCGTGGCGAAGCGCACGCTCGAGGCCACGGCGTCGCGCTCGGTTCGCGGCGTGACGACGAAGCCGCCACCGTTCACCTCGACCGCCTGCTGCGGCGGCGCTGCGCGAAAGCCCCCCGCCGTCTCGCGGAAGCCCGAGCTTGCCTCTTCCGCGACCCGTCGCAGGTCGAAGGACAGCGGGCCGGGCATCGCCGGCGCCGTCGCCGCGGGCCCGGTCGCCTCCGCACCGGCGCCGGGCTGCGACCCGAAGAAGACGGCCCCGCCGAGGCACGCCAGGGCGAAGAGGGAGACGGAGGCCCACTGAACGGGCGCGGCCAGGCGAGAGCTCATGTAGGTCGGTTCCTCGGGGAGGCGCGGAAGGCCGCGCCCAGACCGACCTGTTTAGCGCACTGGGGAGCCGTTGGACCACCGACCGTGGGCCCGGCTCCGGATATTCGTCGCCTCAGGAAGGCGTCACGCCTGCGCGGGCGGCGCCTTCGTCTCCATGGCGTCGGCGACCAGCTCGGCTACGTCGCGCACCTTCACCTGCTCGCGCTGCGTGTCGGCCAGGCCGTCCTTGAGCATGGTGTGGCAGAAGGGGCAGGCCACGGCCACGGTGCCCTCGGCGGGGCCGGCGTAGTCGCCCACCTGGCCCGGCTTCACCATGTCGGTGGCCGACGGGTACGGCACGCGCGGGTCCTTCGCGTGGGCCAGCGTCAGCGCCACCTCGTTGGCGCGGTTGTGGTTGATGCGCGTGCCCTCGTGCTCCTCCATCCACATGCGGGCGCCGCCGGCGCCGCAGCAGAACGACTCGCGCTTGCTGCGCTGCATCTCGACCACCTCGAGCCCGGGGATGGCCTTGAGCACCTCGCGCGGCGCGTCGTACACGCCGTTGTGCCGCCCCAGGTAGCAGGGGTCGTGGAAGGTGAGCTTCTCGTTCATCACCTTGCCCAGCTTGATGCGCTTGCTCTTGAGCAGCTCGTTGATGAGCTCGGTGTGCGAGATGACGCGGTAGGTGCCGCCGAACTCCGGGTACTCGTTCTTGATGGTGTTGAAGCAGTGCGGGCACTGCGTGACGATGGCCTTGATGCCCTTGGCGTTCCACGCCTCGACGTTCATCTTCGCCACCGTCTGGTAGAGGTACTCGTTGCCGCCGCGGCGGGCGAGCTCCCCGTTGCAGGTCTCTTCCTTGCCCAGCGTCGCGAACTTCACCCCGGCCTCGGTGAGCACCTTCGCCACGGCCCGCGACACCTTCTTCATGCGCTCGTCGTAGGAGCCGGCGCAGCCGACGTAGAAGAGGTACTCGTACTCGCCGCCGTCGCCCCACTTCGGCAGCGGCGTCTCGCCCTCCCACTCGTCGCGCTTGTCCTGGCCGATGCCCCAGGGGTTGCCCTGGCGCTCGACGCCCTCGAAGACGCGCTGGAGCTCCGGCGGGAAGTCGGCCTCGACCTGCACCTTGTAGCGGCGCATGTCGACCAGGCGCGGCACGTTCTCGATGAACACCGGGCAGGCCGTCTCGCACCAGCCGCAGGTGGTGCAGGCCCACACCGTCTCGGGCTTGAGCACGCCGCCCTCGGCCGCCACCAGCGGCGGCAGCTCCGCCTCGGCGCCGCCGGCGGTCCACACGTAGCGGCCGTCTTCGGTCTTCTTCGCCGAGGGCAGCTCCGTCTCGTGGTCCCACAGGAAGTGCTTGAGCGCCTGGTTCACGGCCTTGTGGCTCAGCGGCTTGCCGGTGATGTAGGTCGGGCAGTGCGTCTGGCAGCGGCCGCACTCGGTGCAGGTGTTGACGTCGAGGGCCTGCTTCCACGAGAGCTGGGTGATGACCTTCGCGCCGAACTCCTCCTTCTCGAGGTTGGGCGTCGACAGCTTCGCCGACGAGCTCACCTGCGGCTGGCCGACCGGCGGGAGCGTCTTGAGGAAGACGTTGGGCAGGCCGACGATGACGTGGAAGTGCTTCCCCCACGGGAGGAAGTTGAGGAACACCACGACGATGAGCAGGTGCGTCCAGAAGCTGGCGAGCCCCAGCGCGTGCAGCGCGCCGTCGGACAGGCCCGAGAGCGCCAGGCCCACCCACGACGTCACCGGCTCGTGGGCCGCGAAGGTGATGCCCTGCTCGCGGAAGTGCGAGGCGCCGAAGATGAACTCCGTCACCATGAGCCCGCTGATGAAGCCGAGAATGAGGAGCGCCTCACCGGACTGGGTCATGCGGTCGGGCTTCACCACCAGGCGCAGCCAGAAGTAGTAGGCGACGCCGATGACCGAGAGGCCGGCGATGAGGTCCTTGACGAAGAGGTAGCCCTTGTAGACGGCGGCCAGCGCCGGGGCGCCGAGCCAGAAGGGGTCGGACAGGTTCGAGAGCACCTGCGTCGCCCCGTCCGAGAAGGCCATCACGAAGAGCATGCCCGTGCGCGCCTGCACCGTGAGGAAGGCCGCGAAGATGAGCACGTGCATGAGGCCGGGCACGAACTCCTCGGGGTCCACCATGCGCTTCTGGCCCAGGCCGAACTGCAGCAGCGCCTTGAGCCGCTCGCCCCGGCGGTCGAGGCGGTTGCCCGGCTCCGGCGCCAGCGCCCGGAAGCCCTGGAGCCGGCCCAGCATGGTGACGACGAAGAAGCTCAGGCCGCAGAACAAGAAGACGGAGGCGAGGATGGGGTTCATCGTGACGCGGTGAGTTAGCAGGGATGCGCGGGTTGTTGATGCCCGAAATATCTATCGCTGGCCAACCCCTCGCCGGGCCCATTACAACGCCTGCTACCCATGGCCCCTCCGCCGGACGAACAGCAGCTCGGCAAGACGCTCGACTTCCTCCGCAGCATCTGGGCGCTCGACCACGCGCTGCACGCGCGCAGCAAGGCGATGGCCAGGCGCTCGGGCCTCACCGGGCCGCAGCGGCTCGCGCTGCGCATCATCGGCAAGTTCCCCGGCATCAGCTCCGGCGAGCTCGCGCGCGTGCTGCACGTGCACCCCTCGACGCTGACAGGCGTGCTGCAGCGCCTCGAGCACCAGGGCCTGGTGCTCCGCGCGAAGGACCGCGACGACGGCCGGCGCGCGCTCTTCTCGCTCACCCGCCCCGGCGAGAAGCACGCCGGGCCCGCCGAGTACTCGGTCGAGAGCGCCGTGAAGCGGTTGCTCGACCGCGCGAAGCCCCAGCAGATCGAGCTCGCCCGGCAGGTGATGATGGAGCTGGCCGGCGAGCTCCTCGAAGGCACCGTCGCCGGAGAAGCCGC
>CAYUZK010000086.1:0-23796 GCA_964449625.1 uncultured Archangium sp.
CACCCCCGCCTAGACGCCGTCCCACCCCCCCGCGCCTCGGCACTGGCTGGAGTCCACCCCCGCCGCGTCTCTGCGGCCCACGCCGAGGAGGAGCCCCGCGGCGAGCGCGACGGCCCCCGCGCCGGCGGTGATGAGCCCCGCGGAGGGCGGCGCGGGCGGCGGCGGGGCCGGCGCCGTCAGCGCCAGGTGGAGCGCCTTCACCTCGCCGGCCACGAGGTGCACGGTGGCGCGGCGGGCGCGGCCGCCAGGCACCTCCACCAGCACCTCGTGCGCGCCCTCGGCCAGCAGCTCGCTCCGGGGCGCGAGGCCGCGGAGCTCACCATCGATGGTGACGACGGCGTCGGCGCGCGTGGTGGTGACGTCGAGGCGCGCGAAGCCCGGCGGGGGACTGGCCGCGGCGCCGAGCACCACCAGGGCGAGCGCCCAGCCCATGCGTCAGGGCAGCGGCGCGGCCGGGGTCGGCGTCGGCTGCGGCGCGTAGCGGAGCGCGTTGGCCACCGCGTCGGTGTAGTTGCGCTTGGGGTTCAGCTCGACGGCGCGCCGGTACGCGGCGAGGGCCTGGGTCCAGTCGCCTTCACCCTCCCAGGCCACGCCCAGATTGTACCAGGCGCCCGCGAAGTCGGGCTGCCGCGTCACGAGGTCGTTGAAGTACGCGATGGCCGCCGGCCACTGGGCCTGCTTGAGGAGCTGCACGCCGGAGTCGAGGAGCCCGCCACCCTCGAGGGGGATGTCGTAGGTCGCCCAGCCCGGCTGCAGCGTGCGCTGCATGGCGTTGACCATCGCGTTGGCCGAGGCCACCACGAGGTTGGGCGCCGAGGCGACGTCGCCGGTGCGGCGGTCCCAGAAGGTGTAGTCGTAGGGCTCCTGGCCGTCGGCCTGGCGGACCTTCACGCGCGCGCGCAGGCGCACGGTGGCCTGGAGGGAGCTGCCGGTGAAGCGCGTGCCGACCGCGGACTCCAGCATCGAGGCGGTGAGCTCGCCGTCACCGCAGGGCGCCGCGGGGCACACGGCGTACCCCATTTGCTCGAGGCGCTCGATGAGCCGGCCACGCAGCACCTGGTCGGCGGGCACCGGCAGCGGAAGCTCGCCCGTGAGCAGCCCCGTGGCCACGGCGTTGTCCACCGCGCGGCCGACGTCGGTAGTGACGGTGACGGCCATGGTGCGCACGGTGCCGAAGGTGGCGTCGGGCGGGGTGGGGCGGCGCAGGTGCAGCACAGGGGCGCAGGCGGCCGAGGTGACGGCGGCGAGGACCACGACGAGGAGGCGCATGGCCGCGCACATTACCACTCGCCCCGGGGCGAAGACCTGATACCTGCCGCGCGCATGGCTCGGCTGTCAGGTCTGCGCGTGGTCCGCTCCTCCATCGAAGGCTACGGCGTCGTCGCCACGCGGCGCTTCAAGAAGGGCTCCGTGGTGGCCGACGTCGAGGGCGTGCTCTGGCGCGCCGGCGAGCGGCGTGACGACACGTACTCCCTCATCCTCGACGACGGCGTCTTCTTCGACATGGTGGACCAGACGCGCTGGGTGAACCACAGCTGCGCGCCGAACATCGTGGTCGAGGCGGGGCTCTCGCGGCAGGGCAACGGCTGGGCGCAGCTGCAGGCGCTGACCGACCTCGAGCCCGGCGACGAGCTCACCTACGACTACGCCTTCCCCCCGGAGCTCAAGCAGCGCTGCCGGTGCGGGGCGAAGACGTGCCGCGGGTGGATCATCGACCCCGCGGCCTTGCGGCGGCGCTGACGCGAGAGCCCGCTATGCTGGCGGGCGGCATGGGGCTCCTCGACGGGTGGCGGCGGTGGCGCACGGCGCAGACGGCGGGGGCGCTCCTCGCGCGCGGTGCGGCCGACGCCGCGCGGGCCCTCGTCGGCAGCGACCCGGTGCTGCGACAGCGGCTGGCGGAGTCGCTCCTCGAGCGCGGCGACCTGGAGGCGAGCCGCGCGCTGCTGGGGCACGAGGGGCCCTCGACCCTGGCGGCGCTCCTCGACGCGCCGGCGGCCGACCCCGAGCTCGACCGGCTCCTCGCCGAGGCCGCGGCGCCGCGGCTCCCCGACGACGAGCGGGTGCTGGCCCTGGCGGGGACGTTGACGGCCCGCGGGCACGACGCGGAGGCCCTCTCGCTCCTCGAGCGCGCGGCGCTGCAGCGGCAGCACTGGCCGCTCCTGCGCGAGGCGCTCGAGCGCTGCTGCGAGGCCGAGGCCTGGGCGCGGGCCTGGCCGCTGGTGGAGGGCGCCTTCTCGGCGCTCGCGCTGACCCAGGGCCGGGGCACGCCCGACCACGAGTTCGTGCTGCGGGCCCACGAGCTGGTGCTGCGCAACCTCGAGAGCGCCGAGGCCGTCACGGTGGACCTCCTCATGCGCGGCGAGCTCGACCCCTTCTCGGGCGACAACCACCTGCTGCTGGCGAAGGCCCTCATGCGCGGGGGGCCGCTGGCGAGCCGGCTGCACCTGGTGCCCGCGGCGCAGGAGCTCAAGGAGGGCGAGGCGCGGCTCGCGCGAGACCGCACCGACGCCACGGGGTTGATGCAGGTGGGCTCCGCGCGGCTGCGCCTGGGCGAGCTGCCCGAGGCCCTGGCCGCCTTCGAGCGCGGGCGTGACGTGGCGCCCAAGCACTTCGGCCTCGTGGCGGGCCTCGGGGCGGCGCGGCGGCTGGGCGAGTCGCGAGACCTGGACCGCGTCGCGCGGCTGCCGGCGCTCACGCCGCCCCCCGGCCTCGCCGCGGTGCTGCCCGACCTCGACGCGCTCACGGCCCTCGAGCGGCGCGTGGTCCTCGCCAGCGTCGAGCCGCTCGCGCGGTGGTTGCCGGCCCTGGCCGAGGCGGGCGCGCAGCTGCGCGTGCTGCCCCTCGACGTGCGCGTCACCGACCTGCCCGACTTCGAGGCGCTCCGGGGTCGGCTCGAGGCGCGCGATCGCCGCGCCTGGGACGCGTTGGGCGGCCTCGCCGGCGACGGGCTGGCCTGCGTGCGCGTGGAGGCGCTCTTCGACCTCGGCGAGCTCGCGTGGGCGCTGGCGCACGAGCTCGCGCACCTCGTGCACGCCGTGCTGCCCGAGGCGGCGGCGCAGCGAATCCACGAGGGCTGGGTGCAGGCCTGCGCGGCGGAGTACGCCTTCGACCAGTACCAGCTCCACGACGAGCACGAGTTCTTCGCCGTCACCTACACGCGCTGGCTGGCCCGGCGCTACGGCCTGCCGCTCGAGCAGGAGACCGACGCCGACGGCCACCTCGCCCGGGCGCTCGCCTGCGTGGACGCCGTGCGCGAGGGCTGAGACGGAAAAGGTGACGCCGCCGCGGCGCGGGCGCGCTTGAATGCGCGGCCATGCTCTCGCTCGCCTGCGCCCTCGCGCTCACCACCGCCGCCGCTGAGCCCGAGCGCGTCACCGTGGGCGCGTACCTGCGCAACGTCGAGGCGCTCAACCTGCAGGAGAACTCGTACCACGCGTCCTTCGTGCTCTGGCTCACGTGGCAGGGCGAGCGCGACCCGTCGAAGACGCTGCGCCTGGTGAACCTCCTCGAGGCGTGGGCGCTGACGCTGACGCCGGTGTTCGACGAGCCGCAGGTGCTGGCCGACGGCCGCCGCTACCAGCGCTTCGCCGGCGAGGGCCGCTTCTTCCACAAGTTCGAGCTGGCGGCCTTCCCCCTCGACGCGCAGCAAGTCGTCGTGGAGCTGGAGGATCTCAAGGACGGCAGCGAGGTGGTGCAGTTCGAGGTGGACCCGGCCAGCGGCGTCAACGAGGCGCTCAGCGTCGCGGGGTGGGACGTGCGCGCGCCCTTCTTCGAGGTGGTGCGGGCGACGTACCCGGGCGGCTTCGGGCTGGGCGCCGAGCGGGCGCACTCGCGGGTGCGCTTCGGCGTCACCCTGGAGCGCCCGCGGCGCGTCTTCTTCGTGACGATGTTCCCGCCCATCGTGCTGGTGATGCTGTGCAGCTGGTTCATCTTCTTCTTGAAGCCGGTGCACGTGGAGGCGCGCGTGGGCACCGTCATCACCGCGCTGCTCACCATCGTCTTCCTGCAGCTCGCCTTCACCGACGACATCCCCTACCTCGGGAGCGCGGTGCTGCTCGATCAGGTGTTCAACTTCTCGTACGTCGTCATCACCGCCATCCTCGCGGAGTGCGTGGTGGTGATGCGCTGGCACGACCGCGCCCTGGCCATCGAGGCGTCGCTGGCGTCGATGCCCGAGTCGGAGCGCGCCAGCATGGACGCCGAGCGCCGCCGCTGGCGCAGCCGGAGCGAGGCCGTGGACGCGCGCGCGAAGTGGGTCATTCCGCTCGTGTATGCCGTGGGGTGCGCGGGGCTGGTGGGCGGGGCGCTGCTCGGCTGAGGGCGCGGGCAAGACGAAGCCCCCGGCGCCGCGAGGGCTCCGGGGGCTCTTGAAGGTGACCGCCGCGAGGCGAGGGCTTACTTGCTGACCTCGACCTTGGCGGTGATCTTCCCCGACATCACCGTCAGCATCTCGTCGAAGGTGAAGGTGCCCTCGGTGGTGGTGATGGTGCCCTTGAGCGACATCGAGACGCCGACGCCGGCGGTGCCCAGGTCGCCCACGGCCACCGTCTGCGCCACGTCAGCGTCGAGGAAGTCGTCGAAGGCGCCCTGCACGAGCACCTTGCCCTTGAAGCTCTGGTCGACGCCCACCGTGGTGCCGCTCGTCGTGACGTTCTGCGCGAGGGTGAACTTGCCGTTGTAGACGGCCACGCCGACGTCGCTCTTGGCGAGGCCGCAGTTGGTGTACGAGAGGGTGACGCTGGCCGACACGTTGCCGCCGCCGATGCTGATGCCCGCGCCGGAGATCTCCGCGGTGCCGCCCTCGGGGCAGTTCCACGCCACGCCGCCCGTGAGGTCCACCGGCGTCGACGCGGGGTCGGCCTTGGCCTTGGTGGGCTGCGAGGCCGCCAGCATGGCCTCCGCCGCGCCCTGCTTGCCGTCAATCTTCGCGCCGGGGCCGCAGGCCACCAGCGTGAGGCTGCCAACCACGAGCACCGCGACTCGCTTCATCATGTGTGTCTCCGTTGTGTTGCCGTGTGGGGGGGTAGGGGGCCCGGCCAGCCCAGGCGTCAGCTTGGTTGCCACCGACGGGTCCAGACGATCCCTCAGAATCGGGGCCGTGTCACTTCAGCTGTACGTCTTTGAGCTCGCTGGCCTTTTCGCGCATGGCCTTGAGCAGGGCGTCCCACCCGCCCTCCTTGAGGAGCGGCTGGACCTGGTCGTCGCGGATGCCGATGAGCATCGAGTCGCCGAGCACCGCCACGTCGACCACCTTCCACCCGGCGGGCTGCTTGACGAGCTGGTACTTGAGCTTGAGTTCCTGCTTCTTCATCGGGTGGTTGATGAGGATGGTGGAGGCGATGGCGGCGGTGTCGCCGGTGATGGTGGGCTCCTCGTAGAGCACCGTGTCGAGGTTCTCGAAGTTCTTGCGGATCTTCGGGAAGGCGATCTTCCCGAAGAGGGTCAGGAAGAGGTCCTGGAACTCCTTGCGCTGGGCGTCGGTGCCCTTGTCCCACGCCTGGGCGACCATCAGCCGGCCCTGGTGCTCACCGGCGAAGGCCTTGAGGGCCGCCTGGTCCTTCCCGTAGCGCACCGAGTTGATGATGGTCTTCAAGGGCTTGGAGACGTCATCCTTCGGGCCGGCGAGGGCGGCGGAGGACAGCAGGAGCGCGGTGGCCAGGGTCAGTCGCATGGGGAGGGTCCGTAGCAAAATGGGGCGAAAGGTGGCGCACTCGACGCCTCCCCGATCGGTCCATTCACGAGCCCGTTGCCGCCGCGCGACAGTGGGGCTAAGGGCCCCCCGTCGCCGTCTTCACTCCCTCACGAAGGACACCGCCATGCCGAAGGACTTTCTCTTCACCTCTGAGTCCGTCACCGAAGGCCACCCGGACAAGATCTGCGACCAGATCTCCGACGGCGTGGTGGACGCGCTGATCCAGAAGGATCCGCACTCGCGCATCGCGGTGGAGACGCTGGTGAAGACGGGCATCGCCATCGTCGCCGGCGAGGTCACCACCAACGCGTGGATCGACATCCCCCGCATCGTCCGCAACACCATCTGCAACATCGGCTACACCGACTCGGCCATGGGCTACGACGGCCACACCTGCGGGGTGATGGTCGCCATCGAGGGCCAGAGCCAGGACATCGCCCGCGGCGTCGACGAGAAGGGCAGCAAGGAGCAGGGCGCCGGCGACCAGGGCATGATGTTCGGCTACGCGTGCAACGAGACGCCGGAGCTGATGCCCGCACCCATCCAGTACGCCCACGCGCTGACGCGCAAGCTGGCCGACGTGCGCAAGAAGAAGCACGACTGGCTGCGCCCCGACGGCAAGAGCCAGGTCACCATCGAGTACGTGGACAACAAGCCCGCGCGCATCGACGCGGTGGTCATCTCCACGCAGCACGCCGAGGAGGTCTCGCTCAAGAAGATCAAGGAAGTGCTGATGGAGGAGGTCATCAAGTCCACGCTCCCCGCGAAGCTCATGGACAAGAAGACCAAGATCTACATCAACCCCACCGGCCGCTTCGTCATCGGCGGCCCCATGGGTGACTCGGGCGTCACCGGCCGGAAGATCATCGTCGACACCTACGGCGGCATGGGCCGTCACGGCGGCGGCGCCTTCTCGGGCAAGGACCCCTCGAAGGTCGATCGCTCGGCGGCCTACATGGGCCGCTACATCGCCAAGAACGTCGTCGCCGCGGGCCTCGCCACGCGCTGCGAGGTGCAGCTCTCCTACGCCATCGGCGTCGCCGAGCCCGTCAGCATCATGGTGGACACCTTCGGCACCGCCACCGCCGACGAGGGGCGCATCGCCAAGGCCGTGCGCCAGGTCTTCGGCCTCAAGCCGGCGGAGATCATCGCCCACCTCGACCTGCTCAAGCCCATCTACCAGCGCACCGCCGCCTACGGTCACTTCGGCCGCAGCGAGTTCAGCTGGGAGAAGCTCGACAAGAAGGACGAGCTCCGCGCCGCCGTCGGTGGCCGCGGCACGAAGGCGGCCTGAGCCGCCTCGGCTGAAGGCCCCAAGGCGCGATGGCGAAGGCCACCAAGCCCAGGTCACTCACCGCGCTGGCGAAGTCGCTCGACACCCGGAAGCAGCCGCTCCCGGGCAAGAAGGGCCTCGACGCCGCGCAGCGCCGCGTGCTCGAGCGCGCGGTGCGGCCCGAGGTGCGCCCGCGCATCGAGGCAGCCCTCGCCCGGCAGCCGCTGGCGCAGGAGCGGCCGTCGGCGAAGGCCGTCGCCGGGCGCCTCGTGGCCAGAGCTCCGACGGTGGCCTCCGCGCCTGCCCCGAAGGCGCCGGCCAAGCCCGTCACGTCGTCCGTGGCGCCGCCGCGCGCCCAAAGCCCGGTCTCGCGCCAGGCGCCCGCCGCGCCAGCGCGGCCCGTCACGACGTCCCTGGCGCCACCGCGCGCCGCGAACCCGGTGTCGCGCCCGGTGACCGCTGCGCCCCCCCGACCGCTGGAGCGAACGGCCGCCCTCTCGTCGCTCCGGCGCAGCCCCAGCCCGGCGCCGGCGAAGCTGCCGACCGCCAAGCCGCTCGTCGAGGGCGACGCCCGCCGCCGCTACCCGCGCGCCGAGGTGCAATTGCGCGCCAGCCTCGCGCTGGCTGATGATCCAACGCGCGTGTTCGAGGCGACGCTGCCCACGGTGAACCTCTCGGTGGGCGGGCTCTTCCTCGAGTCGAGCTTCTTCCTCAAGGTGGGCACGCGGCTGCTGGTGACGCTGCAGCTCCCGCGGCAGGGGCGCGAGGTGAAGGTGAAGGGCGAGGTGGTGCGCCTCGAGTCGAACGGCGCGGGGCCCTCGGGCTTCGCGCTGCGCTTCACCGAGTACCTCGAGGGCAGCCAGGTGGTGCTGGCGACGCACTTCCTCTCGCCCGTGCTGCGCGAGTTCCTCGGGCAGTACGCGAAGGAGCACCGCTTCGAGGCCAGCCCCGAGTACCTCGCGCACACCGCCGACGTGCTGGCGGCCTGGGAGCTGAAGAAGGCGGAGCTCGGCGGCGACGTGTGGGCCCTCTTCTCGAGCGGCGCGTGACGTGAGCCTCCTCGAAGCCATCGTGCTCGGCCTCGTGCAGGGGCTGACGGAGTTCCTCCCCATCTCCTCCACCGCGCACCTGCGCATCGTGCCGGCGCTGCTGGGCTGGCGCGACCCCGGCGCCGCGTACTCCGCCATCATCCAGCTGGGCACCGTGGCCGCGGTGCTGGGCTACTTCCGCAAGGACATCGTCGAGCTGACGGTGGGCTTCTTCGCCGGCCTGCGCGCGCGCGCCCCCTTCGGCACCCAGGCGTCGCGGCTGGCGTGGTTCGTCGGCCTGGGCACCATCCCCATCTCGGTGACGGGGCTGCTCTTCAAGGACGTCATCAAGACGACGCTGCGCTCGCTGTACGTGATGGCGGCCTCCCTCATCATCCTGGCCGTGGTGCTCTTCATCGTCGAGCGCGTCGCCAAGCAGCGCCGCACCCTGGCGGACCTGAAGCTGGCCGACGGCCTCCTCATCGGCGTGTGGCAGGCGCTGGCCCTCATTCCCGGGAGCAGCCGCAGCGGCACCACCATCACCGGCGCCCTGGCCCTGGGCTTCACCCGCGCCGACGCCGCGCGCTACTCGTTCCTCCTCTCCATCCCCTCCACCTCGTTGGCCGGGCTCTACCAGCTCAAGGACGTCTTCAAGGGCGACGAGCCCCTCTCGCCCGTGGCCCTGGTGGTGGGCACGGTGGTGTCCTTCCTCTCGGGCTGGGCCGCCATCGAGGGGCTCCTGCGCTTCTTGCGCAGCCGCACCATGCTCGTCTTCGTCGTCTACCGGCTGGCCCTGGGTGGGCTCTTGCTGGTGCTGCTCGGCGCGGGCGTGCTGCAGCCCTGACGCAGCCGGCGTACGCTGCGCCGCTCCACGCCTACCTCTCTGGAGTGTCCATGACCCGCCTGCTGCTCCTCGCCGCGCTCTTCGCCGCCCCGT
Source organism: uncultured Archangium sp. (assembly GCA_964449625.1). Classification (GTDB taxonomy): domain Bacteria; phylum Myxococcota; class Myxococcia; order Myxococcales; family Myxococcaceae; genus Archangium_A. The sequence goes on from CAYUZK010000086.1 coordinate 8,931, forward strand.
CGCTCGCCGCGGAGCTGGAGGGCGTCAAGGCCGCCGACACCGTCACCGTCGAGGGCAAGGCGCTGGCGCTCAACGGCATGGGCCTGCGCAAGAAGTTCATCGTCAACGTGTACGTGGGCGCGCTCTACCTTGAGCACCCGTCGCAGGACGCCGCGAAGGTGCTGGCCACCGACGGCATCCGCCGCGTGGAGCTCACCATGCTCCGCGACCTCGACGCGAAGACCATCGTCGAGGCCATCAACGCCGGCGTCGAGAAGAACGCCGCCGCGCAGCTGCCGGCGCTCGAGGCGCGGCTGCAGAAGTTCAACGCCAGGGTGCCGGACGTGAAGCGGGGCGCGGCCTTCGTCATCCAGTACGTCCCCGGCAAGGGCACGCGGGTCGAAGGCGCGAAGGACGGCTTCGTCGCCGAGGGCAAAGACTTCGCCGACGCGCTCTTCGCGGTGTGGCTGGGCAGCAAGCCGGTGGACGAGGCGCTCAAGCGGGGGCTGCTGGGGAAGAAGTGACGGCGGTGCGGGCGCGGGTCGAGGCCGTTAGACTCCCACCCCCGATGTCCGTGCTCGTTCCCCAGCCGCCGCTCGACGCCACCGCCCGCGACTACTTCGCCCGGCTCAAGCGCCGGCTGCACGAGGTGCCCTCGCGCACCTTCGAGGCCCCGGGCCTGCGGCTCAAGGAGGCGGCGGTGCTGGCGCCGCTCTTCTGGAAGGGCGGGGAGCCCTGGGCGTGGCTGACGAGGCGGCCGATGACGCTCCGCACGCACCCCGGGCAGATCGCCTTCCCCGGCGGGGGCCGCGAGCCGGGCGACGTGACGCCGCTGCACACCGCGCTGCGCGAGACGCGCGAGGAGCTGGGCATCGCCCCCGAGGCCGTCGAGGTGCTGGGGCTGCTCGGCGCCATGCCCACCATCACCTCGTTCTGGGTGACGCCCTTCGTGGGCGTGGTGCCGGCCGACGTGCCCCTGACGCCCGACCCGGGGGAGATCGACGAGGTCCTCGCCGCGCCGCTGTGGCGCCTGCGCCGCGAGAAGCGGCACCTCTACCAGGCCGACCGCGACGCCTTCGTGTGGGACGACGGCCGGCACGTGGTGTGGGGCGCGACCTTTCGCATGCTGGCGCAGCTCCTCGAGCACGTGGAGGCCGTGGGCCGCGGCTGACGCGCCGTCAGGCCGGGGGCTTCGTGGGCGCGAGGTCGCCGGCGAACACGGCCACCGGCTGCGCCTTGCCCTTCAAGGCCACCTCGCCCAGCGGCGCCACGCCCTCGCGCAGCGAAGGCGACAAGGCGCTCGTCGCCGCCGCTGAGAGCACGATGCCCGCGCCGAGCTCCTTGGTGGCGCTCTCGAGCCGCGAGGCGGTGTTGACGGTGTCGCCGATGACGGTGAACTCCTTGCGGCTCGCGGCGCCGATGGGGCCCTGCAGCACCTCGCCGAAGTGCACGCCGATGCCGTTGTCGAGTGGCGGGAGGCCCGCGCGGGCCCACTGCTGGTTGAGCGTGTCGAGCTCCTCGCGCATCGCCCGGGCGGCGAGGAGCGCGGCGTCGGCCGGCCGCTCGAGGGCCTTCACGCCGCCGAAGACGGCCATCACCGCGTCGCCCATGAACTTGTCCACCGTGCCGCCGTGCGCGTCGATGGCCGCCACCATGCGGTCGAAGTACTGGTTGAGGCGGTGCACCACCTCGGCGGGCGCGGTGCCCTCGCTCCAGGTGGTGAAGCCGCGCAGGTCCGAGAAGAGCACCGCCACCACGTGCCGCTCGCCGGTCGAGAGGCCACCCTCGCGCACCACCTTGTCGCGCACCTCGTCGCTCACGTACTGGCCGAAGAGGCGGTTGAGCTGCTGCCGCCGGCCCTCCTCGTCACGCACCCGGCGGATGAGGCGGAGGCTGGTGCTGGCGGCCGCCGCGGTGAGGAAGCCGGCGCCCACCACCACCAGCGAGCGGAGGAAGGCGATGCCCGGGTCGGCGAGCTCGAACTGGAGGTCGTCGTCGAGGCCGGGCAGCGCCGCGAGCCGCGCCTGGCCGACGGCGTGCGCCGCGAAGGACAGCACCGCGCCCCAGATGCCCGCCATGCGCGAGAGCCGGGCGTCGAAGGTGAGGCCCGTCAAGATGACGAGCACGATGAAGATCTGCGCGATGGGCCCGAAGAGGAACGTCGCGGTGCCCAGCGGCGCTGACGACTCGGCGCTCACCAGCGAGAAGAAGGGCAGGCTGATGAAGGCCAGGAGCCCGGCGCGCATGGCCCCCGTCGAGAGCTTCCGCTTGTGGGCGAGCCAGGCGAGCGTGAAGCCGAAGGCGGCGATGAGCGCGACGGACGAGGCGGGCCACCGGAGCGCCGGCCGCGCGATGGAGAGGCCCAGGGCGACGATGGAGCCCACGACGCCGGTGATGGAGAACGCGACGGTGCCGCGGGCCAGCGCGCGGCTCGCCTCGTCGTGGATGACCGCGTCGAGCTCGGGGTCGGACCCGGGGGCTGTCATGCGCGGCAGTCTCGCACGGTCCACCCGCGCCGTTGGAGCGTTTGCCGCTACCATGCGCCGCCTCATGAACGAGTACGACCTCATCGTCATCGGCGGCGGCGCCGCGGGAGAGAAGGGCGCGGTGCAGGCGGCCTTCTTCGGCAAGAAGGTGGCGCTCATCGAGAAGGAAGCGCACCTCGGCGGCGCCATGGTGAACACCGGCACGCTGCCGTCGAAGACGCTGCGCGAGACGGCGCTCTACCTCTCGGGCTTCCGGCAGCGCGGGCTCCACGGCGTCGGCATGGCCCTCGAGCGCGAGGCGCAGGTCGACGACCTGCTCTTCCACCTGGCGCAGGTGACGGCGCGGGAGCGCGCGCGCATGGCGCAGAACCTCGCGCGCCACGGCGTCACGGTGCTGCACGGCGAGGCCCGCTTCGTCGACGCGCACACCGTGGAGGTGGCCGGCCAGCCCGTGCGCGGCCGGCACGTGCTCATCGCCACCGGCAGCCGCCCGCACCGCCCGCCGTCGTTCCCCTTCGAGCACCCGCACGTCTACGACTCCGACCAGCTCGTCCGCGTGCACGCGCTCCCCAGGTCGATGGTGGTGGTCGGCGGCGGCGTCATCGGCTGCGAGTACGCCTGCCTCTTCGCAGCGCTGGGCACGAAGGTGACGGTGGTGGAGTCGCGGCCCTCGGTGCTGGGCTTCCTCGACGAGGAGGTGGTGGGCTGGCTCACCGAGCGCATGCACGGCCTGGGCATCGAGTTCCGCCTGGGGGCGCAGGTGACCCTGTGCGAGACGCGGGCCGACGGGGTGCGGCTGTGCCTCGACCGCGGCGACCCGCTCGACGTCGAGCTCGCCCTCATCTGCGCCGGCCGCACGGCCAACACCGCGGGGCTGCGGCTCGAGCGCGCGGGCCTCGAGGCGGGCCAGCGCGGGCAACTCGAGGTCGACGTGCAGTTCCGCACGAAGGTGCCGCACATCGCCGCGGTGGGCGACGTCATCGGCTTCCCGGCGCTGGCCTCGACCTCCATGGAGCAGGCCCGCGTCGCGGTCGTGAACTTCTTCGACCTCAAGTACAAGACGCGCGTCGCGCCGCTCTTCCCCTACGGCATCTACACCATCCCCGAGGTGTCGATGGCCGGCGAGACCGAGGCGTCGCTCCGCGCGCAGGGCGTGCCCTACGTGAAGGGCGTGGCCAACTTCGCCGAGAACGCGCGCGGGGTGATGATCGGCGAGACGGGGCACCTCAAGCTGCTCTTCCACCGCGACGACCTGAAGCTGCTGGGGGTCCACTGCGTGGGGGAGGGGGCCACGGAGCTCGTGCACGTGGGCCTGGTCAATATGTTGGCCGGGGGAGGCGCCCAGCTCTTCATCGAGGCATGCTTCAATTACCCGACGCTCTCCGAGGCCTACAAGTACGCGACCTACGACGCGCTGGGCAGAAGAGGCAGCCCATGAGCTGGGACCAGGACGCTTTCAAGCAGGCCCTCGACTTCGCCGCCCACGCGCACGGCGAGCAGCGCATGAAGGGCAGCGGGCTGCCGTACGTGGTGCACGTGGTGAAGGTCGCCACCGAGGTGATGGCCGTCGACGACGGCACCTTCGACGCCACCTTCGCGCTGCAGTGCGCGCTGCTCCACGACTGCATGGAGGACTGCGGCGTGTCGCTGGCGCAGCTCCAGGCGCACTTCGGGCCCGCCGTGGCCGAGGGCGTCGAGGCGCTCACCAAGGACCCCGCGGTGCCGCGCGAGGCGCGCATGGCCGACACGCTGCGGCGCATCGGCGCGCAGCCGCGCGAGGTGCAGCTGGTGAAGCTGGGCGACCGCATCACCAACCTCGAGCCGCCGCCGCCCCAGTGGACCATCGAGAAGCGCCGCGAGTACCTCGCCGAGGCCCAGACCATCTACGACGCGCTCAGCGGCGCCCACGCCGGCCTCGCCGCGCGGCTGCAGGAGAAGATGGACGCCTACCGCGGCTGGATGAGCTGAAGCGCCGCGGCCTTCAGCTCACGGCGCGGGAGGCTGGAGCGTGCGCACGAGGCGCTGCACCTCGTAGCCGACGGCCGTCAGCCCGGCGACGATGCCCTCGTACTCGGCTGCCTCCAGCGTCGGTGTGCGGCTCAAGATCCACAGGTAGTCGCGGCCAGGGTGGCCCACCACCGCGTACCGGTACTCGGGCTCGAGCTGGATGACCCAGTAGGCGCCCCAGAAGGGCCGGAAGAAGCTGACCTCCAGCTTCGCGTTCGTCTCCTTGTCCACCACGCGCGCGAGGCCTTTGGCCACCTTCTCTTCGCCGTCCACGCGCTCGAGGCGGCAGCGGTTGAGCACGTCGATGTCACCGTCGTCGCGCAGGGCGTAGGTCGCCGTCGTCGCCGTGCAGCCCTTCTGGAAGCTCTGCGGGAAGCTGGCGATCTCGTACCAGGTGCCCAGGTACCGCTCGAGCTCGACCTTCGGCACGGTCTGCAGCGGCGGCAGGTTGAGCCGCGACGTGGTCGAGGCGCAGCCGCTCAGCGCCAGCAGGCTCAACAGGGCGTGGGGTCTCATGGTCGCCTTTCGTCTTCGCAGGCTGCTGCGCTCGGGCTCCGCCAGCCCCGGGCGTTTCGAGTGTAGCGGCGCGCCCCAGCACCGGCCATGTTTGCACGCGCTGGCGCGAGGCGGCCCCCTCGCGGAACCGGTGGCGGCGCCCGGCCCGGCTGCTATGCCCCCCGGCCATGAGCAACGACGTCTTCTCAGTCATCATGGCGGGCGGCAGCGGGACGCGCTTCTGGCCCCTCTCGCGCACGGCGCGGCCCAAGCAGTTCCTCCCGCTGACGACGAAGCTGCCGCTCATCGCCGAGACCATGAAGCGCATCTCGAGCTTCTCGCCGCCGGCGCGCACCTCGGTGGTGTGCGGCGCGCGCCACGCGGCGCTGGTGGCGAAGGCGCTCCCGAAGCTCCCGCCGAAGAACGTCATCGTCGAGCCCGAGGCGCGCAACACGGCGCCGGCCATCGCGCTCGCCTGCGCCCACGTGGCGCACCAGGCGCCAGGGGGCGTGATGATCGTCCTGCCGTCGGACCAGCACGTGGCCGACGTGCCGGCCTTCCGCAAGGCGCTGGAGGAGGCGGTGCACGTCGCCCGCGAGGGCTTCATCGTCACCCTGGGCATCAAGCCCACGCGCCCCGAGACGGGCTACGGCTACATCCGCCTGGGTGAGCCGCTCATCGGCGCGGCGCGGCGGGTGGCCGCCTTCGCCGAGAAGCCGAACGCCGAGACGGCCCTGCGCTACCTCTCGTCGGGCGACTCCCTGTGGAACGCGGGCATCTTCGTCTTCCGCGCCGACGTGATGCTGGCGGCCTTCGCGCAGCACATGCCCGAGCTGGTCAAGCCCCTCGACGCCATCCGCGCGGCCTGGGGCACGAAGCAGGCGCGCGCGGTGCTGGCGAAGGCCTTCAAGAAGATGCCCGCCATCTCCATCGACTACGGCGTGGCCGAGAAGGCGGCGAACATCGCCGTGGTGCCCGCCTCCTGTGGCTGGAGCGACGTGGGCAGCTTCAACGCGCTCCCGGAGGTGCGCCCCACCGACGAGCACGGCAACGTCACGCAGGGCGAGCTGGCCTTCGTGCTCGACTCCTCGGGCTGCGTGGTGCTCGGCGGCAAGCGGCCGGTGGCCGTGGTGGGCATGAAGGACGTGGTGGTGGTGGACGCCGGCGACGCGGTGCTGGTGCTCCCCAAGGATCGAAGCCAGGACGTGCGCAAGGTCGTCGAGGCCCTCAAGGCGAAGAAGCTGCTGCGGTACCTCTGACGCGCGCCCCGGCCCGCGAAAAGGCCGGGACACCGGCGCGCCCGGTGTCTACCTTCCCTGATCAGGAGGTCTGCCGCTGGACGCGCTGCTGTCGAAACGGGTGGTGTTGATGACCGGGAAGGGCGGCGTGGGCCGCTCTTCGATGACCGCGGCCGTGGCCACCCTGGCCCAGCAGCGCGGGCGCCGGGTGCTCGTCTGCGACATCGGCGACGACCCGACGGACTACTCCCCGCTGGCGCGGCACTTCGGGCGCGATCGCCTGTCGGTGGCCCCGGAGCTCCTCGCCCCCGGCATCCACGGGGTGGCGCTCCTCGCCCGCTCCGGCCAGGAGCTCTTCCTCAAGTCGGTGCTGCGCTCGGGCACCCTGGCGCGCGCGGCGCTCAGCTCCGACGCGCTGCGGCGCCTGCTCTCGGCCGGGCCGTCGTTCAAGGAGATGGGCGTCTTCTTCCAGCTCCTCACGCTCCTGCGGGCGACGCGCCCCGACGGCGCGCCCGAGCACGAGCTCATCCTCATCGACATGCCGGCCACCGGGCACACGCTGTCGCTCACGGGCCTGCCGGAGCTGCTCCTGCGGCTGGTGCCCCGCGGGCCCATCGCCGCGGCCCTGAAGGAGGGGCAGTCGTACCTGAACGACCCGCAGCGGGGCGCCGCGTGGGTCGTCGCCATCCCCGAGACGCTGCCCGTCAGCGAGTGCCTCGAGCTGTTGGAGGGCCTCCACAAGACGGGCATGCCCATCGGCGGCGTGCTCTTGAACCGCGTGCCGGTGGACCCCTTCAGCCCGGCCGAGCGTGAGGCCCTCACCGGCCCCCTCGAGCGCGCGCACCCGCTGGGCACCCAGGGCTTCCAGCGGCCGGTGCTGGCGCAGCGGGAGCTGCGGCGCCTGCGCGTCGGCACGGCGCTGCCCATCGTGCTGGTGCCGGAGCTGCCCCAGGCCACGCTGCTGCCCAGCATGACCGAGGCCCTCGCCGCGTGGAGGCTCGCGCCATGACCCAGCCGACGGTGCGCATCGGCGAGCTGCTCCGCACGAAGAAGGTCATCGTGTGCTGCGGCGCCGGCGGCGTGGGGAAGACGACGACGGCGGCGGCGCTCTCGCTGGCGGCGGCGCGCGCGGGGCGCAAGGTGCTGGTGCTCACCATCGACCCGTCGCGCCGCCTCGCCGAGACGCTGGGCGTGGCGCGCAACCCGCCGACGCCGGTGCCCGTGCCGGCCGATCGCCAGGTCGCCGCCGGCATTCACCCGCCGGCCTCCCTCGACGCGTGGATGCTCGACCCCAAGCTCGTCGCCGACGAGTCGGTGCGCCGGCTGGTGAAGTCGCCCGAAGACGCCGAGCGCGTGCTGGGCAACCGCATCTACCAGCAGGTGTCGGCGATGGTGGCCGGCATGCACGAGTACACGGCCATGGAGGCGCTCCACCGCCTCGTCTCGGAGGGCCGCTACGATCTCGTGGTGCTCGACACGCCGCCCTCGCGCCACGCGCTCGACTTCCTCGAGGCGCCGCGGCGGCTCTCGGGCCTGGTGGACAGCAGCGCCCTGCAGGCCTTCCTGCCGAAGAAGGACAGCCTCGTGGCGCGGGCGGCCTCGAAGGTCATCGAGAAGATCCTCGGCGCCATCTTCGGCGACGAGTTCGCCACCGAGCTGGTGATGTTCATGACCACCTTCTCGGGCATCTTCGCGTCGCTCAACGTCGACGTGAACACCATGCGCAACTTCCTCTCGGGGCCCGACGTCGCCTTCCTGCTCGTCTCGTCGCCGGCGCCCGCGACCCTCGCCGAGGCGCACTTCTTTCAGGACAAGACGCGCGCCATGGGGCTGCCCTTCCGCGGCTTCGTGCTCAACCGCAGCCGCGCGCGGAACGTGAGCAAGCGCTGGCCCGACGAGGCGGTGCTCGACGGGCTCACCGCCGAGGCGAAGGCGGCGCTGCCCCGGCTGCAGTCCATCGCCCACGCCGAGCTCGAGGCGGCGAAGCGTGACCTCGAACTCCTCACCGAGCTGGAGCAGCGCGCGGGCCTCGACGCGACCGCCATGGCCGTGCCGGAACTCCCCGAGGGCGCCGACGACATGCTCACGCTGCTCACCATCGCCGACGCGCTCGCCGCGTCGTGACCCTCAGAGCGCCGAGCGGGGTGACGGCCGGGGCGCCAGCAGATCGGTGAAGGGCCAGGGGCCGGGCAGCCACGGCGCGGGCGCGAAGGGCGTCACCGGCGGCAGCAGGGCCACGATGCGCAGCAGCTTGTCGGCTAGCGCGGGCGTCACGAAGGGGCGCACGATGAAGCCGTTCGCGCCGGCCTCCAACGCCGTCACGAGGCGGCGCGTCGTCACGTCGCCCGTCACCATCAACACCGGCGTGTCGCGGCGCTCCGGCGCGTGGCGGATGGCCGTCAGCAGCTCGAGGCCCGTGGCGCGGGGCATGTTCCAGTCGGTGACGATGGCGTCGTAGGGCGTCTCGCGGAACCGCGCGAGCGCGTCGACGCCGTCGGCCGCCTCGTCGATGGTGCCGATGCCGGCGGCGCGCAGCACGTCGCACATCGTTCGCCGAAGCGTCTCCATGTCGTCGACGACGAGCACTCTGGCCTTGTGTGGATTCATGTCTGCGATGCCCCCGTGGTGATGATGACGACGACCGACATGCGCCGACGGCGGAGCCCTGGAGTGCTCCGCCGTCGGCGTCTGCCGTACTGCCTGGTGCGAGGCTCCCCCCGGAGCGCGCGGTGGAACCTCACCGCGCCACGAAACCAAACTTTGCGCAGCTTCCGCATTTCCGGAATCCCGTCGATCAGGACGGGATGATCAGGGGTGCGCGCACCCCCACAGCGGATCACTCGAGCGGCGCGAGCCCCATGCGCACGGCGAAGCGCGTCAGCGCCGCGACCGAGTGGAGATCGAGCTTCGACATGACCTGCTTGCGGTACGTCTCGATGGTCGAGACGGCGACGTCGAGGCGGCTGGCGATCTCCTTGGAGGTCAGCCCCTCCGCGAGGAGCCTCAGCACCTCTTCTTCGCGCGGGCTCAGCCCACCCTGGTGGTGGGGCAAGGCGCCCGGCAGGTAGCGCTCGTCGCGCGCCACGGCCCGCACGGCGTTGACGAGGTCGGTCGCCCCCGACTCCCGCACCAGGCACCCCTTGACGCCGGCCTGCACGAGCCCGTCGACCTGGCGCTGATCCACGCAGCTCGACAGGCACACCACGCGCGAGTGGGCGAAGTGTTCGAGGAGCTGCCGGGTGGCGTTGATGCACCGGGAGCCCGGCACGCCGACGTCGAGGATGACCACCCGCGGGTCGATCTTGAGGTCGACCGCCGCGCGCGCGTCGGAGGCCTCGCCGATGACGAGCAAGTCTGTCTCTCTGGCGAGCAGCGCGCGAACGCCGTCTCGCACGAGCATGTGCGCTGCGACCACCACGACGGTGGTTTGATCTTGGTTCATGTTTGGCCCCCCCGGACCCGACGCCGACACCCAACGGCGTCGTGAACCATCTCATGTATCGGCCTCCAAGTCGCCCCGCGACCCTCAGATCATTTGCCTCCCCCCTGAAGTGGGGGGGGCGCGTCACCAGCTGACGGCGGATCAGGCTCAGTTCGGGTGTTGAGTCAGCATCGGTCGCAGCGGCTCGGACGGCCGCCAGGCGAGCTCGAGGAACGTCGCGCGGCGCCGCAGCACCACCGCCTTCACGCAGCGCCACACCGTCGCACGCCCGAACTCCCGCCAGATCAGGGGGAGGTGGCGGATGACGTGACGGCCTGTGATGGCGCCTTGCATGACACGGTGCTTTGCATCACGCGTACCTGTCTCGTCCGCTGCGATCACGCGACGATGCGAAGGAGCTCTGCACCGCTGCACGTTGCAAAGATGGAGCGCGTGTCAGCCTTGAAAGATGCACCGCGGCGACGACTCCCGCGAAGGGGGGAGTCGCTGAGTCAGAGCCGCCCGGCGGCGACCTCGGCCTTCAGCCAGGCCACGGTGCGCGCCTGCGCCTCGTCGTCGTCGACGAGGAGCTGGTACCCCAGGTCTCGGCGGGCGGCCGTCAGATCGTAGTGGTGCGAGGTGCCCAGCTGCGCCGCGACGAAGCGCGTCATCGGCGGCTCCCCTGAAATGGGGAGGACCGACCACGCGACCTCCATTACCGCGCCGAGGGCGGAGGCGACCGACTGCTTCACGCGCCGCGTGACGGGCTTCGCGCCGATGGCCTCGAGCAGCGCGCCCACCCACGCGTCGGGCGCCACCGGCGTGCCCTGCGAGATGAAGTACGCCTTGCCCGCGGGCACGTGGCCCGGCGCCGCGAGCGCGTCGGCGGCGAGCAGGTGCGCGTGCGCCGCGTTGTCCACGTAGGTGACGTCGACGAGGTTGCCTTCGCCGATCCACGCGAGGCGCCCCTGCTTCGCGCGGGTGATCAGCCGCGGGAGAATGTGCGGGTCGCCGGGCCCAAAGACGAGGTGCGGCCGCAGCGCGCAGGTGCGCAGCACGCCGCCGCCCGTGGCGTGGGCCGCGCCGTTGGCCGCGAGCACGCGCCGCTCGGCCTCGGCCTTGGTGCGCGGGTAGTGCGCGAGGAAGCTCGACGGGTAGGGGAGCGACTCGTTCGCGTGCTTCGCGTCGCCGCCATCGAAGGTGACCGACGGCGAGCTGGTGAAGACGAGCTGCTTCACGCCGCGGGCGAGGCAGGCGTCGAGGACCCGCTGCGTGGCGGTGACGTTGCTCGCCTCGTAGTCGGCCGCCTTGCCCCACATGCCGGCCTTCGCGGCGACGTGGATGACGGTGTCGGCGTCGCCCACCGCCTCCTCCGCCACGCCGGGCTGCGAGAGGTCGCCGCGCACGGCCACGCAGCCGAGCGCGGTGAGGGCCGGGTAGTCGCCGCGGGCCACCGTGCGCACCTCGTCGCCGCGAGCGCGCAGCATGCGGGCCACCACGCCGCCCACGAAGCCGCCGGCGCCCGTCACGAGCACCTTCAAGGCGTGCCCTTCACGAGCGCCGGGCGCTGGCGTGCGGCCCACTGCGCGAGCGCCTCCCGCTCGAGCTTCGCGTTGTGCCGCCGGTCCACCGGGAGCGGCCCGACGTGCAGCAGCACCTCGTGGATGCCGGGGTTGCCGACCTTCTCGCGCAGCTCCGCGAGCGTGCGCGCCTGCCAGCCGTCGGGGAGCCGGGGCTTGACGCCGTCGACCTCGTAGATGACGACGCCCGCCTGCTGGCCCCGGGGCCCCACGCCGACGAAGGCCGCGCGCGAGAACATCGGCCCCTCAGCCACGGCCTCCACGGGGATGGAGTGGAGCGTGCCGCTCGTCGTCTCTACGCGGTGGTCCTTGCGTCCGCAGAACCACAGGCGCCCGAGCTCGTCGAGGTACCCCGCGTCGCCCATGCGGTGCCAGAAGCCCTCAGGTGCGGCGGGGTCGGCCACCTTTGCCTTGAGGTTCGCGTCCTTCGCGCGCGCGCTGTGGGCCTCGTCGTAGGCGCGGGTGACACAGGGCCCCCGCACGAGGATCTCGCCGATGGCGCCGGTGGGCAGCTCCGTCGCGTCGGCCAGCGTGGGCAGCGGGCCGTCGGTGATGGCGACGATCTTCACTGCGACGTGTGGCGCGAGGGTGCCCACGCAGGTGCCCTTGCCCTGGCGCGTGAGCGCCGCCGTCTCAGCCAGCACCGCGCGGCCATTCATGAAGGCCACCGGGAGCGCCTCGGTGGCGCCGTAGGGCGTGTACACGTCGCCGTCGGGCAGGTGCGCGAGGAGCTGCTCGTGCAGGCTCGGCCGTACGGGCGCGCCGGCGGTCAACACGCGCTTGAGGCCCTTCAGGTCGCGCTTCGTCTGCGCGAGGTGCGCGGCGAAGGGCTCCCACAGGGCGGGTGAGGCGAAGGCGCTCGTCGCGCCCTCGAGCGCCTCGAGGATGCGCTCGGGCTTCGCCTTCGCGGGGAAGCGGAAGTCCATGTCGGGGAAGACCGCCGTCATGCCCATGGACACGGAGAAGAGGCCGAAGGGGAGGAAGCACGCGACGTCCACCTCGCCCGGCTGAATGCCGAACATGTCGCGGATGGCCTGCGCCTGCCCGGCCAGCATGCGGTGCGTGTAGAGCACGCCCTTCGGCGCGCCCGTGCTGCCCGAGGTGTAGAGCACCGCCGCGACCTCGTCGGCCGCCGGCGCGTGCACCGAGGGCACGTCGCTCGCGCTGGCCGCCTCGAGCGCCGAGAGCGCCTGCGCGCCCGGGAAGAAGCGGCCGCCCACGAGCACCGCGTGGCGCACCGAGGCGAACGCGCGACGGAACACCAGCCGCAGCACGTGCGCCTTCGCGATGCCGATGAGGCCCACGGGCCGCTGCTCCTCGAGGCAGGTGAGGACGTTCTTCGCGCCCATGCCCGGGTCGATGAGCACCGGCACCACGCCCGCCTGGAAGCAGGCGTTCACCAGCACCACGAACTCGATGCCCGTGGCCACGAAGAGCGCGGCCCGGTCGCCGGGCTGGAACCCCGCGCGGCGCAGCGCTGCAGCCGTGACGTCGAGCTTCGCGGCGAACTCGGCGAAGGTGAGGCTCCGGCCCGTCTTCTTGTCGACGAGCGCAGGCACCAGCGGCTGCGTCGCCGCGAAGGCCCGGGGCAGCTCGCAGACGTTCACGACGCCGCGCGCCCCGCGGCGAGGAACTGCGTCACCAGCGGCACCACCCGCTCCGGCGCGTCTTCCATCACGTAGTGCCCCACGTCGGCCCAGGCGTGCACCGCGGCCTTCGGGAAGTGTTGCTGCCACGTCGCGCGGAACTTCGGCGTGAAGCAGAAGTCGGCGTCGCCCCACAGCAGGAGCATCGGCTTGTCGGCCAGCGTGCCCAGCTTCTCTTCGACGCGGGTCAGGCGGTCCCACGAGGGGTGGCTCGCCTTGAGGGGGATGTCTTCGACGAAGCGCAGCGTGGCGAGGCGATCGTGCGGGTTGCCGTAGGGCGCGAGGAGCCCGGCCTTCGCGCTGCGCGAGAGCGGCCGCTCCACGGCGCGGAAGGTGGCGGCGCGCGCGAAGCCGTTGAGGCCCAGCACCGCGAGCGGCCCGAACACGGGGATGCGGCAGCTCGCGATGGAGGCGGGGATGTCCTGGCTGCGGAAGGCGGCGGTGTTGGTGACGACGAGGCGCTCCACGTCGTCGGGCCGCTCCGTGGCTACGCCCGCGCCGATGGCCCCGCCCCAGTCGTGCACCACGAGCGAGAAGCGCGTCACCTCCGCGTGCGCGAGGAGCTTCTGCACGTTGTCGATGTGGTCGGCGAGCCGGTAGCTCCAGGCCTGCGGGCGGTCCGACAGGCCGCAGCCCACGTGGTCGGGCACGATGCAGCGGTACGAGCCGCGCAGCGCCAGCACCAGGGCGCGCCAGTAGAAGCTCCAGGTGGGGTTGCCGTGCAGCATCACCACCACCGGCGCGTCGCGCGGGCCCTCGTCGAGGTAGTGGAGCCACAGCGGCGGCTGCCCCGGCGCGGCCACGTCGAGCCAGCGCGAGGTGAAGGGGTACTCGGCGGCCCAGCTCGCCCCCTGCACGTCGACCGGCGCGCGCGGCGCGAACGGCCCGGCGGGGCGCGCGGCCATCACCAGGTGACCTCCAGCATCGCGCACGACAGGCCCGAGCCGATGCCCATGAGCGCGCAGCGGTCGCCGGCCTTCACCCGGCCATCCTCCACGGCGAGGCCCAGCGTCAGCGGCACGGCCACCGGGCCCACGTTGCCGAACTCGGGGTAGGTGAGGAACGCCTTGCCCAGGTCGAGCTCGAGCTTCTCGCAGAGCGTCGCCACGTGCGCGGCGCCGACCTGGTGGAGCAGGAGGTGGTCGAGGTTCTGCCGCGTCCACCCGAGGCGCTCCTGCGCGAGGCGGAAGGTGCGGCCGGCGAGGGCCACGCCGCGGTTCATCAGGCGCGGGGCGTCGGTCTTCATCCACTCCGCGGTGCCCAGGCAGATGGTGGAGGCCCCGCTGTCACCCAGCGACACCGAGCCGCGCACGCGGTGGGTGGTGGTGGCGAGGTCGCGGTGCACGAGGAGCATGGCCACGGCGCCCGAGCCGAGCGTCAGCGTGGGGAGCGCCTCGCGGTAGTCCTGCAGCGTGGAGGTGGGCTCGTTGAGCCGCTGCACCGTGCGCTGCACGACGTGGCGGCTGCTCTCGGCGGCCACCACGAGCGCGACGTCGACGCGGCGCTGCTCGATCCAGCTCGCCGCGAGGTCCATGCCGTTGATGAAGCCCAGGCACGCGTTGCCCAGGTCGAAGGCGTCGCACGTCTCGGGGAGCCCGAGCTGCCCACGCACGAGCGCGGCGACGGAGGGCTCGATGTAGTCCTTGCAGACCGAGGTGGAGACGACGAGGCCCGTGCGCCCCAGGAGCTCCGGCGCGCCGGCCTGGGCGAAGGCCTTCTTCGCGGCGAGGGTCGCGGCGTCGGCGATGGTGGTGCCGTCGGGCCAGAAGCGCCGCGCGGTGATGCCGACGAGGCTCTCGAAGCACCCCGCGGGGATGCCCAGGCGCTGATACGTCGGCGACAGCTCGTCTTCGATCACCTTCGAGGCGACCCGGTGCCCCGGCAGCTCGAGCGCGAGGCTCTCGATGAAGACGTCCTGGTAGGGAGGCGAGGCGCTCACGGAAGGCCCCCACGTCGCTCAGGCTGTGACGAAGGTCAACGTTTCCCGCGTCGATTTGGGGGAGGGCGGCGGTGG
>CAYUZK010000087.1:0-23782 GCA_964449625.1 uncultured Archangium sp.
TGCGGTTGGCGTCGCTCCAGCTCTCGGCGGAGCGCCTGGAGGCCTTCGTGGTGTACCAGCGCACGATGCTCGCCGAGCTCGCCGCGGCCCAGGGGCCGGAGTGGAGCGGCCGGTACGCCTTCGCGCACCAGAAGGCGCTCGCGGCGTCGAAGCTGGACCTCGTGGAGTACGGGAAGCTCAAGGCGCTGGTGGGCGACTTCTGCGGTAAGCGCTCGGCGCTCCTCCAGGTGCAGGCGCGCGTGGAGCAGGCGAAGGGCGGGGGCTCTCCCAGGGACGCGAGGATCCTCGCCCGGGCCGAGGCGGAGCTGCCGAAGCTGGCGGACCTCTCGGAGCTCGAGGCGCGCTACGGCGGCGAGGCGCTGGGGCTGCTCCGGGGCCGGGAGGCGGAGCTGGTCTCGCTCCACCAGCAGCTCGCGCACGTCGAGGGCACGGGGCATCTCCACCCGGCCAGTTGACTTCCCCCGGTCGAACCCGACAGAAGGCCGCCCCTATGCAGAAGCGGTACTTCATTCACACCTTCGGCTGCCAGATGAACGTCAACGACACGAACCGCATGGGCGAGGCCCTGGCGACGATGTCGTACGCGCCCACGCCGGTCGCCGAGAACGCCGACCTCATCATCCTCAACACCTGCTCCATCCGCGAGAAGGCGGAGGACAAGGTGCTCACCACCCTGGGCCGCTACCGGCAGGTGAAGCTGCAGCGCGGCGCGCTCATCGGGGTCGGTGGCTGCGTCGCTCAGCAAGAGAAGCAGAAGCTCCTCGAGAAGGTCCCCTACGTGGACTTCGTCTTCGGCCCCGACGCCATCGGCAAGCTGCCGGAGATCATCGCGCGCATCGAGACCGAGAAGGTGCGCGTGGTCGAGACGGCCTGGGTGGACAGCGAGGCCTACGTCTTCCCCCAGGCCGACCCGAAGAGCTCCCTGGGCAAGGCCACCGAGTTCGTCACGGTGATGAAGGGCTGCGACAACGTCTGTGCCTTCTGCGTCGTGCCCCACACCCGCGGCCGTGAGGTGAGCCGCCCGTTCCCTGAGGTGCTGCAGGAGGTGGCGCGCCTGACCACCGTCGGCGTGCGCGAGGTGACGCTCGTCGGGCAGAACGTCAACAGCTACCTGGGCGGCATCTCCTTCGCGCAGTTGCTGCTGCGCACCGCGCAGGTGCCGGGCATCGAGCGCGTGCGCTTCACCACCAGCCACCCGCACGATCTCTCCGACGAGCTCGTCGACGCCTTCCGCGTCGAGCCGAAGCTGATGCCGCACTTCCACCTGCCGGTGCAGAGCGGCTCCAACGAGGTGCTGGTGCGCATGCGGCGCGACTACACGGTGGCCGAGTACAAGGAGCGCCTCGCGAAGCTCCGCGCCGCCCGGCCCGACATCGCCGTCACCACCGACATCATCGTGGGCTACCCCGGCGAGACCGACGCCGACTTCGAGCTGACCTACGCCTTGTGCGAAGAGGTCCGCTACGACGGGCAGTTCGCCTTCGTCTACTCGCCGCGGCCGAAGACGGTGGCCGGCCTCAAGGAGGCGGAGTGGGGGCCCGTGCCCCACGAGGTGAAGGTGAAGCGCCTCGAGCGCCTCAACGCGCTCCAGAAGCAGCAGAGCGTCGCCCTCATGTCCACCCACGTCGGCGGCACGGTCGAGGTGCTCGTCGAGGGCCCCTCGCGCACCAACCCCGCGCGCCGCGCCGGCCGCACGCCGCACAACCGGGTCGTCAACTTCGACGGCGACGCCCCCGTCGGCGCCCTGGTCGAGGTGCTGGTCGACTCGGCCTCGCAGAGCAGCCTTGGCGGGAGGCAGGCGGCCGTGCTCTCGTTGCCGCCCGTCGTCATCCCCGAGATCGCGCCGCAGGCCGAGGCCTGCGTCGTCGCCTGAAAGCCCACGGAGCCCGCAATGAAGCAGCGCCTCGCCGCCGCCCTCACCGCCGTCACCCTCTGCGCTGGCCTGGGCGTCGCGCTCTCGGCCGAGGCGGGCGGCAGCTTCAGCAAGTCGAGCTGCACCTTCAACGGCAAGAAGCTCTACGGGAAGATCCAGGTGGTGACGGCCTTCCCCGACGTGAAGGTGCAGGTGGTGACGGCCTTCCCCGACGTGAAGGTGCAGAAGGTGACCGCCTTCCCCGACAAGTGCGGCAAGTGGCAGATGGTGACGGCCTTCCCCGACACCAAGGTGCAGTTCGTCACCGCCTTCCCCGACGTGAAGATCCAGTACGTCACGGCCTTCCCCGGCGCCAACTGAAGGGGGCCTGATGCTGGCCTTCGCCCTGGCCGCCGCGCTCGCCGCCGCGAACGATCCCATCGTCTCGGTGCTCTACTTCGACAACCCGTCGAAGCACCCGGAGCTCGAGGCGATGCGCAAGGGCTTCGCCGATCTCCTCATCACCGACCTCGTCGCCTGGGACGGTGTGCGCGTCGTCGAGCGCGATCGCCTCGAGGACGTGATCAAGGAGCTCGAGTTCCAGCAGACGCGCTTCGTGGACCAGGCCGGCGCGCTGAAGATCGGCAAGCTCGTCGGCGCGAAGTACGTGGTGACCGGCTCGCTGCTGCTCCGCGGGAAGGAGCTCGAGGTCACCGCGAAGATCACCGCGCTGCCCGAGGGGCTGGTGGTGGTCGCCGCGAGGGAGAGCGCCCCCGAGGACAAGATCTACGAGCTCGAGCAGCGGCTGGTGAACCAGCTCGTCGCGGGCATCGACGCGCGCCTCAAGCCCGACGCCGTCGCCCGCCGCAAGGTGCGGGTGCCCAACCTCGAGACGCTCGTCGCCTACTCGAAGGCCATCGACCTGTCGGACCAGGGCAAGCTCGAGGAGGCGCAGGCGGCCATGCGCGCGCTCGTC
This sequence comes from uncultured Archangium sp., assembly GCA_964449625.1. GTDB lineage: Bacteria > Myxococcota > Myxococcia > Myxococcales > Myxococcaceae > Archangium_A. The sequence continues at coordinate 2,829 of CAYUZK010000087.1, forward strand.
TCGAAGGCCCCCACCTTCCTGCTGGGGCGCGAGCGGCAGCAGCAGCTCCTCAAGGCCTTCGAGGAGTACCAGTCGCGCAAGAAGGACCTCATCACCGTGTCCGCCCTCGAGCTGGGCCGGCTCATCGACAAGGCGCTCGAGCAGGAGGGGCAGTTCGACACCCTCTCGAAGGAGGAGGCCCAGCGCTTCCTCTCGATGCGCGTGCTCAAGGGCAGGTTCCTCGCGCGCTCGCTCAAGCCGCTGCTCGCGCGCCACGCCACGTACCTGCGCACGCCGCTCCTCGGTCAGGAGGGCCAGGTGCTGCTCACGCTCCGGGCGTGGCTCGCCAACGCGCGCAAGTTCCAGCTCGAGCGCGCGCAGGCCGAGCGGCTGCACGCCCAGGTGGTGAACGGCAAGCCGCTGCCTGCCCACCTGTCGTGGAGCCTCGACCCGGCCGTCGCGCGGCTGTTCGCCGACGCGCAGCTCGGCGGCTCGAGCTTCGAGGATCTCTCGTTCCGCGCCACGCTGAGCTTCGCCTTCGAGGGGCGGGTCTTCGATGGAGATCACTTCAGCGTGGCGCCGGTGCTGGCCTGGGTCGACCCCGCCGAGCGCAAGGCGCTCCTCGAGGAGCTGGACGCCCGGGTCAACAAGGGCCTGGCGCGGGCCGCTGCCGGGGATCGCTCGGGCGAGTACGAGACCGCGGCCCTGCTGGAGGCGAAGGGCGAGGTCTTCCTTTCCGACGGCGATCTCGACGCGGCCATCACCGCCTACCAGGCGCTCCTCGACGCGTTCCCCACCGGGCCCCGCGCGAAGGTCATCGAGAAGCGCATCACCGACCTGCTCGGAGGCAAGGACCACACGCTGCGCCAGCGCGACCGCTGGGTAAAGGCCCTCGAGGGCTGCGACGACATGGACCTGCGCGTCGGCTCCGGGTCCTTCGACTTGCAGCTGCGTCGGGCGGGCCTCATCGCGCTGGACCAGCTCGCCGCCGAGGTCGAGAAGGCCTGCCCCCTCACGAAGAAGAACCGGGGCGGCGTCGCGGCCGTGCACCACCGGCTGGCGCACCTCGCGGCCGAGCGCGACGACTGCGATCGCTACCGCGCTTTCTCGCGCAAGTACCTCGAGGCCGGCGGCTCGGTGAGCGATCTGCTCGGCTACCAGAAGAACTACACGCCCTGGTGCCCGCTGGGCGACACGCTGGCGAACGTGAGTTGGCTGCGCGCGACGCTCGATCGCAACTGGTCCGTGGAGTTCGACCGGCACCAGGTCTCGGTGCTCGCCATCGGGGGCCGGGTGCTGACGCTCATGGCCAGCACCGAGCGCGCGGTGGTGCCCGGTGGCCAGCCTGAGTCGCTCACGCTGCGGCTCGAGCAGCGGCCCGACGGTGTCTTCGCCTGCACCCACGCGCAGTGGCAGCGGTCCGATCGCCGCACCCTCGCCGGCACCTGCGAGGTGACGCTGGCCAGGCAGGTCGCGCCCGGCGGGGCCGGCTACGACGAAGGCACCTTCAGCGCCACCTTCGAGAGCGACGATCTGCCCGGCGGCGGCAAGCGCAAGGTGGAGCTCACCGCCGGCGACTTCCGCCTCGCGCGGCAGTGACGCGGCGTCAGCGCTGGCGCGACGAGCGCAGGCGCAGCACCAGCACCGCGCCGAACACCAGCGCCGAGAAGAAGGCCGTGTAGGCCCAGAAGAGCACCCAGCCCGTGGTGCTCCAGGGCAGCCCCGCGCGCAGCTCGAGCTCGTTGAACTGCGCGCCCGAGAAGAAGCCCGACACGATGGTGATGGGGAGGAAGAGGAAGAGCATCACCCCCACCAGGTTCTCGAAGCGCTCCTTGCGGTACTCGTCGAGCTCGGTGGTCTGATCGCGCAGCGCGTCCACCGTGGCGGCCATGCCGTGGAGCTCGCGCCAGGCGTCGTAGCGGGCGTTGAGCTCGGGCTGGTCGGACACCCGCGCGTACCAGAGCGAGTTGCGGAACAGCATCACGTCGCCGCGCAGCGTCCGCGTGGGCGCCAGGCTCTTCCACTGGCTCTCTCGCGCGGCGCGCTCCACCTCGCCCATGCGCCGCGTGAGCTCGAAGGCCGAGGCCCGCTGGCCCAGCGTCACGAGGAAGAGCGCGAAGTCTTGATCGAGGGCGGGGGCCTCGCTCGCGTCGTCGAGGCGCAGCTCGAAGCGCGCGCCGCCCGTCGGCGTGAACCAGTGCTCCACGTCGCGCGCGGCCTGCACGCGGCGGGCGGCGACCTCCGCGTCCGACGGGAGCTGCTGCAGCGTGGGGGCCTCGCCGCTCGCCACCGCCTGGAAGAGGCCCTGCACCGAGCGCGAGCCGTCGAGCATCGTGGAGCGCGCGCGGTTGATTCGGTACGCGCCGAAGACCTGCCAGCGCGAGTTCTCGATGGGCGTCAGCAGGGTCCCCAGGTCCTGCAGGGCGTCGAGCCGCTCCAGCGAGCCGTCGGCCAGGCGCGCGGCCTGCGCGGTCGCCACCTCCAGCAGCGTGCGCGGCGTGGCGTCTGCGAGCTCCACCCACACCAGCGCCAGCTCGCTCGGGTACACCGAGAGGTGCACCGTCACCTCACCGGCGAGCTTCTCGAAGTGCGTCACGTCGCCGCCGAGGAAGGACTCGGCCACCGAGGGCAGGAAGCCGTGCTGCGCGCTCGGGGTCTCCATCGGTCTCCAGCCGGCCGCCGCGAGCGCGACGCCATCGACGGAGCCGTGGCGGCGGTAGGCGCGGCAGAACACCGCGCGCGAGGCGGTGACGTGGATGTTGCGGCCGACGTGAAAGCGCTGCCAGGTGGCCTCCCAGATCTGCTCCCGCGACAGCCGCGTGCCGGCGAAGGGTGGGGCGACGATCGTCGAGCGCCGCTTCGTCCACGCGTAGCCGTCGGAGTACCAGGGGTCGGCCAGCCCCTCCAGCTCCGGGGGTTGGTCGGTGAAGCGCGGCGTGCCCTTGACGCGCGGCGTGCCGTCGACGGCCAGATCGCCCTCGAGGCGGTCGAGCTGCAGCGCGAGATCGCCCAGGGTCCCCGGGCTCTCCGGGGCGATGGAGAGCGTGTGGCGGCCCCAGGCGGCCGGCTCATTGGGCGCGTGCACCGCGAGCAGCTCGAAGCCCCGCCCGTAGAACGAGGCCTCGGCGTCGGGCCGCGCGAGGAGCTTGAGCACCGTGACGTCTTGCGGAGACGAGAGGAAGAGCGCGTCGACCCGGCGGTACGCCTGCGGCTGGAGCTCGACCGGCAGGTCCAGCTGCACCTGCCACGCGCGGCTCAGCTCGGCGCGGTAGAGGTCGGCGTCGGCCTTGAGGCGCCGGGCGACGCGGTTGGAGATGAGCTCCGTCGGCAGCTCCCGCAGCGCCGCGGCGTGAAGGCCCAGCGCGCCCAGCACCAGCGCGGCGAGCTCCCGCGACGGCGCCCCGTCTTCGCCCGGGAAAGCGTGCAGCGCCGCGTAGTAGACGGCCGCCAGCGCCCGCTCGTAGGCGCCGGCCCGCTCGGTGCGGCCCTGCTCCCACTCGCCCACGTACTCGGCGAGCGCCTCGTGGTGCTCCGGCCACCGGTGGTGCAGCACCCGGTAGGTGGCGAGCGCCGCGGCGGCCACGCAGTCGAGCGTCGGGTCGTGCAGGCGGAAGGTGAGGGGCAGCGTGAGCCCGTCGAGGACCGCCGCGCTGCGCAGCACCACCTCGGTGGTCGAGCGGAGCTTCTGCGCGCGCCACTGCGGCAGCTTCCACAGGAGCATCCGAGGGTGGGGCGGGGCGCTGGCGTCGCGGCTCCCCGCGCCGAGGAACAGCTCGCCCTCCCCGGGCTCTTCACCGAGGGCGGCCCGCTGGCGGCTCCAGCGCACGCGCGCCGGGTCGAGCAGCGCTTCGAGGGTCGACGTCAGGGCAGCGTCCATGCGCGCGGCGGAGTGTAGCGGCTCGCGGCCCCGGGTCTGCTAGAACTCCAGGCCCATGCGCGTTCTGTTCCTGCTGGGTCTGTTGGCTGCCACCGCGCTCGGCGCCGAGCCCGACGCGGGCAGGCGGCCCCGGGTCGCCGTGCTGTATTTCGAGGTCTCCGAGGTCAAGGACGAGGACCTCAAGCTCTTCAGCAAGGCCCTCGCCGAGATGACCATCACCGACCTGCTCGCCATGGGCCACGTGGACGTGGTGGAGCGCGCCCGCCTCGAGGAGGTGCTGACGGAGCTCAAGCTCGGCGAGACGCGCTTCGCGGACCAGGGCACCTTCGCCCGGGCCGGCAAGCTGCTCGGGGCCGACTACCTCGTCACCGGCTCCATCTACGGCAACCCGAAGATCGGCTACATGCTCGGCGGCCGCATCGTGCACGGCGAGCAGGGCACGGTGCTCAAGGCAGTGCGCGTGAAGCTCGACGGCGACGACGTCTACGGCGCCGAGGCCGCGGTCGTCGAGTTCGTCGGGCAGCAACTGCGCACGCTCGGGGCCATCGGTGGCGCGCCTCAGGCAGCTCCGCCGAAGCGCGGGCACCGGCTGCCCCTCTCGACGGCCACGAAGTTCGCCCGCGCCCTCGACGCGAAGGACAAGAAGGACAAGGCCACGGCCGTGAAGCTCCTCACCGAGGTCGTGAAGGAACAGCCCGAGTTCAAGCTCGCGCAGCTCGACCTCCTCTCGCTGACGCAGTGAGCCCGCCATGAGCGTCGACCTCGAGCCGCTGCTGGCGAAGGTGGAGGCCGCCGCGCCGCGCTTCGGCCGCGCCGCCGACGATCTCAAGGCCCTCGTGAGCCGGGGCCGGGCCGGCGACTACAAGGGCGTGCTGCAGAACGCCCGCCTCGTGCTCGAGGCGCTCCTGCGCTCGCTGGTGACCGACGAGCTCAAGCAGACGCCGGGCAAGGCGATGCTCGACGATCTCGTCTCCAAGTTCCGGCAGCAGGGCAACGCGGGGGTGGTGCCCACCAACGTGCTCGCGCACATGGGCACGGTGCAGGCCTGGGGCAACTTGAGCTCGCACGATCACGCGGGCAGCCTCTCCGACGAGAGCGTGCACGTCGGCCCCGAGGAGGTGCTCGCCAGCCTCAACTCGATGCTCGCCATCCTCTCCTGGTACTCGCAGAAGCGGGGCCTGGGGCCGGCGCTGTCTCCAGGCCAGCAGGGGCTCACGCCGGTGGGCACCGCGGCCGTGGCGGCCCCAGCGCGGCCCCCTGGGCGCGGGCGCGCGGCGGTGATCGCTGGCGTGGCGACCGTCGTCGCGTTCCTCGCGCTGGGCGGCTGGCTGGTCGGCAGGCCGGAGGTGCCACCCCAGATCGTGGCTCCGCGCGGCACGGCGGTGGCTGCTGTCGACTTCTCAGCGCTCGACGCCGTGTACGCGCGCCGCGAGGAGCCGCCGCCGCCCGCCGGCTGCCGCAGCCCGGCCGAGGCGCCGCAGCTCGTGCAGAACGCCACCGACGTCGACGCCCTCGCGCTCATCGACCAGCCCTCGCCCGAGGCGGCCTACCTGCGCGCGCGCGCCCGCTTCGAGCAGACGAAGGCGCAGGACCCCGCCCTCGACGTGGCCCTGCGCTGCGAGGGCTTCGCCGCGGCCCACCACCTCGCCGGCCTCTTCGCCGTCACCGAGCAGCGCCTGGGCGACGCGCAGGCGTCCTTCGAGAAGGCCCGCGCGCTGTCACCGGGCTGGCTCGAGAACCGCGCCAGGCTCGCCGGCCTGCTCCTCAAGCGGGATCAGCCCGCGGCGGCCCTGGCGGAGATCGATCAGCTCCTCGCGGCGCGGCCCGACTACGCGCCGGCGTTCTTCCTCCGCTTCGCCGCGCGCATGGCCGCCGGCCAGAAGGACGAGGCCCTCGCCGATCTCTGCCGCGCCCACGCCCTGGGCTCCGAGAAGGCGGCTGAGCAGGTCAAGGCGCTCGCCGTACAGTGCCCCTGAAGTGGCGCAAAACGGGCTGCCTTCGGGGAGCCGTGGTAGGAATGGCCCCATGACAGCGGCCGAGGTGTTCCGCGGGTGCGGTCTTCTCGCTGGCTTCACGGACACAGGCATTCAGATCCTCGCGAGCGCCAGCGCGGCGCGCCAGTACCCGGCTGGCTCGCCGCTGTTCGTCGAGAGCATGGTGGCGGACTCGCTGATCATCATCGGCGACGGCCGCGTGGTGCTCTCGGCACAGGGCGATCAAGGCCCGCAGCTCATCGGCGAGCTCGGCCCGGGCGACTGGCTGGGAGAGCTGTCGCTGGTCAACCCCGGCCAGCGGCTCTGCTCGGCCACGGCCTCGACCCCCGTCACCACCTTCGAGCTGCGCCACGCCGACTTCCAGAAGCTGGCGGCCACCAAGCCCCAGGCGTGCCTCAAGCTGGTGATGGCCATCTGCACGCAGTTTGGCCAGAAGGTCGCCACGAGCCACGACGCGCTGCGGGCGCTGGCGCTGCGCGGGTGACCGGAAGGCCTTGAAGGCGGTGGCGCCGTGGGCTACCTCGGCGCCCATGTTCCGTTCGCTGACGATCGCCCTCGTGGTCCTCGCTGCCCCGGCTTCCGCGGGCCCGAAGGGTGACTGGTTCGCCAGCCTGTACACCGGCGACGGCGTCGAGCTGCGCAACGACGAGCGCGTCTTCACGCTGTTCGCGATCTTCAACGCGCTGGGCTTCGATCAGGGCCCGGTGACGCGCCGCGATCCGGTGCCCCGCGTCGTCTACCACCCCGTGCGCCACCAGGTGCGCGCCCGCGTCATCGCCGGTGACCCGGAGGTCCGCAAGGCCGCGGAGGCCTTCTTCGACGCGCACCCCGTGGCCCTCAAGCGCTACCTCTCGTACGTCGTCACCAGCGACGCGCCGCCCTTCGCCGCCGGCGCGAAGGCGAAGGAGCTGCAGGACCTCAAGGGCCTCGAGCAGGTGCTGGCGAAGGCCTGGGCGGGCTGGAAGCTGGAGGAGCTCGCCGGCTCGGTGCAGGGCGAGTACCGCAAGACGCTCAAGGGCTACCTCACCGGCCTCGACATGCCGCTCTCTCGCGCGCGCCTGGCCCTCAAGGTGCCCGAGGCGACCGAGGCGCTCCTCGTCGTCAACCTGCTCGACGCGCACGACCAGGTGCGCGCGGTGCAGGGCGAGGGCAACGAGGTCTACGTGGTGGTGGGGCCCGGCGAGAAGCCCAACGTCGAGGGCGTGCTGCGCGAGTTCGCGAGGCTGTGGGTGGAGCCCGCCGTGGGCCGCCAGGTGAGCAAGTGGGCGGGCGGGGTGCCGGTGCTCCGCGAGGCGCAGCTCGCCGGCGCCACCGAGCAGTCGCTCCACGAGCTGGCGACCTCGGTCATCTCCACGGCCATCGCGCTCCGGGCCATGGCGGCCCCCGACGCCGCCTTCGACGCCGCCGCCAGCCGCGGGTACTTCGGAATCAAGGACGTCGCCCGGCTGTTCGACGACGGCAAGCCCCTCGACACCGTGGTGGTGGAAGCAATGCAGAAGATCGAGACCCGCCGACCCGCGAAGAAGTAGCGCGTGACCGATTATCTCCTCGCCCTGGTCGGAAGCACGGCCGGCCTCGCCGCCTACGGGCTGGTCTTCCTCGTGCTGCTCGCCGCGGGCTTCGGCCTGCCGCTGCCGGAGGACATCCCCCTCGTGGCGGGCGGGGTGCTCGTCTACGAGGGCAAGGCCAACCTGTGGGGCATGATGCTCACCGGGTACCTGGGCATCATCGTCGGCGACTCGGTGATGTTCATGCTGGGCCGGCGCCTCGGCTCCAGGCTGGGCAGCAACCCGAAGGGGTTCTTCGCCCGCATCATGACCGCCGAGAAGCGGGCGCGGGTCGAGCAGCTCTTCAAGAAGCACGGCGAGAAGATCGTGATGATCGCCCGCTTCCTCCCGGGCGTGCGCGCCGTCACCTACTTCACGGCCGGCTCCGTGGGCATGCGGTACTCCCACTTCATCCTGTACGACTCGATCGCGGCGCTCCTGTCCGCGCCGCTCTTCGTCTACCTCGGCTACTACTTCGGCGCCGACATCGACGCGGTGCTCGAGCGCATCGTGCGCGGCGAGCGCAGCGTGCTGATCGGCGTGCTGGTGGTGGGCGTCGTGGTCTTCATCATCAGCCGCTGGCGCGCGCGTCGCGAGGCCCGGGTCAACGCCGAGGCGCTCCGAAAGCAGCTCGAGCTCCAGGGCCAGGCGCCGGCGACCCCGGAGCGCAGCGCCTGACGGGCGGCCTCAGCCGCGGGCTTCGAGGTACGCGCGGAGCGCCTCGAGCAGCGGCGACGGCTCGGCGAGCTGCGGGAGCGCCGGCGGGGGCGGCACGAGGCGCAGGCGTCGCCCGGTGAAGTCGTAGGTCGGCACGTCGGGCAGGGCCGAGGCGAGGGCAGCGCGCGGCGGCATCAGGGCAGCTCGTCCTTGCGATCGTACTTGGTGAGGAGATCGTCGACCGCCTCCCGCAGGTACTCGCTCTGGGCCACGCGCGTGCGGCGCGAGAGCTCGCGGAGCCGATCCACCTTGTCCTGCTCCACCAGCACGTGCGTGCTGACGACCTCGGCGCGATCAGCCTCGAGGTGGGTGGGGGTGAGGCGCTGGGCGTCGGTGCCCTCCATCGAAGGGGGGGCCATCGTCGTGTCTTGCATGTCTGCGATCTCCTCGGGGCGCTACAGGCCGCTACCTGCCTGTGAGCCGGAATGAGACCGTCGGTTGGCCAACCCGTCAAAAAAACAGCCCCGGGCGCGCGAGCACCCGGAGCGTTTGGGAGGGAGTGGCCAGGGTCGGACTCGAACCGACTACCTGCGGATTATGAGACCGCCGCTCTAACCAGCTGAGCTACCTGGCCGAAGATGGCGCGCCGCTTACACGGGGTCGCCTGATGTCGCAAGAGGTGTGTTTGACGGCCCGACGAGGCCGTCCCTATCCTCCTGACTCAACACCGTCTCCTGATCAGGGCACACCCGGGGAAAGCCCGGGGTCGCAAAGCCGCGGGACCTCCCTTCGAGCAGCTCGAGCGAAGCGGTCGGCCGTGGTCTCCGGGAGCAACTGGTGGAGTCCGCTCGATCCACCTGGACCTGATCAGCAGACCTCGAGGTGCCGGCCCGCGTGGCCGGTGGGAGGCAGCACATGGGTCCGGGAGTCGCGGCAGTCCTCGCAGCAGCAGCCCTCGCCATCGCCCCGCCGTCGGCGACGGTGCTCTCGCCCACGCGGGTGACGATCAACGACAGCGCGGGCGATCAGTACGATCCGCACGTCGACGACGACGTCGCCGCGTACACCGACTTCGCCGAGCAGCGCATTCGCTACTTCCGCTTCTCTTCGAACACCGACGCCTTCATCTCACCCGTGCTCGAGGACGGCTCGACCGCGCGCGACGAGCTGAGCGACGTCGATCGCGAGCGCATCGTCTTCACGCGCATCCGCCCCGGCGGCACCTCGAGCATCATGCTCTTCAACACGCTCACCGCCGCGCTGAGCGAGGTCGCGCCGGCGCCGAGCAGCATCCGCCTGGGCGTGGCGCTGGGCAACCAGACCGTGGCCTTCATCGACTACGGCATCACCCCCGACTTCAGCGGCGAGCTGATGGTGTTCGACCTCTCGACGGGCACGCTGAGCCGCCTGACCAACGACGCGGCCATCGACTTCAACCCGGCGGTCTCGCCCGACGGCAACGTCATCGTCTGGCAGCACTGCCCGCTCATGGCCAACTGCGAGATCGCCCGCGCGACGCGCGCCGGCGCCGGCTGGACCATCGAGGTGCTGACGAGCTCGCCGTACTCCGACGTGAACCCCGACACCAACGGCACCCTCACGGTCCTCGAGCGGCAGAACCCCACGGGCCCCACCGGCAGCGACGTGGTGCTCATCTCTGGCGGCACCGAGACGGTGCTGGAGATGCCGGGCGAGCAGTACAACCCGTCGATCCGCGGCAGCCTCATCGCCTTCGAGAGCCGCACGGCGGGCAACTCCGACATCTACCTGTTCGACCTGCTCACCAACCGGCTCTTCCAGGTCACCAACACCGCCGGCGTGAACGAGACGCTCAACGACGTGACGCTGCTCGCCTCGGGCGAGGTGCGGCTGGTGTGGCAGGCGGACGACGAGGGCCTGGGCAACAACAACATCTACGGCGCGACCTTCGCGCTGCCCCCGGTGGACGGGGGCGGTGGCGCGGGCGGAGGCGCGGGCGGTGGCGCGGGCGGTGGTGGAGGTGAGGGCGGTGGTGGAGGTGAGGGCGGCGGCGCTGGTGGTGGCGGCGGCGAGGCCTGCGTGGACCAGTCGATCGCCCTCGAGGCGTCGCGCACCTCCGCGCCCACGCGGTGGATCGACGGCGAGGCCCAGCCGGCGGCGCCGCTGACCTTCGCGCTCCCCTCGGAGATCCCCGTGACCGCGGGCAACTCGGGCAACCACTGGGTGCGCCTCGAGCTCGACCTGGGCACCTACCGCACCCAGTGCCGCTACCGCGGCGGGGCCGCGAAGGCGCACCCCACGAGCGCCGAGGACCTCGCCGCCGCCAGTCGCTACGTGTTCGCCTTCTGCACCGGGCGCGGCCAGGGCCTGTCGCCAGGCGCCCTCGTCACCGCGTCGTCGCTGCGCCTGCACGTCGACAACGGCGACACCTGGCAGCCGGTGACGCGCGTGGCCCTCACGCTCTCGAGCGCGTGCCCTGCCGCCGCTTCCTCTGCGACCGCGGCAGCGACGACGCCTGAGGGCGCTGGGTGCTCGAGCGCCGGCGGGCCCGTCGTTCCAGCCCTGCTGTTGCTTGGCGTGGCGATGCTCGTGCTGCGGCCCCGGTCGGAGCGCATTCGGCTCCTCGCGCGACGGGAGCGACGTAGACTCGCGCGCTGAATGCGCCGCGGTCAGGTCCTGCTCTCCACGCTCTGTGTGCTGGCGGCCGGCGCGGCGGTGGCGGCCGCTCCGGCGAGCGTCGAGCTCGAGCTGACGCCGCGCGCGCCGGTGAAGGGCGTCGACGTCGAGGCGACGCTCCTCATCACGCTGGGCGGCGACGCCCGCCAGCCTCCGCCCGTGCTGCGCGCGAACGTGGGCACGCTGGAGGCCGTCGAGCGCGTCGGGCCCGGCGCCTTCCGCGCGCGCTACCTTCTGCCGACGACGCGCTTTCCCGAGGTGGCGATCATCGTCGCCTTCGCCCCGTGGCCACACCCGCAGGCCGTGGAAGGGGCCGTGGGCGTGCTCCGGGTGCCGCTGGCCAGCGCCGTTGAGGTGCCCGGCAAGGCCGAGCCCGGGGCGCGCGTCACGCTCACGCTCGCCGGGAAGACCTTCGGGGCCGTCGAGGCGGGCAGTGACGGCACGTTCCGGCTCCCGGCGGTGGTGCCGCCGGGCTTCGGCGTGGCGCAGGCGACGACGGTCGATCGCGCGCGCAACCGCCGCACGGCGCCCCTCGACCTGCGGCTGCCTCCGACGGATCAGCTCGCGTGCGTGGTGACGCCCACGCGGCTTCCGGCCGACGGGAGCGCTCAGGCGCGGGTGCTGTGCGCCACCTCCGATCGCTACGGGGGCGTCGCGCGCGGCGCGAAGGTGCAGTGGAAGCCCGAGGCCGGCACCTTGTCGGCGGCGGTGGAGCTGGGCGATGGCGTGACCGAGTGGCGCTGGACGGCGCCCCGCGAGCTCAGGGCCGGCGCGGCGAAGCTCATCGCCACCTGGAAGCAGGGCCCGGTGGACTCGAAGGAGACGCTCACGGTCGAGCTGTCGCAGGGGCCCGTCGTCGCGCTGGCGCTCACCGGCGAAGAGCTGGCCGCGCACCGGGGGGCCTCGTGGTCGGTGCGCGCCGTCGTGCGCGATGGGCTGGGGCGCCCGCTGCCCGGGGTGCGGCTCGAGGCTGAAGGCCTGACGGGAGCCGTGAGCGACGCGCAGGGCGAGGGCACGCTGCGCTGGACCGTTCCGCTCGCGGAGGCGCTCGGACCCCGGGCCGTGACGATCGTCGCCAGTGGACCTGGGGGCAGAGAGCCCGCGCAGCTCCTCACGTGGTCCGTGCCGGGAGGCCTCGGCGTCGCGGCCGTCGACTTGAGTGGCCTGCCCGTGGCGGGGGAGCGCGTCCTGGTCGGCGATCGCGAAGGCGTGACCGGTCTCGACGGCACGGTGGTGGTGGCTGGTGGGAGCGGGGCCGCGCGCTCCGCGGAGTGGAGCGGCCTCGTGTCGTCACCGCTCGCGCCAGACGCTGGCGTCGCGTCGCCCCGGCTGGGCGTGCGCGCCGAGGTGCGCGTCACCGTGGCGCCCGCGCTGCCGGTGAACGTGCGCCTCGAGCGCGTCGGCGACGGCGCGCGCTGGTGGCTGGAGGCGCCCTCCGGCGAGCTGCTCGACGGGCGCGAGGTCGAGGTGCGGACGTCGGCGGGCACGCGGCGGGCCGTGAGCCGGGCGCGCACCGCTGAGCTCGTGCGCGACGGCGTCCTCGTGGTGACCGACGTCGCCACGCGGGTCTCGGCGGTGCTCGAGGGGGCGCCATGAGCAGCGCCGTCCTTCTGCTGGCCGCGCTGGCTCAGGCGCCGCTGTCGAGTCAGTTCGACGACGGCGCCATCCTCGGGCGCGTGTGCGAAGACCTGGACGGCGACGGCGCGTGCGGGCGCGAGGAGCCGGGCGTGTCGGGGGCCCGCGTGCTCCTCGAGACCGGCCTCGAGGCCGTGACGGACACGGACGGGCGCTTTCACCTCGCGGCCGTGGGCGCGCGCGCCCCCGATGACTTCGCCGGGGCGCGGCTCCAGCCTGGCCGCCACCGCCTCAAGATCGATCCCTCGTCGCTCGCACCCGGGTGGGAGGGCACGGAGCGGGGCCGCACCGTAGAGCTCCCCATGGGCGCCAGCGTGCTCGTCGATCTCGCGCTCCGCCGCGCCACGACGACGGCGCCGACGCGCTCGGCCGCGCTCCCCGAGGTGCGCCGCGCGCAGGGCCGCCTCGAGTACGAGCTGGCCTGGGCGCCAGGGCCGGGGGAGTCACTCTCCATCGACGGCCGGGCCGCGGAGGACGGCCGGGCCTGGGTGCAGCTCTCGCCCGGCCCCAACACGTTCCTCGTCGCGGCCTCGAGCGAGGGGCGGCTGCGCCTGTGGACGACCGTCGTCGAGCTCGTGCCGCGGCGGGAGAGCGCCCTCGTCGTGCCCGGGGGCCTCGAGCGGCTCGGCGAGCTGAGCTGGGTCGCGGGAGGAGAGGTGGTGGTCGCGCTCCGCCCCGGCGCGGCTGTCAGCCTGGGCGGCGCAGCGCTCCCGCTCGACGCGCAAGGGCAGGGGCGGGCCACGCAGGCGGGCGACGAGGTGGAGCTGGTCCTCGTCACCTCGAGCGGCCGCTGGCAGGAGCGCCTGCGCCGCGCCGGCACGACGGGCTTCTTCGCCGTGGGCCTGCTCGATCTCGAGGCGAACGTCGACGTGCGCACCGGCGCCTTCGCCGTCTTCGGCCGGGGCGCGGCGGCCGCGCGGGCCTCCTTCGCGGGCTTCAAGGTGAACGCCGAGGTCGATCTCCGCGACACCGACGTGGCCACCCTGAGCCCTCAGCTCCTGCTGCAGGCTCGCCGCGTCGACGTCTTCGCCCGCCAGCTCGAGGCGCGCAACAGCCAGCTCGCCTGGGCCGACGCGTCGGCGACCGTCGCCAGCAACCCGTCGGAGGGCCGGCTCCGCCTCGAGCTCTCGCGCGAGGGCTGGGGTCGCCTGGGCTTCGGCAGCACGCGCTGGTTCCAGGCCGCCGCGGACGCCGGGCGCGCGCACCGCGCGGTGCAGGGCGCCTTCCTCGAGCTCCGCACGCCCACCGTCGAGACCCCCTGGGGCGCGGAGCTCCGCGCGGTGGCAGCGCCGGCGCAGGCCGACCTGCTCACTGGCCTCGTGCGCCGGCCGATGCACGAGCGCTTCGAGAGCACCGGCGGCAGCCTCTTCTTCTTGAGTCGGGCGACCGTCGTGCAGGGCAGCGAGGTGGTGCGCGTCGAGTGGCGCGACGCCGTGACCCAGCTCCCGCTGCGCGACGTGCACCTCCAGCGCCTGCGCGACTACACCCTGGACGCGCTCTCGGGCCGCGTGCTGCTGGCCCGGCCGCTGTCCTTCGTGGCCGCCGAGTCGCTGCTCGGCTCCGACCCGCCGACGGCGGGCGCCGTGGCCGTGCTCGTCGTGGACTACGAGTACCTCGACACTGGCGGCGCCACCGGGGCCACCCTCGGCGCGGAGGTGCGCGGCCGCGCGGGGCCGGTGTCCGCCACGGGGAGCGTGCTGCGCGATGGCGACTACACGCTCTTCCGGGGCTCGGCCGCGGCCACGCTCGGGCCCGTGTCACTCTTCGCCGAGACGGCGCACAGCCGAGGCCTCGTCGAGGGGCTCGCGGTGTCCACTGACGGGGGGCTCACCTCGACCGCGCGGCAAGGGGCAGACCCGGGCGCCGCGGGCTGGGCGGTGACGCTGCGCGCGCGCACGCGCGGCCTCTTCAACCGCGGCTGGTGGGACGCCGCGTGGCGCTGGCGCCAGGCGGGCTTCGAAGACACGGCGCAGGTGGGCGCGCTCAACCAGCTCTCCGTGCGCGGGGAGCAGCCGCTCGGGCCGCTGCTGGTGACGGCGCTGGTGGACCTGCGCGACATGCCGGATCCCCGGGCGCCCTTCTCGGGGGCGCGGGTGACGGGGCGGACGCTCGCCGGCGGCGTCGGCTACGAGGCGAGGGGGTGGGGCGTGCGGCTCGAGGCGCGCGAGTTCGAGCAGGCGCTCACTGAGGGCACGCGCGGGGGCCTGACGCTCGGCCTCTCCGGCCGCTACCGCGTGGCGCCGTGGCTGCAGTTGCGCGCCGGGTACCGCCAGCAGGTGCTGGCCCACGGCGGGGTTGATCTCTCCTTCGCCTCCGTCGGCGTCGACGTGAAGCCGAGCAACCCCGTCGAGCTCGGGCTGCGCGCCGGCTGGGGCCCGGGGCTGGGCCCGCAGGCCTGGGGCACGCTCTCGTACACGCGCGGCGAGGAGACCTGGTACGGCGTGCAGTCGCTCGACGCCGACGCGCCCGGCTCCGGCGAGCGGCGCCTCGTCACCGGCGTGCGCCAGCAGGTGGACCCCACGACCTCCGTCTTCGTGGAGGACGTGAGCGCGACGGACGTGGCCGGGCTGCGGCTCGCCAGGGCGGTGGGGCTCACGCAGCGGCTGGGCGACGCGCTCTCGGTGAGCGCCCGCTACGAGCACGGCGCCCGCGCGCTCGAGGGCCTCGCGCCCAGCGTCGCGCGCAACGCCGGCGGGCTGACGCTGGCCTGGGAGCGCGACACCGTGCGGCTCTTCGCGCGCGGCGAGGTGCGCGACGAGGTGGGGGCCTCCTCGCTGCGGCAGCTCGTCGCGTCGGGCGGTGGCGAGTGGCGGGCCCACCGCGACGTCTCGGTGACGGCGCGCGCGCTGTGGACGCACAGCACCCTCGGCACCCAGCTCGTCGATCGCACCGTCGACGCCACCGCGGCCGTCGCGTGGCGGGCGGGGCCGGCGACCATCCTCGGGCGTTACGCCTACCGCCAGAACTGGCGCGCGTCCTTCGACGAGCGGGTGCACGTCGTCTCGGTCCAGCCCAGCGTGCGGCTGGGGAGCCGCTTCACGCTCGGCGGCGGCGGGCACCTCGCGCTCACCCAGGCGGGCCCCATCGTCTCGGCGTCGGTGCGCCCCGCGGTGCGCCTCTGGGAGGGCCTGGAGGTGGCGGCCGAGGGCGCGGCGCGCTCGGCCACGCCGGACGGGGGCTCCTGGGCCTCGCTGCGCGGGGAGGCGGGCTACCGCTTCGATCACCGCTTCTTCGTCGGCGCCGGCTACACGGCCTTCGGCTTCTCGGGCACGGGCCTCGAGGGCGGCGCCACCGGCTCGCGTGACCGCGTCTACCTGCGCACGGAGGTGGCCTGGTGAGGCGCGCGCTCTCCACGGCGGCGGTGCTCTGGGCGGCCCTCGCCTTCGCGGGCTGGCACGAGGTCACCACCGCCCCGGGCACGCCCGAAGATCTCACCGTCACCGATGGCGGCGTGGTGGTGCTGGCGACCTCCACGAGCGCCTCGGCGTGGCGGGTGAGTGATGCGGGGGCCGTCGCCGTCGCGCAGGTCGACGCGGGCGCCATCGGGGCGGGCTTCTTCGGGGCTGACTGCCTCGCCGCGGTCGGGAGCAACCGGCAGCTGCGCTACAGCGCGCCCGCCTGCGGCACCGCGACGGAGGTGGCCTTCGGCACCAGCGCGCGCCGGTTTCGCCTCACGCCGACGCAGAGCGCGGTGGTGACGGTCAGCGTGGTGAACCAGCTCTACGGCGGCCCGGGCGCCGACGGCCCGTGGACCGCGCTGCGAAACTTCCAGTCTCCAGGCGTGGTGGAGTCGCTCAACGTCACCCGCCTCGGAACCCTGGACGTCATCGTCGCCACCGGCGGGCTGCAGCAGATGGTGCTCTCCCTCGACGGCGGGGCCGCGGTCTCGCTCGGTCTGGGCACCGAGCTGCGCGATCTCTCGCCCTTCGAGCGCCTCGGCGTGCCGGCGGTCCTCGTCGTGAGCATCGACGGAGGCTTCGCCCTCGCGCCGCAGCTCACCGCGCCGGTGCTGCAGCCCGTGGCACTGCCCGCGGGTGAGGTGGTGCGCTTCGTCTCGGCGAGCGGCCTGCGCGGCCTCGCGAGCACGGCGTCCGGGGGGGTGCTCTCGCCCATCCCCAACCCGTCGGCGCCTGGCGAGACCTGGGTCGCGCGCGTGGCCGCGCCCGCGCTGACGGGGCGGGTGCACTGCGTCGATGGGCGCTGGTGCGCGGGCTTCGCGGGCAACGTGGCCTGGGCGCTGGAGAACGCGGCGGCGCCGACGGTAGCCGTGACGCCTCCGCCGGCGCGCTTCGGCGAGCCGGTGCGCCTCGTGGCCGACGCCGGCGACGCCGACGGCGATCCGGTCTTCGTGACCTGGGCCACGACGGCTGGGGCGCTCGCTCCGGTGGCGGGCGTCGCCGATGGCACGCAGGTCGACCTCGTGCCGGCCTGCGAGGCCACGGTGCCGCTCGACGTGACGGTGAGCGACGGGGTGTCGAGCGTCGTGGTGCCGGTCAGTGTCGCCGTCGAGCGCCGCGGCGAGGCGCTCGGCGTCGGGCCGCCTTCGGTGCTCGCGGGCGGCGACGCAGGGCGCTTCGCGCTGAGCGTGGACGGCGGCTGCCTCGCCCCGATCGTGACGTGGTCGAGCCCCACGGGGCAGGGCGGCGCGGGCGCCAGCTTCGACTGGGTGCCTCCGGCGACGGCCTGTGACGCGGCGGGCACCACCGCGACGGTCACCGCCACCGTGACCTGGCCGGGCGGCCTCGGGAGCTCGTCCGTTGCCGTCGACACGCTCGTGCTGCCCTGGGGGGCGCCGGAGGCCCCGGTCTTCCCGTCGCCGGCGCAGCAGCGCAGCGGCACGAGCCGCGACTGGAGCCCGCTGGGCGCGACCCACGCCTGCGAGACCGAGCTGAACTTCCCGGGCACGGAGCTCCTCTGGGCGCTCGATGGCGGAGCGCTGGCGACGCCGGTGGACGGCGGGCTGCGCGTCACGGCGCCGTCGTCGTGCATGGCGAGCACCGTGCGCTTCGAGGCCCGCCGGCAGGTCATCGGGGAGCAGGCGGGGCGCGTCTCACCCCCGGGCGAGCTGGTGATCGAGCTCACGCCCGACTTCGACGCGCTGGACGCGACGGCCGTGTTCAGCGTGACGGCGCTCGGTGATGGCGGCGTGCTCTCGGGCGAGCTGACGGTCGCGGCGTCGTGCCTCGCGGAGCGTTCCCTCGACGCGGAGGTCGTCATCTCCCAGGCCGGCGTGGCCCTCGCCTCGGGCCGCTTCCCGGTGCCGGGTCCCTGGGCGCTGCAGGTGCCGGGCTCGTGTTCGGGGGGACAGTTCGACGTCACGGCAGCGCTCGCGGAGAACGGCGCCGACACGGGCGCGCGGGCCACCGCGATGGTGACGACGGGCCTGGTGCCGGTGGCGCTCGGGCTGCAGCGGCCGGAGCGCCTCGAGGTGCAGTGCGGCCTGGGCGCCGCGGGCGAGGTCTCCCTCGAGCCGGTGGCCGGCACCTGCAGCGCCGCCGCGTTCTCGTGGCGGGTCGTCTCCGGGCCGGCGGTGGAGCAGGCCACCGGGCAGGGGGCGACGGCCTCGGTGCAGACCCTCGCGCGCGATTGGTCGGCCGCGGGCCAGGTGGTGACCCTCGAGTGGTCCGCCGACGCAGGCGCTGGCAATGCCCTCACCGAGCAGCGACAGCTCGTGCTCGGCGTCGCGCCGTTCCTCTCGGCGTCGAGTCGCATCGACCCGGTGATCGTCGAGGAGCAGTCCGTGTTCCGGGCTCGCGCGACGATCAAAAACCCGACCGCGTGCCCCGCGGAGGGGCTCCAGCTCGAGCTGCAGCTCTCGGGCGCCGTGCCCGTGGAGGGAACGACGAGGCTCGGCGGCGCGCCAGTGGAGGCCGCCTGGCGCGACGGGGCCGTGTCCGTGGAGGGCCTCTCCGTGCCCGCGGGAGGGGAGGTCGAGCTCGAGCTGCTCGCGCGCCCGCGGCTCCTGGGGCGCCCGGCGCTCGCCGCCACGGCGCGGCTCAACGGACAGCTGGTGACGCTCGCCGACGCGCCATGGGTCATCGGCCCCGGGTGCGGCTGCTCCGGCGGCCCGGGCGGGCTGGGGCTCGCGCTGCTGGCGTGCGTGCTGCGCTGGCGCCGCCGCGCGGCTCGGGTAGGTTGTCGCCGCTAGAGGGCCACGAGGTCCGAGGACGCCGATGATCTCCCCGCTGGGGCTCCACCATGTCGCCATCCAGGTCCGCGACGTCGAGCGGGTGGCGGGCTTCTACGTCGCGACGCTCGGGCTGCGGGAGCTCAGGCGCCACCTCTTCGAGGACGGCCGGCTCCGCAGCATCTGGGTGTCGGTGTCGGCCGAGCCCGGAGACAGCGCCTTCCTCGCCGTGGAGCTGGCGACCGAGGAGACGCCCGCCGGCACGCTGGGTTTCTCGATGGTGGCCCTGCGCATCGCCGCGGCGCAGCGCGAGGCGACCGAGGCGGCCCTGGCGGCCCGTGGCGTCGAGATCGAGCGTCGAACGGGGTGGACGCTGTACGTCCGCGACCCCGAAGGGAACCTGGTCGGGTTGTCGCACCACCCCGACCCCGTGCCATGAGGTGCAGCGTGGGAGGTCGAGGCCATGGCCAGAATCGGTGAGCTCCTGCGCGAGGAGAAGCTCGTCACGCGCGAGCAGCTCGAGGAGGCGCTCGAGATGCAGGTCATCCACGGCGGGCGCCTGGGCACCAACCTGGTCGAGCTCGGCTTCCTCCAGGAGACCGAGCTGGCCCGAGTGCTGGGGCGCCAGCACGGGCTCCCGTACGCGGCCGGCGAGATGGTGCCCGACCCGGCGGCCCTCGCGCTCGCCGATCGGCAGTTCTACGACGACGAAGACGTGATGCCCATGCGGGTCGACGCCACGCGCCTGACGGTGGCGGTGATGGGTCCGGGGCAGATCAAGGGCATCGACGCGCTGGCCTTCAAGGCCGGCAAGCGGGTGGTGGCCGTCATCATCCCCGAGTTCCGCATGAACCAGTTGCTGCGCGCGCACTGCAAGGCGTTCCGGCCGCTGCGCCCCATCGACATGAACACGCTGCGGCCCTCGAAGCGCCGCGGTGACGGCGAGCCGAAGCCGGGCGACCCGAGCGACCTCATCAACGAAGATGACTTCGCCCGGCTCTACGCCAGCGCGGTGGAGGGCGGCGAGGATGAGGAGGTGCTCGAGGGCGCCGTCATCGACGACGAGCCGTTGGTGGTGGCGGGCCAGCCCCTGGTCGTGCCGAGGCCGGCGGCGCCCGCGGGCCCGGCCCCCATCGGCGTGGCGAGCAGCGAGCCGGAGTTGCCCGCGCTCACCTTCGCCGAGGCCCAGAAGCAGCTGCAGGCCAGCTCCGATCGCGAGGACATCGCGCGCACGGTGATGCAGTTCGCCCGGAGCAAGTTCCGCCGCGCGCTGCTGCTCAACGTGCAGGGCGACCTCGTCACGGGCTGGCGGGGCATTGGCCAGGGCGTGCAGCCGCGGGCCGTGCGCCGCATCGGCGTCACGCTGCGCGAGCAGAACACCTTCCGCCTGGTGCGCGATCTCAGGTCGCACTTCGTGGGGCCCATGAAGCGCACGCCGGGCATGGCGGTCTTCTACAAGATGCTCGGCGGGGGCTACCCCACGACGGCGGTGATCCTCCCGCTGCTGGTGCGCGAGAAGCTGGTGCACCTGCTCTACGTGGACCAGGGGCCCGATCAGCTCACGCCGCCCGACGTCGGGGAGCTCTTGATCCTCTCCCAGGCCGTCGCGCGGAGCTACGAGGCGCTGATCAAGCAGCGCAAGGCGGCCCGCGGCGCGTAGCTCACTGCATCTCGACGTTGAACGAGACCCGCTGGCCGGCGTACAGGTTGAAGGGCTCCGACCACTTCGACTGGCCGATGTTGACGGTGATGCGGTGGCTGCCCTCGTAGACCGGGATCTCGCCGCGGATCGGCGCGGTGCCCACGCGGTTGCCGTCGATGAAGATGGCCGCGCCCTCGGGCGCCTTCACGGCCACGAAGCCCTTCTCGAAGGTGTAGCGCTGCGAGATGGGCTCGTCGCCCACCGTGATGGCGCGCGCGGTGCTGATGCCGAGCTCCTTGTTCTGCAGCGTGAAGACCTTCCGGCCGGGCCCCAGGCGCCCACTCCAGGGCGTGCGGCCAAGCGGCTTGCCCTCGAGGAGCAGGTCGACCGCGGGGCTCGAGTCGAGGCTGACGAGCACGGTGCTGGGCGTCGCTTCAGGCGGCGGGCGCACCGGCTCGGTGGTGGCGACGTCGGGCGGCGGGGTCGCGTCGCCGGGCAGCGGCTCGCCAGCGTCGGGGGGCGGATCGACCACGGCGACGGCCGCGACGGGCGAGGGGCCCGCGTCCACCACCGTCGCCACCGGCAGCGTCGGGGGCCGCTCCACGCCGACGACGGGCTGGTTCGCCTTGCTCCATGCCCACCAGCCGGCGATCACGGCGATGAAGACCGCCAGCAGAATGAGCCAGGGCATCGTGCGGCCCTCGTCGCGGCGCGGCTCGTCATCTTCGTCGGGCTGGGTCCACGCCGGCGCGGGCTTCGGCTTCGCGACGGGCGCAGCCGCGGGCGCAGCGGGTGGCGCCGCGACGGGCCGCGGCGGGGGCGGCTGCACGGTCGCCGTCGG
>CAYUZK010000088.1:0-20447 GCA_964449625.1 uncultured Archangium sp.
CCGCGCGATGATCTGCTGGACGCTGGGCATCACCGAGCACCACAACGCGGTGGACAACGTGCTCTCGCTCATCAACCTGGGGCTCGTCACCGGCCACGTCGGCCGCTGGGGCTCGGGGCTCAACCCGCTGCGCGGGCAGAACAACGTGCAGGGCGGCGGCGACATGGGCGCGCTGCCGCACAAGCTGCCCGGCTTCCAGGACGTCGAGGACGACGCGGTGCGCGCCCGCTTCGACGCCGCCTGGGGCCGCCCCGTGCCGCCGAAGAAGGGCTGGCACCTCACGGAGATGTTCGAGGCCATGGGCCGCAAGGCGCTCACCGCGCTCTACGTCGTCGGCGAGAACCCCGCGCAGAGCGAGGCCGACGGCAGCCACGCCGTCGAGCGCCTGAAGGGCCTCGACTGCCTCGTGGTGCAGGACCTCTTCCTCACGAAGACGGCGCAGCTGGCCGACGTGGTGCTCCCCGCGACGGCCAGCTTCTGCGAGGCCGACGGCACCGTCACCAACAGCGAGCGCCGCGTGCAGCGCGTGCGCAAGGCCCTGCAGCCGCCCGGGCAGGCGCGCGACGACATCGCCATCATCTGCGAGCTGTCTCGGCGGCTGGGCTACGACTTCGGCAGCCCCACGGCGCAGGCCCTGTGGGACGAGTGCCGCGCGCTCTCGCCGATGCACGCGGGCATGAGCTGGGCGCAGCTCGAGGCGCAGGGCGGCCTCCAGTGGCCCTGCCCCACCGAGGGCCACCCGGGCACGCCGTTCCTCCACGGGCGCCTGTGGGAAACCGACGAGGCAAAGCGCGGGCCGCGGGCGTCCTTCAACCCGGCCGAAGACGAGCCGCCGGCCGAGGCCCTCGACGCCGACTACCCGCTCCGCCTCACCACGGGGCGCCAGCTCGAGTCGTTCAACACGGGCGTGCAGACGCAGGGCTACCCCTCGCCGCTGCGCCGCGGTGAGACCATCGACCTCTCGACGGCCGACGTGGCGAGGCTGGGCGTGCGCGACGGCGAGCGCGTGCGCGTGGTGTCGCGCCGCGGCGCCGTGGAGGCCCCGGTGCGCGTCGACCCGCTGCTCAAGCCGGGCCTCGCCTTCATGACCTTCCACTTCCCCGACGAGGTCGACACCAACCTCCTCACCATCGACGCGACGGACCCGCGCGCCGGCACCGCGGAGTACAAGGCCGCCGCCGTGCGCGTGGAGAAGCTGGGCTGACGACATGGACCTCAAGCCAATCGAGACGCCGCCCTCCGACGCCGAGCGCGCCGCCGTCGACGCGGTGCTGGGCGCGCCGCCGGGGCCCGAGGCGCCCCTGCCCGTCAGCGACGTCGAGGCCCGGCGCACGCACCTGTTGCCAGCGCTCCTCGCGCTGCAGGCCCGCGTCGGCTGGGTGAGCCCCGGCGGGCTCGGCTACGCGTGCCGGCGCCTGGGCGTGCCGCCGGCCGAGGGCTTCGGCGTCGCGTCCTTCTACGCGCTGCTCTCGCTCGAGCCGCGCCCGGCCGCCTTCGCGCACGCCTGCGACGACATCGCGTGCCGCATGGCCGGCGCGGAGACGTTGTGCGCTCGCCTCGAGGAGCGCCTCGGGCCCGGCGCGCTCCCGAAGGACCACGCGAGCGGTCCTCATGCGCACGCGACCGGCCCGGCGAAGCGCTGGTCGCGCAGCCCGTGCCTGGGGCTGTGCGAGCAGGCCCCCGCGGCGCTGGTGACGGTCGCCGGGGTGCCAGGGGGCGACGCTCCGCCCGCCGCCGAAACGTCGCAGAGTGTGACGACACCGACAGTCAGCGCCGCACCGCGCGGAGAGGCAGCGCCGGGCCACGGCACAGCCCGCGCCCGGGAGCAGGCCTTCGGGCACGCGACGGTGGAGACGGTGACGCGGGCCCTCGCGGGCGAGACCACCCCCGCCGAGGTGACGCACGTCGGGAGCCTCGGGCCCCGGCGCCTCCTCGCGCGCGCGGGCGTAGTGGACCCGGCGAGCCTCGACGACTACCGCACCCACGGCGGCTACTCGGCCCTGCGCCGCGCCTTCGAGCTTGGGCCCGAGGGCGTGGTGCGTGAGATCGCCGACTCGAAGCTGGTCGGCCGCGGCGGCGCCGCCATCCCCACCGGCCGCAAGTGGGAGGCCGTGGCCCGCGCGCCGGCCCGGCCCCACTACGTGGTGTGCAACGCCGATGAGTCCGAGCCCGGCACCTTCAAGGACCGCGTGCTGCTCGAGCAGGACCCCTTCGCGCTGGTGGAGGCGATGACGCTCGCCGGCTACGCCACCGGGGCCGAGCGCGGCTACATCTACCTGCGCGGCGAGTACCCGCTGGCCCGCGCGCGGCTGCTCCACGCGATGGCGCGCGCGCGGTCGCACGGGCTCCTCGGCCGCGACGTGCTGGGCCACGGCGTCACCTTCGAGCTCGAGCTGCGCTGCGGGGCGGGGGCCTACATCTGCGGCGAAGAGACGGCGCTCTTCAACTCCCTCGAAGGCTTCCGCGGGGAGCCGCGCAACAAGCCCCCCTACCCCGTGCAGTTCGGCCTCTTCGGCAAGCCCACGGCCATCAACAACGTGGAGACGCTCGTCGCGGCGCTCGACATCGTGCGCGAAGGCGCGGCGGCCTACGCGTCGGTGGGCACCGCCGGCTCACCGGGCACGAAGCTCTTCTGCGTCTCTGGCAAGGTCGCGCAGCCCGGCGTGTACGAGGTGCCCTTCGGCACGAGGCTGGGCGAGCTGCTGGCGCTCGCGGGCGGCGTGCCGGGCGGCAAGCGCATCAAGACGGTGCTGCTCGGTGGCGCCGCGGGCACCTTCCTCTCGCCCTCCCAGCTCGACGTGACGCTCTCCTTCGAGGCGACGCGCGCCGCGGGCACGACGCTCGGCTCGGGCGTGGTGCTGGTGCTCGACGAGACCGATTCGCTCGCGCCGCTGCTGCAGCGCATCGCCGCGTTCTTCCGCGACGAGTCCTGCGGCCAGTGCGTGCCCTGCCGCGTGGGCACGGTGAAGCAAGAAGAGCTCCTCGCGCGCCTGGTGGCGAACCAGCCCATGGGCTCGATGGCGCAGGAGCTCGCCCTCTACAAAGAGCTCGGCCAGGCGATGAAGGACGCGTCGATCTGTGGCCTGGGCCAGACGGCGACGGCGGCCATCGAGTCGGCCCTCGCCTTGATGCCCTTCGAGGAGCAGCGATGAAGCGCACCGTGGAGCTCACCATCGACGGGCAGAAGGTCACCGTGCCCGAGGGCACCACGCTCCGCGCGGCGGCGGAGACCGTGGGCATCGAGACGCCCACGCTGTGCTGGGCCGAGAACCTCACGCCCGTCAACGTCTGCCGCCTCTGCGTGATGGAGGTCGACGGCGCGCGCACCCTCGTGCCCTCGTGCTCGCGCCAGGCCGAGCCGGGCATGGTGGTGAAGACCGACAGCCCCCGGGTGCGCACCTCGCGGAAGCTGGTGCTCGAGCTGCTCGGCGCCTCGGTCGACATGTCGCTCTCGCCCATCTTCGTGGAGTACTCGAAGCGCTACGGCGCGGAGCCTTCGCGCTTCGGCGCGCGCGCGCAGAGCCCGAAGCCCGTCAAGGTCGACAACGAGCTGTTCATTCGCGACTACGACAAGTGCATGGTGTGCATGAAGTGCGTGGAGGCCTGCGGCACCGACGCGCAGAACACCTTCGCCATCGCCATCGCGGGCCGCGGCATGGGCGCCACGGTGTCGACGGAACACGACGTCACGCTCCCCGACTCGGCCTGCGTGTTCTGCGGCAACTGCATCGGCGTGTGCCCCACGGGCGCGCTCATGTTCAAGGCCGAGCACGACGTGCGCGCCGCCGGGAAGTGGGACGAGGCGAAGCAGACGGTGACGGACACCGTGTGCTCCTACTGCGGCGTCGGGTGCACGCTGACGCTCCGGGTGCAGGACAACGAGATCCTCCGGGTCACCTCGCCGTCGGACAACTCCGTCACCGCGGGCAACCTCTGCGTGAAGGGCCGCTTCGGCTGGGGCTTCGTGAAGGGCGACGAGCCGTGAGGTCCTCACGAGCCGCTCGCCAGGCATCATGCAATGACGCTCGTGCGCATCTCCGTGACGTCCTCGATCACCATGAAGCCCGGTAGCTCCCCGCTGATTGGGCCGCCAACCAGTTCCACGTCGGACTCGAAGGTCAGCGGAAACACCTGAGACGGCGCCGTCTTTCCAAGGCGCGCGTAGCTCTCTGCGATGTGCTCCGGCGCGGGCACGATGACCCCACACCAAAACGAGACCTGTCCCCCGTTGACCACAATGGCCGGCTGTAGCGCACCAAGACTCAAGTCGCCTTGAACTCCAGGCGTCAGGTAGCCCGTGCGCGGTGTGCCATCGGCCAGTCTCAGTCGTGCACGCACGATGAACATGCCTTCGGATGGATCGAGGGGTCCGAGCACCGTGTATGGCCGAACCGTCGCCTCGTCCTGACCCTCTTCCCCTTCCTCGTCGAGCGCGAACTCCCAAACGCCGCTCTGCTCGAGGTCTGCCACGGTGAGCTCGTAGACCTGCTTGCGAATGCGCGAGGCGCTCATGTGCGTCCATTCTAGCAATTTCAAACCCTTGCCTGTCGCGGCCGGCCAGCGCCGTGTCACAGCGCCCTGTCACAGCTTGTCATAGCCCTCTGTCATTGCCCGTCACTGCTTCGGCGGGTGCCATCGGTACGCCCGGTTCGGGTCGGTCGGGCCTCGACCGAGTTCGCTGACGAGACCCACTTCGACAAGCCGCTTGAGGTCGCGTTGGACGGTACGGCGCGCGACGGCGGGGAGCAGGTGCTCCGCCTGCGCCAGCGTCAAAGAGACGGAATCCAGCAACGCCCCCAGGAGGATCGTCTGCCGTTCGTTGAGGCCCTTCTCGGCAGCGAGCACGTCCGCGCGGATCGCCTGCTCTCCCTTTGCACGCACCTCTTGAAGCTGTGTAGCCAGCCCAGTGACGAAGAACTCAAGCCAGCCGGTGAGGTCCAGGCGGGCGTTCCGAACGCCCTGAAGTGCCGCGTAGAAAGCCGCTCGGTCTCGGTCGTAGTACTCGCTGATCGTGAAGAGGCGCTTGAAGTCGTAGCCCGCTCGGTAGAGAGCCAGTGTCGAGAGCAACCGCGACGTTCGCCCATTGCCGTCAACGAATGGATGGATGTGAACCAGCTGGAACTGCGCGACGCCGGCGACGAGCACTGGGTGGATCGTTTCCTCCGCACGAAGCCACTCGACCAGCTCGCGCATGAGCGCAGGTACTTCACCGGGAGGCGGCGGCGTGTAGATGACCTCGCCCGTCCTGCTGTTCGCGACGTAGTTCTGGAGTGTCCGCCACTCCCCCGGTTTCGCGCGGCCACCTCGAACGCCCTCGACCAGCCGCTTGTGGATCTCACGAATCAAACCTTCGCTGATTGGCGCGCCGCTCGAGAGATACTCGCTCACCAGGTCGAACGCGCCGCGATAGTTGAGCAACTCGCGAACGTCGTCGGCGTTCGCGCCCTTCACCTCTTGCCCCGCCCAGATCTGCTCAGCCTGCTCGACGCTGAGCTGCGTGCCCTCGATGTGTGTCGTGTGGTGCGCTTCAAGCAAGAGTGCGCGCTGGCTCATGCGCCGCACCCACTGCTCGGAGATCGTCGCGGCCTCAAGGAAGCCTCGTGCTCGCTCGATAGTCGTGAGGTCAGCCGTGAGCCGGTTCGTGATCGTAAAGCGAGGGGCAAAACTCACTGGACCACCATGTAACTCATGACGGCGCACTGCACCGCCGCGGTGCGCTCACGGAGCCAACGTTGCCTCAACACCTCGACGCCCGAATTCCGAGCCACGACGCCTCTCCAGTCGAAGCACCGCGACGCGACGCGGTGCGAAGGCTACGAGCCTACCACCCAGCGTGCACGACGCAGGTCAGCCGAACGAACGCCCAATTGCAGCCGGGCACGGGCCGGACCTCGACGCACAGCAGGCTGAACAACGCCGGTAGCCGGCCCTTCTCCGGCTACTGGAAGACGAGGAGGCCACGCGCTCAGCGGCCGAGTGCCGCGAGCAGCGCCGCCCGCGCCGTCGCCAGCGTGAAGCGCGCCTGCACGGCCTGCGCGGCCGCCTGCGTGGCCGACACCTGGGCGTCGCTCAGCTCCAGCGCGCTCCCGGCCCCGGCCTTGTAGCGCCCGTCAGCCAGCCGCAGCTTCTCGTCAGCGGCGATCACCACCTCCGCCGCCACCTCCACGCCCTCGCGCGCCGCAGCCACGTCGAGCAGCGCCTGCTCGAGCTCCAGCCGCACGTCGAGCCGGAGCGAGTCGCGCTGCGCCTCGAGCTGCCGCAGCACCGCCTCGCCTTCCCGCTCCTGCGCCTGCGTCAGCCCGCCCTCGTAGAAGGCCCAGTTGAACGTCACCTGCGCGTTCAGGTTCGGAACGAAGGTGGGCAGCTGCCGGGCGGCCACCGTGCCCCCAAGCTGCACGCCGAGCGTGGGCCAGTACCCCGCGCGCGTAGAGCGCACGGTGAGCGTCTGCGCGCGCACCTGGGCCTCCAGCGCGTCGGCCTCGGGGCGCGACGCCAGCGCCTCGTCGAGGAGCGCCGTCACCTCGCGGGCCTCGCCGTCCACCTCGGGCAGCGCGTCGCCGCGCACCGCGTAGGTCGGCGCGGCCTCCACGCCCATGGCCTGGCTCAGCCGCGCGCGCGCCACCGCGGCGCCGTTCTTCGCGTTGAGGGCCGTCAGCCGCGCGTTCGCCACGTCGGCCCGCACCTGCGCCAGGTCGATCTCCGGGCGGGTGCCCACCTTCACGAAGCCCTCGACCTGCGCCAGCCGCGCCCGGGTGTTGACGAGCGCCGCGTCGGCCACCTCCACCAGCGCCTGCTGCGACACCGCGGCGAAGAAGGCCGCGCGCACCGCGTAGTCGCCGGTGCGCCGCTGGGCCTGCTCCTGCGCCGCCTGCGCCTGCGCCGTCGAGAGCGACGCCTGGTAGCGCAGCCACCGCCCGCCGAAGTCCCACACCGTGGCGCTCGCGGTCAGGTTGCCCGAGAAGTAGTCGAAGGAGTCCAACCGCGCGCTCGAGGTGGCGTCGATGGCCGACGGCACCGCGCCCGGCCGCGCCACGAAGTTCGCCGTCGAGCGGCTGTAGCCCAGGCCCAGAGACAGCGTGGGCAGCAGCGGCGCGAGGGCCTGCCGGGCGCGGGCGTCGGCGGCGTCGGCCTGCGCGCGGGCCTGGCGCAGGGCGGGCCGGTGCTGGCGAGCCAGGGCCAGCGCCTCGTCGAGGGTGAGCGACTCCGGCAGCGCGGCGAGCGCCACGGCCAGCACGAGCGCGCTCGTCATTCGAACCTCAGCGCGGTGATGGGGTCCATGCGGCTGGCCTTGAGCGCGGGGTAGAGCCCGAAGCCCACGCCGACGAGCCCGCTGAAGCCGGTAGCCATGAGGATGACGTCGCTGCGCAGCATGAGCGGCCACCCCATGCTGGAAGACAGCTGCTGCGCCGCGAGCACCCCGGCGCCGACGCCCACCAGCCCGCCGAGCAGCGACAGCGTCAGCGCCTCGGTCAGGAACTGCGCCAGCACCTGCCCCGGCGTCGCGCCCACCGCCATGCGGATGCCGATCTCCCGCGTCCGCTCGGTGACGCTCACCAGCATGATGTTCATGATGCCGATGCCGCCCACCAGCAGCGACACCGCCGCGATGCTCGCCAGGAGCGCCGACAGCGTCTCGGCGCCCTCGGCCTGCGCTGACGCCACCTCCGCCAGGTTGCGGATGTTGAAGTCGTCTTCGCCGCCGGGGGGAATGCGGTGCCGCTCGCGCAGCAGCTCGGTCACCTGCCGCTGCAGCCGCGGCACCGACTCGGCGGTCAGCGCGCTGACGATGATGGTGCCCGGGAGGAACGCCCCCAGCGCCGAGGGGCTCAGCCGCGACAGGTAGGTCGAGAGCGGCACGATGGCGGTGTCGTCGTTGTCGCGGCCCATGGCGCTCTGCCCCTTCCTCTCGAGCACCCCCACCACCTGGAAGGGCACGCCCTTGATGCGCACGAGCTGCCCCAGCGGGTCGGCGCTGGCGCCGAAGAGCTTCTCGGCCACTGTGGCGCCCAGCACCACCACCTTGGCGCCCGAGTCCACGTCGGAGTCGGTGAGGCCCACCCCGTGCGCTACGCCCCACTGCCGCACGCGGAAGAACTCCGGCGTCGTGCCGCGCACCGAGGTGCTCCAGTTCTGCTCCTCGCTCTGCAGCTGCGCCCCCGTCGCGAGGTCCGGCGCGGCGGCGGCCACCATCGGCAGCTCCGTCTGGATGGCGCGCAGGTCGTCCTTCGTCAGCGTGGGCTGCGTGCCGAAGCCGCCGCGCACGCCGCCCACCGAGCTCGAGCCCGGCATCACGATGAGCAGGTTGGTGCCCATGGCCGAGAAGGTGGCGTTGACCCGGTGCCGCGCGCCCTCGCCGATGGCCACCATGGCGATGACCGCGCCCACGCCGATGATGATGCCCAGGGCCGTCAGGAAGCTGCGGAGCAGGTTGCGGCGCAGCGCCTTCACCGCGAGACGAATGGTCTGGAGCGGCCCCATGTCACGCCGCTCCGCGCAGGGGCGCCTGCGTCTTGTCGCTCACCAGCAGCCCGTCTTTCATCACCAGCACGCGGCGCGTCCACGCGGCGACGTCGGCCTCGTGCGTCACGAGCACCACGGTGATGCCCGCGTCGGCCAGCGAGGCGAGCAGCGCCATCACCTCCACCGAGGTCTTCGAGTCGAGCGCGCCGGTGGGCTCGTCGGCGAGCAGCACGCCGGGCGTGTTCACCAGCGCGCGGGCGATGGCGACGCGCTGCTGCTGCCCGCCCGAGAGCTGGTTGGGCAGGTGGTCCACCCGGTCGCCCAGGCCCACACGCTGCAGGGCCTCGGTGGCCCGGTGGCGGCGCTCAGCCGACGACGACACGCCCGCGTAGAGCAGCGGCAGCTCGACGTTCTCCAGCGCGCTGGTGCGCGAGAGGAGGTTGAAGCTCTGGAAGACGAAGCCGATGGCGCGGTTCCGCACGCCGGCCAGCTCCGCGCGCGAGAGCGTCGACACCTCGCGCCCATCGAGGCGATAGGCGCCGGTGGTGGGTCGATCGAGGCAGCCGAGCACGTTCATCATCGTGCTCTTGCCCGAGCCCGAAGCGCCCATGATGGCGACGAACTCCGCGCGCTCGACGCGGAGGTCGACGCCGGCCAGCGCGCGCACCTCGACGTCGCCCATGGCGTAGACCTTCGTCACGGCGTCGAGCTCGATGAGGGCCATGTCAGAAGAGCCTCATGCTCGGAGCGCCCCCCGGTCGGCCGCCTCCCCCGCCCCCCGGCGCGCCGCTCGCGCGGTCCGTCACCACCACCGCCCCCTCCTCGAGGCCGCTCACCACCTCGGTGAAGGAGCCATCGGTGAGGCCGGTCACCACCGCCACGCGCTCGGGCTTGCCGTCGCGCAGCACGGTGATGAAGCGGCTCCCCTCGGGCAGCGCGGGCACGCCGTCCTGGCGGCTGGGGCGCGCGATGGCGCCGCTCGCCCCGGCGGCCCTGGTGCCCCGGCCCGCGGCGCCGCCCGGAGGCTCGAAGCGGAAGCGCAGCGCGGCGTTGGGCACGCGCAGCACGTCCTGCACCTCCTGGGTGACGAAGGTGACGTTGGCCGTCATGCCCGGCCGCAGCAGCAGCTCCGGGTTCTCCACGTCGATGACGGCGTCGTAGGTGACGACGTTGGACACCACCGTCGCCGCGTAGCGGATCTGCCGGATGCGGCCCGAGAAGCGGCGGTTCGAGAAGGCGTCCACGGTGAAGGTGGCCTCCGCGCCCTCCTTGAGCTTGCCCACGTCGGCCTCGGCGACGCTGGTGTTGACCTGCATGCGCTCGAGGTTCTCGGCGATGGTGAAGAGGGTCGGCGACTGGAGCGACGCGGCCACCGTCTGCCCCACGTCCACCGCGCGGCTGATGATGGTGCCGTCGATGGGCGAGGCGATGGTGGTGAAGGCGAGGTTGACCTGCGCCTGCTGCCGCTGCGCGCGGGCCTGCGCGAGCTGCGCCTCGGCCGCCTCGATGGAGGCCTTCGCCACGTCCACCTCAGCCTGCGCGCCGTCGAGGTCGGCCGGGGCCACCAGCTTCTGCGCGGCGAGCTCGGCGGTGCGGCGGTGCTTGCGCTCGGCGTCGGCGGCCTGCGCCTTCGCCTTGGTGACGTTGGCGGCGGCCACCCGCTCGCTCGCGGCGGCCTGCGCGTGGGCCGCGGCGAACATCTCGGGGTCCAGGGTGGCCAGCACCTGCCCCTTCTTCACCGGCGAGTTGAAGTCGGCCTTGAGCGACTGGATGCGCCCCGACACCTGCGTGCCCACCTGCACCGTGACGAGGGCCGAGAGGGTGCCCGTGGCGGTGACGCGCGAGAAGATGTCGCCGCGGGTGACGGGCGCCGTGACGAAGGCGGGGGTCTTCTCTGCGGGCGCGCGCTGCCACCACGCCACGCCCCCGGCCACGGCACCCAGCGCAACGACCACGAGGCCCCCGATGACCATCCCGCTCCGACCTGCCATGTGCGCGCCTCCGGCCTTCGTCCTTACACACCAGCAGGCGAGAGGTAAAAAGGTGCTGTCGCGACCTACCCGACCAGCACGGGCCAGTTGTCGCCCAGCCAGCTGCGCCAGGCGAGCGCCTCCTGCCAGGCGGGGTCGGTGGGGTCCACCCGGCGCGACGTCGCCAGCAGCGCGTCGAGGGCCGCTGCCGTCTCGCGCGCGAAGCCCGCGTCGTGCACCGCCAGCAGCGCCTCGCTCTCCCAGTAGCCCGAGGTGACGTCGAGGTTGGCGCTCCCCACCAGCACCAGCTCGTCGTCGCGCGTGAAGAGCTTGGCGTGGACGTGGGGAAAGACGCGGCCCAGGCCCTCGCTCGGGAGGGCGAACTCGAAGCCTCGCGCGCCGGCCTGCAGCACCGGGGCGAGGCGCGCGCGCACGAGCTCGTCGGCGAGGCCCCGGTAGCGCCCCCCGGGGAAGGCGTGCGCCTGGCCCCAGCGCGGCCGCACGTTGCCGAAGAGCAGCGTCACCGCCACGCCGCGCCCGAGGGCCGCGAGGAGCGCGCGCTGCAACTCCAGCGCGAGCGGGAAGGTGTTCACCAACGTCACCGACCGCCGCGCCCCGTGGATGAGCTCGCGCTGCGCGTCGAGGGTGTGCCCGTCGCGCAGGCCCTCGTGCGTCACGAGGCGACACGTGAGCGGCCCGGCGGGCGCCACCGGCTCCACCTCGAAGGGCGCGCCCCCGCTGCGGGTCCAGTCGCGCGCGAAGCAGCGCGCCACCGCCTCGACCAACGGCCCCTCGACGGTGGCGCTCGCGTCGAGCCACGGCACCTCGTCGTAGGCCGTCTCGGCCGCCAGGCGCACCTCGTCGTAGCCCCGGTAGTAGGCCTGGCCCAGGTTGCGGCCGCTCACCGTGGCCTGCCGCCCGTCGATGACCACCAGCTTGCGGTGGTTGCGGCACTTCAAGTCCTCCAGCGTCGGTACGCCCGCCATCGGCCGCGTCCCGCGCACCTCGACGCCGGGCACCCCGGCGAGCCTCGCCAGCACCGGGTTCTTCGCGCCGTAGATGTCGTGCAGGCTGTAGAGCGAGTCCACCAGCACGCGCACGCTGACGCCGCGCCGCGCGGCCGCCTCGAGCGCCGCCACGACCTCCATCGCCACGGCGTCGTGGTCGACGATGTAGCACTGCCAGTACACGCTCCGGCGGGCCGCGCCGATGGCCGCGAGGAGCCCGCGCCGCGCGGCGCCATTGTCGAGCTCGAGCGCGACGCGGTGGCCCGGCACAGCCTCGCTCCCCGTCAACGCCGCCCAGCGCGCGGCCTCGTCGGCTCCGCGCCGCGCGGCCAGGCCCAGCGGCGTGAGGGGGCTGCGGCGCTGCAGGGAGGCCGGGGTCCACGCCTGAACCACGCCCGACTCCAGCGGCGCGTCGGCGGCGGCGATGACAGCCGCGACCGGCGCGCCTGCAGTCACCAAGTGCAGCGCCAGCCGCAAGAGCCGCAGCCCGTCGACGTTCTTCGGCACGTCGACGGCGCCAGCGTCGTCGAGCCAGGCGCTCGCGTCGAGGAGCGGCACGGGCCCACCCCACGGCACGCCCGCGTCGAGCCGGCGCCGCAGCGCTTCGAGCGTTTCCTCAGCGCGGAGCCGCACCGCGACGAGGGTGTGCTCGCGGGCGAAGGCCTCGACGTCAGGCCAGGCCTCGGCGGGGCAGTCGCTCGCCAGGAGCGCCAGCCGCGGGGCGGCGACGACGCGCGCGTGCGCCACCTGCGCCGGGTGCGCGGTGGAGACGAGCGCCAGGCCGGTGACGTCTGCGGGCAGCCAGTCGGCGGGCAGCGACACCACGCCGTCGGCGTGCGGCAGCGGCCCGCGCGCCTCCGCGCCGACGAGGGAAAAAGTCTCGTCCACCGCGAGGGCGCTGCGCCCCAGGTCGCTCGTGCGCTCGAGCGTGATGGGCAGCGCGCGGCCGGGGAGCCGGAGCACGTCGGTGGCCGACAGCCGCTCGGCGAGGTGCCACGCGAGGCCAGGCCGCCGCAGCACGAGAATGGGGCGCTCTGCGTGCGCCATGGCCTCCGCGCCGGCGAGGCCGGCAACGAGGCGCGAGACGCGCCAGAGCTCGTCGGTGGCCACCACCAGGAGCGCCGCGCCGCGCGCGGCGGCCTCGCGATCGAGATCCTCCGCGAGGGTCGGCAGGTGGCTGTCGACGCCCACGCACTCCAGCGCGACGTCGGGCAGGAGCGCCCGCAGCCGCGGCTCGAGCAGCTCGAGCTGCGCCGCCGTCGCTGACCGCACCAAGGCGACGACCCGCGAGGTGTCGGGCAACGCGCGCACCGCGGCCGTCGCGGAGCCCAGGGCCTCGCTCTCGACGTCGAAGGACACGGCCAGCACCGCGCCGGGCGGGGGCACCCGGCAGCGCTCGCCCACCGAGAGCACGTCGACGCCGCCGACCGAGCCGGAGAGCTCGAGCAGCGCCAGGGCCCGCGCGCGCGGGCTCGCCGACGGCCAGGGCCCGAACACCACGAGGCTCACCTGCTCCCGCCGGGCGATGGCCGCCACCCGGGCCGGGTCGAAGCAGCGCTCGAGGGTGCGCCCCAGGCCCTGCTCCAGGAGCGCCAGCTCCGCCTCCGGAGCGCCCGCCTCCACCAGCGCCAGGACGTGCACGTGCGACGCGGCCGGGGCCACCCGCCGCGCCACGCGCATCACCGGCGCCACCGGCGCCGCGGGGTCGACCACCACGAGGATGCGAGGGAAGCCCATGAGTCGGCGCTCATCCTGCCACGCGACCGCAGCGCACGCCGGACGCGACGACTGCGCGGCGGGTCCTTTGAGTGCGCCCGCCGGGATGGCGCCGGCGCGGCGCGACGTGCTCGTGTCCTTCCGGGGCCTCGCCGCGGCCGAGAAGTGCCGGCGCCGGGCGCCCCTGCTTGAGGTACCCGGCGCGCTGCTTCACCCGGTGACCGATCACCCGTCCGGCGGGATGAACGCCCTTCCACGAAACGGGGCGGGGGTGGGGAGGAGCAGTCCTCGCGCCAGATGAGGTCGAACACGTGCAGCCCCCTGGGAAGCGGGCTCCTTCATCTTGAGTGAGCGCCTCATCGTTTTGATGGGAGCAGCGGTCGTAGGAGGTGCCGCAGCCGGCCACGGCCTGGCCCTGAGGCCGTGGCTGAGATCCTGCAGCCGGTGCTCGCGAACCAGGAGACCCCACCCCATGACCATCAAGCCCTCAGGCGTCGTCGGCGGCATGCTCACCATCGCCCCTCACTCCCAGCGAAAGCCCTCGGGCCCCACGGCGGTGGACACCGTGGTGGCGCACCGCAAATTCGCCGCGCTCCGGGGGAAGAAGGCCGACGAACGCGCGCGGAAGGCGAGCTCCGACGCGAAACAGAAGCGCCTCAAGAAGGGCGAGGTGCCCAGAGATTCGTGACGGCTGGAGGGCCAGCGAGTCCTGCGCGAAGTGTGCGCTCGCGACTGGCGGCGCCCCAACGGGCGGCCCGCGTTCTGCTCCCCCGTCCCAGGAGGTCGCCATGGCCGAAGTCATGAGCAGCGAGGTTCACCACGGGAAGCCTGCGCAGTCGAGCCAGCCCGGACCGAGGGGCAGGCGACTGCCCCTCGTGCTGGGCGCCCTGCTCGTGCTTTCGACCGCGGGGATGTACGGCTGGAGGTGGCGGAGTGTGGCGGAGCTTGAGCGCGCCTCCCTTCAGCAGAGAAACGAGCTGCTGAGTGCGAGCCAGGCCGCCCTCAGCGGGCAGGCCGAGGAGTTGTTGCGGCTCTCCGCCGTGCCCCTCTCCTGGACCGTTGGCACGGCGATGACGCAGAACGACTTCCAGGGCGTGAACGGGTACCTCAAGCAGATGGTTCAGCAGCCGCACGTCATCCGAATCGCCGTGGCTGATCTGCAGGGGCAGATCCGCGCGTCCACTGACCGGAAGTTCGAGGGCGCGGCGCTGGGGGACTCCTTCCCCGGGGTCGACCTCAGCGCACCGGAGCCGACGGTGCAGCGGCAGTTCGGCGAGCAGCGCGTGGTGGTCCCGGTGATGGGGCCGGAAGCACGTCTGGGAACGCTGGTGCTCAGCTACGACGCGGCGGCGCTCGAGGGCCGCATCCCCGCTCCCGAGTGAGGGCACCGGGCACAGGTGCACGATGGGCGCGACTTCCCCAGCGTGCACTCCCGAACGGAAGATCGCAGCCGCCGTGAGCTGCTGCGCGGATCCCAAATCGTTTGTCGCCCCAGGAGCTTCAGGCTCATGCGCGTCGCGGTCCTCACCAGCGGAGGAGATGCTCCGGGAATGAACGCCGCGGTCCGCGCGGTAGTGCGCTCCACCCTCGAGCGGGGCTGGGAGCCTGTGGGCGTGCTCAACGGCTACGCCGGGCTGTCCCACCGCACCTTCCGCGAACTCGGTGACCGGGACGTCGGCGGCATCATCCAGCGCGGGGGAACGGTGCTGGGGAGCGCGCGCTGGCCAGCGCTGGCCACCCACGAGGGGCGGCTCCGGGCGCTGGATGGGCTGGGCGCCGCCCGGGCAGACGCCTTGATCGTCATCGGCGGTAACGGCTCGCAGGCGGGAGCGAACGCGCTGGCCGGGTGCGGGGTGCGCGTCGTCGGCGTCGCTTCAACCATCGACAACGATCTCCTCGGCTGCGACGTCACCATCGGCGCGACCACCGCCCTCGACGTCGCGCTCGAGGCGATCGACCGTCTCAAGGTGACCGCCTCCTCTCACCACCGAGCCTTCCTCGTCGAGGTGA
The DNA here is from genome assembly GCA_964449625.1 of uncultured Archangium sp. Lineage (GTDB taxonomy): Bacteria > Myxococcota > Myxococcia > Myxococcales > Myxococcaceae > Archangium_A. Next base: position 15,164 of record CAYUZK010000088.1, read on the forward strand.
TGGGCCGGGACTGCGGGTACCTCGCGCTCATGGCCGGGCTGGCGGGCGGCGCTGAGGCGGTGCTCATTCCCGAAGTGCCGTCGTCGGTGAGCGTTGTGGCAGAGGCTGTGCGCAACGCCTATCGGTGCGGAAAAGCCCACGCCCTCATCGTGGTCGCCGAGGGCGTGGAAGGAGGCGCCACGGGGCTCGCCGAGCAGCTCGCTGCGCAGCACGCCGACGTCGGCTTCGACGTGCGGGTCACCCGCATCGGTCACGTGCAGCGCGGCGGCGCCCCGGGCGCGTTCGACCGGATCCTCGCGAGCCGCACCGGGGCCGCGGCCGTCGACGCCCTCGCCGCAGGCCGGCAGGGGATCCTGGTGGGCATGGTCACGGGGGCCCTCCGCGAGACTCCGCTCGCCGAGGTGACGGGCCATCTCAAGGCGCTCGAGCCATCGCTATTCGAGCTCGCCCGTGTGCTCGCGCGATGAGGGCAGATCAGCTCGCCGCCTCCTTCAACGCTGCCCCGCGCTGCGCAGTATGGCCTCGCCGGGGGCGCGGTTGGTAACGATGACGCGCAGCGCACCGTGTGGCGGCCTGGTCAGGCGCTGGGGCGCGGTGGCCGGACCCGCCAGCCGTCGAGGCCTTGGCCGACCTGCGCGGCGACGAGGAAGCCGCGGCCGATCATGGTGTCGACGACCAGCTCGGCCTCGAGCTGCGAGCAGCGCAGCTGCACGATGACCGCATCGCGCAGCACGGTGCGGCCGACGACCGAGCCGGCCACGCTGGGGCCTACCGTGGCGTGGAGGTGCTCCGCGACGGCCGCCAGATCTACCGCTTCGGGATCGAATCGTTCCATGGCCCCTTCTCTCTACTCCTCCGCGGCGGAACGGTCAGCCATTCCAGCCGATCGGCGGGTACCCGGGCGCGTGCGCATCGTCGTGCCAACCATGAAAGAGCAGTCGGCGACGGCTGCTGAGGAGCGCGCTCCCAGGCTTCGGCGGCTACCGGCGCAGCCTGGACGGGAGCTGACCCACCGCCGGGGGTGACGGCGACGCGGCCCGAGCCGGCAAACCCCGGAGCGTCGCCACGCCGGCCGTCCCGGGGAGCAGCACGCGGCCCTCATCACTCGCTAGAGTGCGCCCGCCGTGACGAGAAGCACTTCGACGAGTGCGGAGCCGCAGCGATGACGCCGACGCGGCGCGACGTGCTCGTGTCCTTCCTGGGCCTCGCCGCGGCCGAGGGGTGCCGGCGCCGACCGCCCCTGCCCGAGGTGCCGGGCGCGCTGGTGGACCGCGTTCACGAGGTGGGGCACCTGCTGCGCGAGGCGACACTGCCTTCGACTGGCGGCGAGACGGTGTCCGTCGACGTGCTCATCATCGGCGCGGGCGCGGCGGGGCTCTCCGCGGCGTGGCGGCTGCGCGGCGGCGGCGTCGAGTCGCTGGCCGTAGTCGAGGTGGAGGACGTGCTGGGCGGCACCGCGCAGTCGGGCCAGAACGCGGTGTCGGCCTTCCCCTGGGGCGCGCACTACCTGCCGGCGCCGCTGACGACGCAGGGCCCGGTGGCCCGGCTGCTCTCGGAGCTCGGCGTGCTGACCGGCGCCGACGAGGCGGGCGCCCCGGTCTTCGACGAGGCGGCCCTCATCCACGAGCCGGAGGAGCGGCTCTTCTACCGGGGCCACTGGTACGAGGGGCTCTACCTGCGCGCCGGCGCCTCCGCCGAGGACCTGGCCCAGCTTCAGCGCTTCGAGCAGGTGACGGCCGCCCTCGCCGCGGCGCGCGATGGACGAGGGCGCAAGGCCTTCGCAGTGCCCATCGAGACGGGCAGCGACGACGCGGAGTGGACGCAGCTCGACGCCCTCACCATGGCCCAGTGGATGGCTCGGGAGGGCTTCACCTCGCCGCGGCTCACCTGGCTCGTCGACTACGCGTGCCGTGATGACTACGGCGCCACCGCCCAGCACGTCAGCGCGTGGGCCGGGCTCTGGTACTTCTGCGCGCGGCAGACCGGCGAGGCGCGCAACGAGGGCTTCCTCTCGTGGCCCGAGGGCAACGGGAAGCTCGTCGCGCAGCTCGCGAAGGCCCTCGGGCCCGGGCAGCTCCAGCGCGGACGCCTCGTGCATACCGTGGCGCGCGACGAGGCCGGGTGGCTGGCCCACGGGCTCGACGCGCAGACGCGCGCGCCGGTGCGCTATCGGGCGCGGCACGTGGTGCTGGCGACGCCGCGGCACGTCGCGGGCCGCGTCGTAGCGGCGTGGCGCCGCGAGCGGCCGGCCTTCCTCGACGCCTTCCAGAGCGGACCGTGGGTGGTGGCCAACCTGACGCTCGAGTCCAAGCCGCTCAGCCGCGGCTTCCCCCTCGCGTGGGACAACGTGCTCTACGACAGCCGGTCGCTCGGCTACGTGGTGGCCACGCACCAGCAGCTCCGCGTGCACGACACCGGGCCGACGGTCGCGACCTGGTACTACCCGCTGGCCGACGGCGACGTGGTGGCCGAGCGCAAGCGCCTGCTGGGCACGAGCTACGAAGACTGGCGCACCATCATCCTCGCGGACCTGCTGCCGGCGCACGTGGGCCTCGAGCGACAGCTCGAGCGCATCGAGGTGATGCGCTGGGGCCACGCGATGGTGCGGCCGGTGCCCGGCTTCATCTGGGGCCGCGCGCGGCAAGACGCGCAGGCGTCCCTCGAGGGCTCGCTGCACTTCGCGCACTCCGACCTCGGGGGCCTCGCGCTCTTCGAGGAGGCCAACTGGCACGGGGTGCGGGCCGCCGAGGCGGTGCTCGCCGGGCTCGGCCGCGCGACCGACTCGTGGCTGTGAGGGCGGGAAGCCGTCAGCGTGGCGCGCGCGCCTCGAGCAGCGCGGCGGCCACGGCGAGCGCGAAGGCCTCGCGCGTGTCCGGCTCCTCCCAGCGCTGCACTTCGCGCGGATCGAGCGCGTGGTGCGTCTCGACGATGACGGTGGGGATGGTGGCGGCCCGGAGGAAGTACACGCTCTTCTTCCGCGGCCGCAGGTCGATCCACCCCGAGGGCGACTCCGGGTCCTGCCGGTAGAGGGCCCCGTAGTCCTCCCCCGAGTAGGCGAGGAACCCGGCCTCGGTGAGGCGCCGTCCAAGCGCGCGCCCGAGCCGCTCCCGGGAGGCCACCACCGCCGGCGCGCCATCGTCGCTCCACAGCACCGCGAAGCCGGGCGCGGCGTCGTTCCGCCAGCACACCCGGCCATCGACCTCGCCCCACGGCGACGCCCAGCCGCGAACGTCGCTGTGCACGCTGACGATGGCGTCGGCCTTCCACGCCTCGGCCTGGGCGATGCGCGCCGGGTAGCGGCGCCCCTTCTCGTCCCTCCTCGACAGCAGGACCTCGAAGGAGCCCAGCCGGGCCAGCGCGTCGGCCAGGTGCGCGGCGACCTGCGCGGTGTGGTCCATCTCTGGCTGGCAGAAGCAGCCGCGGTTGCCCTCGTTGCCCGGCGCGCCGTGGCCCGCGTCGACGTACACGCGCACGCGCTTCGGCGGCGCCTCGGGGAGCGCGAGCCGCGTCAGCTGGGCCGACGGCTCGGGCCAGGCTGCGAGCAGGAGGGCGATGGCCGGGAGCACCAGGCCTTCAACACCCGCAGCGCGAGCGCCGTTCCCGGCCGCGCCGTCGCCCGGGTGGGGCCGCCGTCACGCCTCGAGGGCGCGACGACTCGACGAGGTCGACCCCGCCGGCTCGGGGTCGCAGCGGGAGCAGCCCAGCGCCGGCGCGTCGAGGAGCCCGGCGCGCAACGCCCATGCCGCCTCCCCGAGCTCGCCCTGCAGCCGCACCAGGAGCCGCTCCTGCCGGTCGAGGCGCGCCTCGAGGTGCTCCGTCAGCCGGTCCACCTGGTCTCGCAGGCCCACCAGCATCGCCCCCACCCGCGTCAGCGTGTCGTCGTTCATGGCGCGCCTTCTGGCCCGGCTCCGTGGAGCGCCGATGCGCGCCCCGCAACTTCGACGTGACGGTTGCCGCGCGGAGCGCCTTCGTGTCACCTCGCGCCCCGTGACACAGAAGTGGCTGTTCTCGCCGGGCCTCGACCTCGCCGCCTTCGCGGGGAGCGCGCTCACGTCGTTCGCCTTCGTGCTGGCGGCGCAGGCCCTGGGCCTCGGCGCCGAGACCCCGCCCTGGGTCTGGCTCGTGTTCGTGCTGGCCATCGACGTGGCGCACGTCTGGTCCACCCTCTTCCGCGTGTACCTGGACCGCTCCGAGCTGGCCCGCCGGCCGCTGCTCTACGCCGGCGCTCCGCTCCTCGCCTACGGGCTGGGCCTCGCCGCGCACGCGGTGTCGGCGGAGCTCTTCTGGCGGCTCCTCGCCTACGTGGCCGCGTGGCACTTCGTGCGCCAGCAGGTCGGGTGGATGGTGCTCTACGCCCGCCGCGCGCGCAGCGACGCACGGACGCTCGCCCTCGACCGCGCCGCCATCTACGCCGCGACCCTGGGCCCCGTGGTGTGGTGGCACGCCAACCTGCCGCGGCCCTTCTGGTGGTTCCGCGAGGGCGACTTCGTCGACGGCCTGCCCGCCTGGGTCGGCACGCTCGCGCTCGGGGTGCACGGCACCGTGCTCGCCGTCTGGCTCGCGCACGCGCTCCTCACGCGGCAGTTTCACGTCGGCAAGGCGCTGCTCCTCTTCGCCACGTGGCTCAGCTGGTTCGGCGGCATCGTGCTGGCGCAGAGCGACCTGGCCTTCACGGTGATGAACGTCGTGCTGCACGGCGTGCCCTACCTCGTGCTGCTCTACCGCTACGCGCAGCGCCGTGGCGCCGAGGGCCGCTATGGCCTCGCGGGCGTGGTGCTCCGGGCCGGCGTGCCGGGCTTCCTCGGGCTCCTCTGGCTGCTCGCCTTCGTCGAGGAGTTCGCCTGGGACCGGCTCGTGTGGCACGACCACCCCGGGTTCTTCGGGCAGAGCGGCGTGCACGTCGAGGGCGTGGTGCTGGCGCTCCTGGTGCCGCTCCTCTCGCTGCCGCAGACGACGCACTACCTGCTCGACGGCTTCGTCTGGCGCACGCGCGACGACCCGAACCTCGTGCCGCGGCTCGGCTGGGCGACCGAGACGCCCGCCGCCTCACGCCCCTGAGGCGGCAGCGCCTTCAGCGATGGGGCTGCAGCGCGCGCTTCACCCGCCGCGCGAGGTCGAGCCCGCCGGGTACGCGGTCGAGCAGTGCCTTCAGGCGGCGCTTGCCGCCCTTCAGGAGCACCACGCGCAGCGGCGGCCGGCCCAGGGGCCCGATGACGCGGTTGTGGGTCGCGTAGTGGAACTTGTAGGCCTCGTCGCCGATGAGGAAGTCGAACTCGAGGTCGCC
>CAYUZK010000088.1:20547-23526 GCA_964449625.1 uncultured Archangium sp.
AAGCCGCTGGCGACGTACTGCGCCGCCTTCCAGCGCACGCAGGCGTCGAACACCTCCGGGCGCGCGTCATCGAGCACGAAGCTGACGGGCCCCAGCTCCCGCTCGACGCGTCGGGAGGCACGCTTCGTGTCTCCAGAGTGGGCCCTGGAGCGCACCTTGAGCCACGCCTCGTAGTCGGCCCAGGTGGGGAAGCGCGACCAGTCCACGTAGGGTGAGGGCTGCTGGCCCAGCGGCTCGGGGCCGGTGCGGGCCTCCACGGGCTCCGTGCGCACCACCGTTCGCGGAAAGTACGCGAGCCGCTTCACCGGCCCCGGAGGCGCGGTGTCGAGTGGCTGCGGGTAGTCGTAGAAGGGCATGGTCTTGACCACCCTGCGCCCGTCGAGCACGAGCAAGCGCAAGAAGCGGCCCTCGAGCTCGAAGCACTCAACGGTCCTCTTCTTCCGGGGGAAGAAGCAGGCCCCGGCGGTCTCGAGGAAGGTGGTGGTGGTGAAGACGTTCATGCGCACTTGGGCCTCTAACAGGCCGGCGGGCCGTGCACTGACTTCGAAGCCGCGGCCCGCGATGCGATGGTGGGGCACATGACCCCAGCCGGCAAGGAGACCCTCGAGGTCGACGTCGTCATCGTCGGGGCCGGCTTCTCGGGCCTGGGCCTGGCCATCGCGCTGCAGGAGGAGGGGCGGCGGCGCTACGTGGTGCTCGAGAAGGGCGAAGGCGTCGGCGGCACGTGGCGGGAGAACCGCTACCCGGGCTGCGCCTGCGACGTCCCCTCGGACCTCTACAGCTACTCCTTCGCGCAGAACTCCGAGTGGAGCCACCGCTTCGCGCCGCAGCGGGAGATCCTCGCCTACCTCGAGCGCTGCGCCGATGAGCGGGGCGTGCGCGCACACCTGCGCTTCGGCCACGAGGTGCGCGAGGCCCGCTTCGACGAGGCCACGGCGCGCTGGGAGGTGACGACGGCGCAGGGGCTGTCCGTGCGCGCCCGACACCTCGCGCTCGGCGTCGGCGGGCTGCACCACCCACGCTGGCCCGACGTGCCCGGCCGCGCGCGCTTCGAGGGGCGACAGCTCCACTCGGCGCAGTGGGACGAGGCCCTCGACGTCACCGGCCAGCGCGTCGCGGTGGTGGGCACCGGGGCGAGCGCGGTGCAGATCGTCCCGGCGCTCGCGCCGAAGGCCGCGCACCTCACGGTCTTCCAGCGCACGCCGCCGTGGGTCGTCGCCCGGGAGGACCGCCTCGTCTCCCGCGCGCAGCGGTGGCTCTACCGCGCAGTGCCGGCGCTGCAGCGCCTGTCTCGCGCGCGCCTCTACCTGCGCCTCGAGAGCCGGGCCGTGCTCTTCCTGCGCCGACCGGGCGCGCTGCGCCTCGCCGAGTGGGCCGCCCGCCTCCACCTGCGGCGCCAGGTGAAGGACCCCACGCTCCGCGCGCGCTTGACCCCCGCCTACGCCGCGGGCTGCAAGCGCATCCTCCTCTCCGACGACTACTACCCCTCGCTCCAGCGGCCCAACGTGACGCTCGAGCCGTGCGCCGTGCGCGAGGTGACGCCCACCGGCGTCGTCACCGCCGACGGGCGGCACGTGGAGGTGGACGTCATCGCCTGGTGCACGGGCTTCGACGTGGCCCAGCCGCTGCGGCACCTGCGCGTCGTCGGGCGCGAGGGCCGCGACCTGGCCCGCGACGCGTGGAAGGACGGCATCACCGCCTACCGCGGCACCACGGTGCCCGGCTTCCCCAACCTCTACCTGCTCATGGGGCCGAACACGGGCCTGGGGCACAACTCGATGGTCTACATGATCGAGTCGCAGGTGCACTTCACGCTCGCCCACCTGCGCGCCCTCGACGCCGCCGGCGCCGACGCCATCGAGCCCACGCCCGAGGCCACGCGCGCCTACAACGAAGGCCTCGTGCAGCGCCTCGCGCGCACCGTGTGGGCCGCGGGCTGCTCGAGCTGGTACCTGGGCGACGACGGAAAGAACTCGTTCCTCTTTCCGGGCTTCACCTTCCAGTTCCGCCGCCTCACGCGGCGCGTGGAGCCGGGCCACGTGCGACTCACCTCCGTCGCGCAGGCGCCTGTGCTTGGCTCGCCGAAATGACTGACGACCTCGTCCTCTACGTCGACTCGAACTACGACAGCCCGTGGGCCCTGAGCGCCTTCGTGGCGCTCGAGGAGAAGCGGCTGCCGTACCGCCTCGAGACCCGGTCGTTGTCGAAGAAGGAGACCTTCGCGCCGGGCTACTTCGCGCGCACCCAGCGCGTGCCGGCGCTCCAGCGCGGGGGCTTCTGGCTCGCCGAGTCCACGGCCATCGCGGAGTACCTCGCCGAGTCCTTCCCCTTCCCGAAGCACCCGCGGCTCTTCCCCGAGAACCTCGAGCAGCGCGGCACCTGCCGCGAGCTGCAGATGTGGCTGCGCAGCGACCTCCAGGCGCTCCGCCAGGCGCGGCCCACGACGACGCTGTGGTTTCAGCGCGCCACCACGCCCCTGCCCGCCGAGGCGCGCGACGCCGCCGACCGCCTGGTGCGCGTGCTGGAGCCGCTCGTCACGCCCGGCCGCCCGACGCTCTTCGAGTCGTGGTGCATCGCCGACGCCGACGTCGCGCTCATGCTGCAGCGGCTCAACCTGAACGGCGATCCGCTGCCGCCGGCGCTCAAGACGTACGCCGAGGCCAACTGGGCCCGGCCGTCGCTGGTGAAGTGGCACGCGCTGCCGCGCGGCGCGACGCCAGGGTGACGGTCAGGCTACCCGACCGTGTTGGCCGCGCTCGCGTGGAGCTCCCGCCGGCGCGGTGAGCGGCGATGGGTCAGGCCATCATCTTGATGGCCTTTCGCAGGACGTCAGCCTCAACCGGCCCCAATCGCGACGGCGGTCTTCACGGCACACGGGATGCAGCGCCCACGTGCCTGCCTCGTGGTGGGTCTATTCGGCTGGCTTACGGTGATCCCGTCCCCGAGGTTGACACGCAGGGCCTCGGAAATCCCCCAGCG
>CAYUZK010000089.1:0-3680 GCA_964449625.1 uncultured Archangium sp.
GACCGGCGGCGGCACGGCGACGGGCGGCGGCGCGGGCGGCGGCGCGGGCGGCGGCGGCGGCAGCACCGGCGGCCTGGGCACCTTCCTCCGCGTGGGCTTCTTCGGCCAGCGCCTCGCGGTGGGCGCCGACGGCACCGTGCACCTGGCCTTCGAGGACGGCGCGGCGGAGCGGCTCCACTACGCCACCTGCCGCTCGGGCTGCGGCACCCCGAGCAACTGGACCATCGTGCAGCTGCGCTCGGCCGCGCAGCTCGGCACCACCGTGGTGGGGGCCTACGGCCTCGCCCTCGACGGGAGCGGCCGCGTGCACCTGCTCGCGGGCGCCGTAGCACCGCTCGGCAGCGGGGGGGCCAACGAGGTGCTCTACGCGACGTGCGCGAGCAACTGCACGAGCGCGACGAGCTGGACCTTCGTCGACCTCTCGCCGCTCACGCCGGGGACGAGCCCCATCGGCACCATCAGCACCCTGATGGTCTCGGCGGGCGGCCAGGTCTCGTTCTTCAACCAGGGGCAGTTCAACAGCGTGCAGGCCACCCATGCGACGTGCGCGGGCAACTGCACGCAGCTGGCGAGCTGGTCCGCGGGCGCGGTGCTCAACGGCAACCCCATGCACGCCGCCCTCGACGGCGCGGGCGTGACGCACGTGATGCTGCACCAGGGCCGCACGGCGGCGAACGAGGAGCTCCTGATGTACGCGCGCTGCGCGAGCGGCTGCACCACCGCGGCGTCGTGGCAGGTCTCGCCGCTGGGCTTCCTCACCGCCGCGGCGCTGTGGACGCCGGGCTTCGCCGTGACGCCGTCGGGCCGCGTCTTCATGGCCTACAACGAGGGCACGCTGGCCTCCACGCAGCCGAACGCGAAGAAGATCTCCGTCAACAGCTGCCAGGGCACCGGCTGCACCGACCTGGCCACCTGGTCGTCCTTCTCGCTCGGCGCCGTCGACGAGGGCACCGCCGGCATCGGCCTGCGCGCCGTCGGCGAGGCCCTGGTGATGACCACGACCGAAAGCGGGAACGTGAACCTGCGCGCCTGCGACGCGAGCTGCCAGGGCGCGGCGGCGTGGTCCGCGGTCGAGACCATCGACACCGCCGCGGCCATCGCCCAGTCCATCGCGCCGGACACCGGCAGCGCGTGCCCGGGCTCCTCCCAGTCGGCCGCCTGGTGGCCGAGGTCGCCGGTCGCGGCGGTGACCCCGGCGGCCGAGCTGGTGGTGGTGCACAACCCCTACGCCATCGTGAAGTGCCCGGCGTCGGCCTCGCCCTCGCGCCTGCCCACCATCGGGCGCGTCATCTCGAGCTTCTAGCGCCCGACGGCGCGAGGCGCGCTGCCGCTTGCAGCCAGAGACATATCGATATAGCTTGATGCGCCGATATGGAGCTCTCGGAGACCTTCGCCGCGCTGGGTGACCCCACGCGGCTGCGCATCGTGCGGCTGGTGGCCGCGGCGAAGCTGAACGTCTCGGAGGTGGTGTCGCTCATCGGCGTGGCGCAGTCGTCGGTGTCGCACCACCTGGCGAAGCTCAAGGGCCTCGAGCTCCTCACCGAGGAGCGTCAGGGCGGCTTCACCTACTACTCGCTGGGCATCGACGCGTCGGACCCCCGGTGGCCCCTCATTCGCCTCGCGAAGGAGGCCGACGACGCGCACGGCGACCTGGCGCGGCTCACGGAGCTGCTGCGCCGCCGCGAAGACCGGCACAGCCTCAACGAGAAGCTGCTCGAGCCCGGGCAGTCGTGGCTCCTGTGGGCCTCGGCCCTCGCCTCGCTCCTGCCGCGCCTCGACGTGGCCGACTTCGGCTGCGGCTCCGGGGTGCTGACGGTGGAGCTCTCGCGCTGGGCCCGGCACGTCACCGCCATCGACCGCAGCGCCGCGGCCCTCGAGCAGGCGAAGGCGCGCCTTTCCCGCGAGAAGCGCGGCAACGTCACCTTCGTCGAGGCCGACCTCCACGCGCTGCCCGCGGCGCTCCCCCGGCAAGACCTGGTGGTCATCTCGCAGAGCCTGCACCACGTCCAGGCGCCCGAGGCCGTGCTGACCCAGGCGGCGAAGCTGCTCAAGCCCGGCGGGCGCGTGGTGGTGCTGGAGTTGATGCCCCACCAGGAGACCTGGGTGCGCGCGCGCCTGGGGCACCAGCACCTGGGCTTCGAGCCCGGCAAGCTGCAGCAGGCCCTCGCCGACGCCGGCTTCGTCGACGTCACCCTCACCAGCACCCCGCGCGACGGCAGCGCGCCGTTCCGCGCCTTCCTCCTCACCGCCTCGCGCCCTCCCCGCGCGAGCCGCCGCGCGCCCCGCGAGGCGCGCGCGTGACCCTGAAAGGTCCCCCCATGACGACGAGAGCCCAGGCCTTCGAGCAGCTGTTTCAAGAGCGCATCGCGGTGCTGGACGGCGCCATGGGCTCGATGGTGCAGACGTACGAGCTGGGCGAGGCCGACTTCCGCGGCGAGCGCTTCAAGGCGCACCCGCATGACCTCAAGGGCGACAACGATCTGTTGTGCCTCACGCGCCCCGACGTCATCGAGGCCATCCACCTCGCGTACCTCGAGAATGGCGCCGACATCGTCGAGACCAACACCTTCAACGCCACCTCCATCAGCCAGGCCGACTACCACCTCGAGTCGGTGGTGACGGAGCTCAACCTCGCCGCCGTGGCCTGTGCGCGCCGCGCCGCGGACAAGGCCGAGGCGAAGACGCCGGGGCGCACCTGCTTCGTGGCCGGCGCCGTCGGCCCGCTCAACCGCACGCTCTCGCTCTCGCCCGACGTGAACCGCCCCGACTACCGCGCGGTGAGCTGGGAGCAGGTGGTGGGCGCCTACGCCGAGCAGGTGCGCGCGCTGCTCCAGGGGGGCGTCGACGCCCTGCTGGTCGAGACCATCTTCGACACCCTGAACGCCAAGGCCGCCCTCTTCGCCATCGAGCAGATCTTCGACGAGCGGGGCGCCCGCGTGCCGGTGATGGTCTCGGTCACCATCACCGACCGCTCCGGCCGCACCCTGTCCGGGCAGACCATCACCGCCTTCTACGACTCCATTCGCCACGCCAGGCCCTTCTCGGTGGGCATCAACTGCGCGCTGGGCGGCAAGGACATGCGCCCCTACGTCGAGGAGCTGGCCCACGTCGCGGAGTGCTACGTGAGCTGCTACCCCAACGCGGGCCTGCCCAACGCCTTCGGCGGCTACGACGAGACGCCCGCGGAGATGGCCCTCGTGCTGGGCGACTTCGCCCGGCAGGGCTGGCTCAACCTCGTCGGCGGCTGCTGCGGCTCCACGCCGGCGCACATCGCCGCCATCGCCCAGGCCGTGAAGCCTTGCGCGCCCCACGCCCTCGTCGCCCCGCACGCCGCGCAGCGGCTCAGCGGCCTCGAGTCCCTGACGATTCGCTGAAAGCCCCCGCCCATGAGCACCTCCGCCTCGCAGTTCGTCGTCATCGGTGAGCGCACCAACATCACCGGCTCGCCCAGGTTCGCCCGCGCCCTGAAAGAAGGCGACTGGAACGCCTGCGTGGCCATCGCCCGGCAGCAGGTCGAGAGCGGCGCCAGCATCCTCGACGTCAACGTCGACGAGGGCCTCATCGACAGCGAAGCGACGATGACGAAGTTCCTGAACCTCATCGCCGCCGAGCCCGAGATCAGCCGCGTGCCGGTGATGATCGACTCCTCGAAGTGGACCGTGCTCGAGGCCGGCCTGCGC
>CAYUZK010000089.1:3690-14589 GCA_964449625.1 uncultured Archangium sp.
TCCAGTGCCTGCAGGGCAAGGGCATCGTCAACTCCATCTCGCTCAAGGACGGCGAGGCCGAGTTCCTCCGCCGGGCGAAGCTGGTGCGCCGCTACGGCGCCGCCGCGGTGGTGATGGCCTTCGACGAGCAGGGCCAGGCGGCGGGCTGCGACGACAAGGTGCGCATCTGCACCCGCGCGTACCACCTGCTCGTCGAGCAGGCCGGCTTCCCACCCGAAGACATCATCTTCGACCCCAACATCCTCACCGTGGCCACGGGCATCGAGGAGCACAACAACTACGCCCTCGACTTCTTCGAGGCCACCCGCATCATCAAGCGCATGCTGCCGCGCGCCAAGGTGTCGGGCGGCGTGTCGAACGTGTCCTTCTCATTCCGCGGCAACAACCCGGTGCGCGAGGCCATGCACACCGCCTTCCTCTTCCACGCCGTGCGTTCCGGCATGGACATGGCCATCGTCAACGCCGGCATGCTCGGCGTGTACGAGGAGATCCCCAAGGACCTCCTCGAGCGCATCGAAGACGTGCTCCTCAACCGTCGGGCCGACGCCACCGAGCGCCTCATCGAGAAGGCCGAGGCGCTCAAGGCCGAGCACGGCGGCGCCTCGAAGGGCGAGGTGAAGGAAGACCTCGCCTGGCGCAGCCTGCCGGTGACCGCGCGCCTCTCGCACGCGCTGGTGAAGGGCATCGACGCCTTCATCGACCAGGACACCGAAGAGGCCCGGCAGCAGCTCCCGCGCCCCCTCGACGTCATCGAGGGCCCGCTGATGGACGGCATGCGCGTCGTCGGCGACCTCTTCGGCGCCGGCAAGATGTTCCTCCCCCAGGTGGTGAAGTCAGCGCGGGTGATGAAGCGCGCCGTGGCCTGGTTGACGCCCTACATGGAAGAAGAGAAGCGCCTCGCCGTGGCCGCCGGCGGCGTCGCGCGCGCGCAGGGCAAGGTGCTGCTGGCCACCGTGAAGGGCGACGTGCACGACATCGGCAAGAACATCGTCGGGGTGGTGCTGGCCTGTAACAACTACGAGGTGACGGACCTGGGCGTCATGGTGCCCGCCGAGAAGCTGCTCGCGAAGGCGAAGGAGCTGGGCGCCGACGTCATCGGCCTCTCGGGCCTCATCACCCCCTCGCTCGACGAGATGGTGCACGTGGCCCGCGAGATGACTCGCCAGGGCTTCACCGTGCCGCTCCTCATCGGCGGCGCCACCACCTCGCCCGCGCACACGGCGGTGAAGGTGGCCCCGGAGTACGCGCCGGGCGTCACGCACGTGCTCGACGCGTCGCGCGTGGTGAACGTGGTGAGCGCGCTCTTGTCACCGGAGCAGAAGCCCGCCTTCGTGGCCGAGACGAAGGCGAAGCAGGAGGTGCTGCGCGTCGACTTCGCCGACCGCCGCCAGGCCCGCCGCCAGCTGACCCTCGAGGCCGCGCGCGCCCGCCGCTACACGTGCGACTGGGCGAAGGCCGACCTGCCCCGCCCCGAGTTCCTCGGCACGCGCACCCTCGAAGTGCCGGTCGAAGACATCGTGCCCTTCATCGACTGGGGCCCCTTCTTCAGCGCCTGGGAGCTGCACGGCGCGTACCCCCGCATCCTCGAGGACGAGGTGGTGGGCCCCGAGGCGCGCAAGCTGCACGCCGACGCCAAGGCGCTGCTCGCGCGCATCGTGACGGAGCGCCGCTTCGCGCCGAAGGCCGTGGTGGGCTTCTGGCCCTGCAACGCCGTGGGCGACGACGTCGAGGTGTACGCCGACGAGACGCGCGCGCAGGTGGTGCACCGCTTCGCCATGCTGCGCCAGCAGGGCGAGCAGCAGCAGAAGAACCAGAACCTCTGCCTCGCCGACTTCGTCGCGCCGAAGAGCTCGGGCCGCGTCGATTACCTGGGTGGCTTCGTGGTGACGTCGGGCCCCGGCGTCGAGACCTTCGCGGCCGAGTTCCGCGCGAAGCTCGACGACTACTCGGCCATCATGGTGCAGGCCCTGGGTGACCGCATCGCCGAGGGCCTCGCCGAGCTCATGCACCAGCGGGAGCGCCAGTGGTGCACTTTCGGCCGCGACGAGCAGCTCACCACCGAGCAGCTCATTCGCGAGAAGTACCGCGGCATTCGCCCGGCGCCCGGCTACCCCGCCTGCCCCGATCACACCGAGAAGCCGGGCCTCTTCCGCCTCCTCGGGGCCACGGCCGCCATCGGCGTCGAGCTGACGGAGTCCATGGCCATGACGCCGCCCAGCAGCGTGTCGGGCTGGTACTTCAACCACGTCGACGCGCGCTACTTCGGCCTGGGCAAGGTGAGCCGCGACCAGGTCGAAGACTACGCGCGCCGCAAGGGCCTGCCGCTGGCCGAGATGGAGCGCTGGCTCGGCCCCAACCTCGACTACGACCCGGCGCCCACCGCCGTAGCGGCGCCGCCCCCTCCGGCCGCCACGGAGGCGCCCCGCCCGCTGGCGAGCCCGTAGCCCGCGGCTTCAGCGGTCGCGCGCCCGTCAGCGCAGGAGCTTGTCGTTGAGGTACAGCGCGCCCTGGTGCGCGAGGTAGGCCAGCACGCCCACCTCGTGCTCGAGGAACTGCGGCACGCCCTTGCGGTTGATGAGCTGCACGCAGCCGAAGGAGTGGCCGGCGGTCATCATCGGGGCGCAGAGCATCGAGCGCGTCGCGTAGCCCACGCGCTCGCCCACCTCGGCGTAGAAGCGCGGGTCCTTCTCGACGTCGCTGACGGCGACCGAGACGCCCTCCGAGGAGCAGAAGCCGGCGATGCCGGTGCCGGCCGGCACCGTGAGCTTCGCGCGGAGGATCTCCTGGGCCTTCGGCCCGCGGGCCACCACGAAGGTGAGGTCGCCGGTGGCGAGATCGGCGAAGAGCACCGAGCCCGCCTCGCAGGGCACCTTCTCCATGGCCAGGTCGAGGACGAACTGCATCGCCTCCTCGAGGGAGCCCTTGTCGCTCACCTCCACCACGCGGAGGAAGACGTCGGCGAGGATGTCCTCGGTCTCCTGCCGCATCGACTTGGCGACGTTGGGCGACGACTTCGCGCGGCCGATGGTGCCGGTCGACGGCTTCACCGGCTGCACGAGCTCCTCGACGTCGCGCACCTCGACCCGGGGCGACGACTTGGCCTGCTGCGCGGGGGCCGGCCGCGGCGGCGCCACGAAGGCCGCCGGAGGGGGCCCGCCCGGCAGGGTCTTGTTCATGTCCACCGGGGCCGGGGTGAGGTTCAAGGCCTGGCCGCCGGGCGAGGTGGCCCGGTGATCGGGGGCCAGCGGCTGCGTCTTCGCCTCGGGCTTTGGCAGCCCCACCAGCGTCGGCGCCGCCGTGAAGGGGTCGGTCTTCTCGGCCGCCGGGCTCGCCACGGGCGGCGGGCGGATCTGCGATGGCCGCTTCACCTGGGCCTTCGCCGCCTCCTCCTCGGTCAGCTCGCGGATGCGGAAGACGCGGCCCGACGCCGCCTCGGTGATGTGGATCGAGTTGTCGTCCTGCACGTCGACCATCACGTTCTGGCTGATGGTGCCCTGCTCGCCGAGCTTCTGCAGGCCGGCCTTGAGCGCCGACATCCAGTTCTCGGCGCCGACCTTGAGCGTGACGTTGAAGCCGTTGCCGTCTGTCGCGGGAATGTGGACCTCGAACTTGGCCATACGCAAAACCTCACCATATTTCGCGGTGATGCGGAATTCGCGTCTGCTAAGGAGACGCCATGCCCGAAGAGAAAGGTCTGGGGTCCAAGCTGCTGGGGCTCTTCGTCGAGGTGAAGGACGACGGGACCCCCGCCGAAGGCTCCGCCGCCGTCAAGCGCGGCGACGGCGAGCAGAGCGCGGCAGACCTGGTCGCGGAGCTCGCGGGCCAGACGGCCCCGAAGAAGGCCCCCGGCGCCCCGGCCGCCCCCGCGCAGGCCAGCAGCCCGGCCGTGAGCGTGCCCCGCCCCTCGGGCCCGGTGGCCGCCGCCGAGGTGGACTTCGACCAGGTGTTCCGCGGCGCGGGCATGGACGCCGGCGAGCTCGACCGGGTGCGCAAGGCCGAGGAGCTGCTCAAGAGCCTGCCCGAGGCCACGCCGCTCGAGGTCAAGCGGCAGATCGTCGAGGCCTCGCTCAAGGCCTTCGGCTTCGACATCGCGAAGATCGTCGCCGCCGCCCAGGGGCAGCTCAAGGCCCTCGACACCTACGTGCGCGTCAACGAGCAGCAGACGGTCAAGGCCCTGAGCGACGCGCAGCAGCAGATCGCCCAGCTCGAGGACAAGATCATCTCGCTGCGCGCCGACATCACCACCCGCACCGAGAAGCTCGCGGGCCTGAGCGCCGCCGCCGACGGGCGCAAGGGCCAGGTGCACCGCGTGCTCGAGTTCTTCAACGTCCCCGGCGCGCCCGCGCCGACCGACAAGGCCTGACCGCCTCGTCACTTCCCCTTTCGTTTCGTTCCTGCCTCACCCCCCCGAGGGCCGCACATGAAACTGACTCCGTTTGGAAAGCTGTTCATCGCGCTGGTGGCGCTGGGCGTCATCGGCTTCGTGGGCTTCAAGAAGTACGGCGATCAGCTCCGCACCTGGTCGGGCGCGGCGCCGAAGGTGGACGGCCCGCGCGCGGCTGACGCCGACGTCAGCAAGGCCGACTTCGACGCGGCGAACTCGGGCGTGACCGACGCCCCGCGCACGGGCGGCCTCGAGGTGAAGGCGGGCGAGGCGCTGGGCACCAAGGCCCTCAACCGCACCCTCAAGGTGGGCATCAACACCTGGGCCGGCCACGCGCCGGGCATCGTCGCCAACGGCGGCATGAAGCCGGGCAGCCCCGCCTCGCTCTACAAGAAGAAGTACGGCCTCGACGTGGAGTTCATCCTCCTCGAGGACCCCAGCGCCAAGCTGGCCGCCTTCATCAAGGGCGACATCGACATCATGTGGGACACGGTGGACTCCTTCGCCCGCGAGGCGAGCGAGCTCAAGGAGAAGGGCCTCAAGGCGCGCGCCATCCTCCAGGAGGACTGGAGCCGCGGCGGCGACGGCATCGTCTCGCTCAAGACCATCAAGTCGGTGGAGGACCTGAAGGGCAAGCGCGTGGCGAGCACCAAGTACACGCCCTCGCACTGGCTGCTGCTCTTCCTGCTCTCGCAGTCGGGCCTCTCGCCGCAGGAGCGCGCGGAGATCGAGAAGAACGTCGTCTTCACCGCCGAGGCCCCGCAGGCCGCCGCGATGTTCAAGGCCGGCAAGGTGGACGCCGCCGTGACCTGGGAGCCGGACCTCTCGGGCGCCGTCGCCGCGCGGGAGGACCAGGCCCACATCCTCGTGTCCACCACCTCCGCCACCAACGTCATCGCCGACACGCTCGTCGCGCGGCAGCAGCTCATCGACGAGGCGCCGGCCACGGTGCAGGCCTTCGTGGCGGGCTGGTTCGACGCCATCAGCGTGATGAAGGAGGACCCTCAGAGCACCAACCAGATCGTCGCCGACTCGCTCAAGCTCACCACCGACGACGTCTCGGGCATGCTCTCGGGCCTCAAGCTGACGAGCTACGCCGACAACGCGCTCTTCTTCGGCCTGGCGGGCCCCAAGTCGTACTTCGACTCGCTCTTCAACGGCGCCTTCGTCATCTGGCGCAAGAAGGGCGTGGTCAACACCGTGGTCGACGCCCCCGACTTCCGCGACAGCCGCTTCGTGGCCGCCCTGGCGAAGGACTACGCCAGCCAGAAGGTCGAGGAGACCTTCGCCTTCAAGGACAAGCCCAAGCTCAACGATCGCGCCATCGTCAACAAGAGCCTGTCGATCCACTTCACCACCGGCTCCGACGAGATCATGCCCGGCAGCTACTTCACGCTCGACTCGCTGGGCGAGACGATGCTGGCCTTCGGCAACACCTACCTGCAGGTCGAGGGCAACACCGACAGCCGCGGCAGCGAGGCGGTCAACAAGACGCTCTCGGCGCGCCGGGCCGCGTCGGTGAAGAAGTACCTCGTGCAGAACTTCAGCATCCCCGAGGCGCGCTTCGTCACCGTAGGCAAGGGCAGCGGCAACCCGGTGGCACCGAACGAGACCGAAGATGGCCGCGCGCTGAACCGCCGCACGGACATCAAGGTCGTGCTCAATGCAGAGTGACGCCAAGCCCCGCCCGCGCGCGCGGCCCCCGCTGTGGGCCCTGCGCAGCGCCGTGTCACCCACCGCTGGCCGCCTCGCCTCGCTCACCAGCGTGGGCGTGCTCGTCGCGGGCTGGTGCGTGCTGAGCTACGTGCAGGTGACGCGCGACGGCCTGCAGGTGCCGCTGGTGCCGCACTTCTTCCTGCCGGCGCCCGACCAGGTGGTGAAGAGCCTCTTCTACCTGGTCTTCGAGAAGGAGCTGCTGCAGGCGGTGGGCGTCAGCGCGCTGCGCATCCTCAAGGCGTTCGGGCTGTCGCTGGCGGTGGCGCTGCCGCTGGGCATCGCCATGGGCAGCTTCGACCTGGTGAACCGGGTGTTCGACCCCATCATCGCGCCGATGCGGTACCTGCCGATCACCGCCTTCATCCCGCTCCTCATCCTCTGGTTCGGCATCGACGAGTCGCAGAAGGTGGCCTTCCTCTTCCTGGGCACGGTGGTGTTCCTCTTGCCGGCGGTGGTGGACGCCATCCGGGTGGTGCCCGAGGAGCTGGTGCAGACGGCCTTCACCCTGGGCGCGACGAAGGCGCAGGTGGTGCGCACGGTGCTCATCCCCGCGGCGATGCCGCAGATCTTCGACGGCTTCCGGGTGATGAACGCGATCGCGTGGACCTACATCATCCTCGCGGAGATCGTGAACCCGCAGAGCGGCATCGGCTACATCTTGCGGCTGGCCGAGCAGCACCTGAAGCCCGAGTGGAGCTTCGCCGGCATCCTCGTGGTGGGCATCATCGGCATCATGACCGACCTGGTCATCCGCGCCGTCAACCGCCTGCTCTTCTCGTGGAGGGAAGCCGATGTCTGAGCCTACGCCCCCCGCGGCGGCGCCCGAGGCCGCGGCGCCCGTGCTCCAGCTCGCGGCGCCGCTGCCGCCCAAGCTCGAGCTCAAGAACCTCTACATGTCGTACACCGACCGGCGCGGCCGCACGGTGCAGGCGGTCGAAGACGTCAGCCTCACGGTCACCAACAAGCCGGGCGTGGGCGAGCTGGCCGTCTTCCTCGGGCCCTCGGGCTGCGGCAAGAGCACGGTGCTCAAGGCCGTGGCGGGGCTGATGACGCCCGACTCGGGCGAGGTGCTGGTCGACGGCGCGCCGGTGAGCGGCACGGGGCGCGACCGCGGCATGGTGTTCCAGAGCTACACCAGCTTCGGCTGGCGCACGGTGCGCAAGAACGTCGAGTACGGCCTCGAGCTGCAGGGCGTGCCGGCCCAGACGCGCAAGGAGCAGGCCCTGGCCATCATCGAGCAGGTGGGGCTCAAGGACTTCGCCGAGGCGCTGCCCAAGCAGCTCTCGGGCGGCATGAAGCAGCGCGTGGCCATCGCGCGCACGCTGGTGAACCAGCCCAAGCTCATCTTGATGGACGAGCCCTTCGGCGCCCTCGACCCGCAGACGCGCTGGGGCATGCAGTCCACCATCCTCGACGTGCTGCACCGGCAGGACAACACGGTGCTCTTCGTGACCCACGACGTGGCCGAGGCGGTGTACCTGGCCGACGTCATCTTCGTGCTCTCGCACCGCCCGGCGCGGGTGCTCCACCGCATCGAGGTGCCCTTCTTCGAGAACCGCGAGGCGGCCGTGAAGCAGTCGGCCGACTTCAAGCGCGTCGAGAACCACGTGCTCGAGCTGCTCCACACGTCGAACGTCCAGGGCAACATCCGGGTGGGGTTGTAGGCGTCATGAGCGAGACCCGCGGCGCGCCCAACTACCTCAAGGCCGCGTTCCTCAACGTGTACAACCTCTCGCTGCTCGGCGGCGCCGCGACCGCCGCGGTGCTGACGGGCGACTGGCTCATCGGCCTGGGGGCGCTGGGGCTCGAGGCGCTGTGGCTGGTGCTGGGCCCCGACCTGCGGCCCTTCCAGCGGGCGGTGCGCGAGGCGGAGCGCGCGGCGCGCGAGAAGGCCGACCGGGCCCGGGTCGACGCGCTCATGGCCGAGCTCCCGGAGCGGGAGTGGCAGCGCGCGAAGGCGCTCGACGAGCTGCGGCGCGAGATCGAGCGCGACATGGCCAACAACCCCTCGTTCCAGGCCATCTTGCTGCAGACCGAGCTCGAGAAGCTCTCGCAGCTCCACTCGAGCTTCGTGCGCCTCGCCTCGGCCTGCCGCCGGGCCGAGAGCTACCTCCAGGCCGTGGACATTCGCGAGCTGGAGCGGCAGCTCAAGACCCAGGACGTCAGCCAGGAGCAGATGGAGGACGCCCACGGGCGCGAGCTGGCGGGGATGAACGCCACGGTGATCCACAAGCGCCTCGCGACCATCAAGGAGATCGAGACCTTCCTCGCGCGCGCCCGCGGGCAGATGAACCTCATCGAGAACTCCGTGCGGCTGTTGCGCGACCAGGCGCTGACGATGACGAGCCCCGACCAGCTCACCGAGCAGCTCGACGACCTCCTCAC
The DNA here is from genome assembly GCA_964449625.1 of uncultured Archangium sp. Lineage (GTDB taxonomy): Bacteria > Myxococcota > Myxococcia > Myxococcales > Myxococcaceae > Archangium_A. The sequence continues at coordinate 12,176 of CAYUZK010000089.1, forward strand.
CGGGGTCGACGCCGTGCAGCAGAGCGTGAAGGACACCGAGGCGCTCATCAGCGCGCGCACCATGGAGCCCATCGCGCCCATCGCGGCCCCCGGCGAGCTGGCGAGCGTCGCCGCGCAGAACAAGATCCGCAGCTGAGCGCCCCGGCGAGGGTGTAAGGGCCCCTCGTGAGCCACGAGCTGCCCCCGTGCCCGAAGTGTCAGTCGGCCCTCACCTACGAAGACGGCGCGCTGCTGGTGTGCCCCGAGTGCGCCCACGAGTGGTCGCCCGGCGCCGCCGCCGCTGACGCAGCCGAAGAAGCAGGCCTCGTGGTGCGCGACGCCTACGGCACGCGCCTGCAAGACGGCGACAGCGTCACCCTGGTGAAGGACCTGAAGGTCAAGGGCGCGACCTCGGCCCTCAAGGTGGGCACGAAGGTGAAGCGCATTCGCCTCGTCGAGGGCGACCACAACATCGACTGCAACATCGACGGCTTCGGCGCGATGGCCCTCAAGAGCGAGTTCGTGAAGAAGTCCTGACGGGCCGGCAGCCGGCCGTCACTGCTCGACGATGTTGAACTCGGTGCGGCGGTTCTCGGCCTTGCCGGCCGCCGTGGAGTTCGAGGCGATGGGGCGCTCCTCGCCGAAGCCGACGGCCTCGAGGCGCGGCGGGTCGATGCCGCGCTTGATGAGGGCAGACACCACCGAGCTGGCGCGGTTCTGCGAGAGCCTGAGGTTCGACGCGTCGTTGCCGACCGAGTCGGTGTGGCCCTCGACGCGCACCTTCTTGATGCGCGGGGTGTCCTTCAGGGCCTGGGCCACCTCGTCGAGGATCTTCTCGCTCTCAGCGCCGACGATCTTCGCGGAGCCGGTGGCGAACTTGATCTGCTTCTTGATCTCGATGCGGTCCTTGGTCACCGCCACCAGCGAGTACTTGCGCGGGCAGCCCTTGTTGTCGGCCGGGCCCGGGTCGTTGGGGCAGTCGTCGCGCTCGTCGGGCACGCCGTCGGCGTCGTTGTCGAGATCGGGGCAGCCGTCTTCGTCCTCGAAGCCGTCCTTGTCCTCGGGCTCGTTGGGGCACTTGTCGAGGTCGTCGTTGATGCCGTCGCCGTCCTTGTCGAGGATGGGGCAGCCGAAGTTCTGCATGGGGCCCGCCTCGTTGGGGCACTTGTCGGCCGCGTCGAGGATGCCGTCGTTGTCGTTGTCGGGGTCCGGGCAGCCGTCTTCGTCCTGGAAGCCGTCGAAGTCCTCCGGCTGGTCCACGCACTGGTCGACCGGGTCCAGGATGCCGTCGCCGTCGCGATCCTTCGGCGCCTCCACCGGGCAGCCCTTGTTCTCGACGGGGCCGGGCAGCGACGGGCACTGGTCGTCCTTGTCGAGGACCGTGTCGCCGTCCTTGTCGGTCTCCTCGATCTTCACCACCAGCTTGGGGGCCTCCTTCACCACCACCTGGCGGGGGGCGCAGTCGCGCGAGAGGGCGACGGCCTTCTTGGCCATCGCCTCGGCGTCCATGATGTGCTCGTAGGCGCGCACCGAGTTGCCCTGGTCGAGCTCGCCCATGGCGAAGTCGAGGTTGGCCTCGGCCGCCGCGAGCTCGCGGGGGGCGCAGCGCAGGGCGTTGGAGCGGCGCGCGCGCTCGATGTCGGTCTTGATCACGTCGCCCGAGGCGCGGATCTGCGGGCCGCTGTGGCAGCCGGTCAGCACCAGGAGCAGCACCAGGAGCGAGCGGAGCGTCATGGCGCGGGCACCACCGGGGGCTCCGTGGGCGCCGCCTCGAGCTTGCGGCCGGCCTTGAGGGCCGCGTCGCGCGCGCGCGTGGCGAAGTCGACCGCCTTCCGGCCGTAGTCCACCGCCTGCTCGAAGTCGGAGTAGCCGACCTCTTCTTTCGACTTGGCGAGGTACAGGTTCGCCGAAGTCCACTCGTAGGGCGCCAGCTTGTCGGCCTGCGCCGTGCGCGCCGCCTCGAGCATCGTCTCGGTGTCGATGAGGTACGAGGTGGACTGCACCGGCCCACACGCCGCCGCCAGCGCCGCCACCGCCGCGAGGAGCCACCGGCTCGCCTGGTTCGAAGGACCCGACATCGGCGGGGAAGCTCCCACGGGCTCCAGGCAGGGTCAATCTTTCAGGGCACTTGCCCCCGCGGGATTGCCGCAGACCGCAGATCATTCGTACAGTCCTGCGCATGGCTGGAAAGATGCCGTCTGGTTCGTCCCCCTCGTTGCCCGGCGCGCGCCCCCGCGCGCAGATCTCCTATGAGGGCGAGGACGAGTTCTCCACCATGTCCCTCGACCCGGAGCGAAAGCAGGCGCTCAAGGAAAAGCAGATGCTGACGCCGACCGCCCCCGGCGAGCGGGAGCAGGTGAAGGTGAACGAGCTCAAGCCCACCAACGAGAACGGCATCGTCGGCCTCTTCCGGCGCATCTTCGCCAAGTGAAGCG
>CAYUZK010000089.1:14689-23289 GCA_964449625.1 uncultured Archangium sp.
CCGCCGAGTCTGCCGAGCCTTAGAGCGCGCCGCTGAACGAGACGGCCGCGCCCCCGGGCGTCGGCGCCACGGTCACCGCGACGTCGCCTGCGGGAAAGAGCCACAGGCCCAGGGCCCCGCCCACCACGGCCCCCGCGGCGACGCCGACGAGGCTGAACGACACGGCGCGCGTGGTGTCGAGCGTGCCCATGAGCTGCAGCGCCTCCCGGTGCGCGCTCGTGCCCGCGGCGGGGAGCTGCCCGTTGGCGTCGGTGAGCCCGGCGAGGCGCGCGCGGCCGGGCGCCGCTGACGCGTAGAGGAGCGCCCCCGCGACGCCGGTGAGCACGCCCGCGCCCAGCAGCACGCCGCTGGCGATCTTTCCGACGGGGGCGCCGCGCTGCGCGTCGAAGGTGGGCGACACCGAGGGCACCACCTCGCCCACCGGGGCCAGCGGCGCCTCGGCGACGGGCGCCGGCGTCGGCGTCGGCGTGCCGGCTGGCTCCACGCCGCGCTGCTCGCGGCCGGTGACGAGGAAGGTGGCGAGGCTCTCGAGGCGCTCGGGCTGCACGGCGCCCGCGCGCTCCTGCCGGCCGGTGGCCACCGCGTAGAGGGCGCCAGCGAGGTCCGGCGGGTTCCCCCGCGTGCCGAGGTTTCGCAGCACGATGACCCACTCGGCCGTGGCGAGCTGCGCCAGCCGGAGCGCCGCCCCGTCGTTGACGCCGTGGAGGCACAGCGGCGGCTGCACGGCCACCGCGCCCTCGAAGGCGAGGTCGACGCCCAGGGCCGCGTCGCGCGGCAGCTCCACCCGCCGGGGGAAGGACACGGCGTCGCCGGCCACCAGCGCCACGCGGTAGCCGCCGGCGGGGAGCGCGAGCTCGAGCGGCGTCACGCCCAGCGGCGCGCCGTCGACGAAGACCGCGGCCGGCGGGCCAGACTCCACGCGCACCGAGAGCGCGCTCTTCTTCGCCCGCTGCAGCTCGCGCCGCTGCGCCTCGAGGGCCGCCAGGGCGCTGGGCGGGTGCGCGTCGGGGTCGAGGCGGAACGAAGGCTCGATGCGGAGGATGCGGCGGAGCGCCTCGTTCATCTCCTTCGGGCGCTCGAGGTTCTTGAACATGAGCACCTGGAGCACGAGGGCCGCGCGGGTGGTGGGCCAGGGCCCGGCGGTGGGCGAGACGCGCTCCAGGTCGGCCAGGGCCCGGTCGATGACCTCGAGGCCGCGGGCGTCTTGCCCGCCGTAGAGGAGCGCCTTCGCCGACTCGACCTGGCGCTCGATGTCCTGGAGGCTGCGCCCGGCCCGGGGCCTCACCAGGTCCAGCACCACCTCGCCCTCGAGGAGCTCGGCGCCGGGCACCTTCGCCGCGGCCAGGTGCAGCTCACGCAGGCCGGTGAGGAGCGCGGCGTCACGGCAGTCACCCGCTGCCACCAGCACCGTGCGCGGCGCGGCCCCGGCGCTCAGCGCCACCAGCATGCCCCCCAGGATCCCCGCTCGGCTCATCTCGCCCTCCCCTCCAACCGCGGCGGCGCGACGCGAGCCACTGCCTTCGGCTCACCCCGGGCGCCCGCATTGGGTACGCTTTGGGGGAAGCCACCTAGCAGAGCGAGGCGCGAGAGGGGAATGCTGGCTCCGGGCAGTGAGATCGGTCGCTACGTCGTGAGGCGCAAGCTGGCCGAGGGAGGCATGGCCGAGATCTACCTCGCCAGCGCGCTCGGCCCCGAGGGCTTCGCCAAGGACGTGGTGATCAAGGTGGTGCGGCCCTTCCTCGCCACCGATCCCCAGTTCGTGCGCATGTTCATCGACGAGGCGCGCCTCGCCTCGCGGCTCAACCACGCCAACGTGGTGCAGATCTTCGACTTCGGGAAGCACGGCGACACCTGGTACCTCGCCATGGAGTACGTGCGCGGCGCCTCGCTGTGGGAGCTCCGAAGGCGCTGCCGCGAGCAGGCCGTGCCCTTCCCGCCCACGCTCGCCGCGGAGATCGTCGCCCAGGTGGCGCGTGGCCTCCACTACGCCCACGCCTTGAGCGACGGCGGCCAGCGCCTGGGCGTCGTGCACCGCGACGTGACGCCCCACAACGTGCTGCTGTCCTTCGACGGCGCCGTGAAGCTGACGGACTTCGGCATCGCCAAGGCGCAGCTGGGCCAGACGCAGCCGGGCGCGCTCAAGGGCAAGTTCGCGTACATGTCGCCGGAGCAGGCCCGCGGCGAGCCGGTCGACGCGCGCACCGACCTCTTCGCCCTGGGCATCGTGCTGTGGGAGCTCGTCACCGGCGGCCGGCTCTTCGACGGTGACTCGGACGTCGCGGTGCTGCGCGCGGTGCAGGACAGCGTCGTGCCGCCGCCCTCGCGGCTCAACCCCGAGGTGCCCCCCGAGCTGTCGGAGCTCATCTTGAAGGCCCTGGCCCGCCCGCGCGAGGAGCGCTTCCAGACGGCGGCGGAGCTGGAGAAGGCCCTGGGCACCTTCGTGCTGCGCAGCGCCCGCTCGGTGGAGGACACCAGCGTGGCGGCCTTCCTCCAGCACCTCTTCGCCGACGAGCTCGCCGAGGTCGAGCCCCCGGCCGCCGGCCCGGCGCCCTCGCGCACCGAGCAAGACGCGCTCCTCGACGGTGACACCTGGGCCTCACCGAAGGTGGCCGAGGCCGAGGCGAGCATGACCGTGACGCCGCTGGTGCCGGGGCCGCGGCGGGTGACGCCCACGGTGCCGATGCGCGCGCGCGACGCAGGGCCGCGCCCCGCCCAGGAGGTGCCGGCGTCGCTGCGAAAGACCGACGAGGACCACGGCCTCGCCGGCGACGCGCCGCGGCCGAAGACCGAGCAGATGCCCGCGCTGCAGGCGCCCGCGAGCCGGCGCTTCGACCCCCTCCCGGCCAGCACGGAGCCCTCGGTGGTGCTGAGCCGCTCGATGCGATCGCTCCCCGAGGCCACCACGCCCGACTCCGGCGGGGCCCTCACGGAGCGCCTGGCCGCCGACCCGGCCCTCGCGGGCCCGCTGCCGGCGCGATCGCGCGGCCCGCTCCTCTTCGCGCTGGGCGGGGCGGTGCTGCTGCTCGCGGGCGCCGTCTTCCTGCCGGGCCTGGGTCCCGAGGCCGGCGCGGTGACCGAAGGCGTCCAGCCTCCACCCGACCGCGCCGCCGAGCCGACGACACCGCCGCTCGACGCGGCCCCGCCCCGTGAGGCCGAGGCTCCCTCGCCGGCCACTCCGAGCGCCGCGGCGCCGCTCGCCGAGCCGGCCGTCGAGCCCGCCCCAGAGCCCGCCGCGCCCGCGCCGCCGGCCGAGGTCGCGAAGAAAAGCGCAGTCACCGCCAGCCGCCGCCTGGGCACGCTCGCCGTGCGCGCCAGCCCCTACGCCACCGTCACCATCAAGGGCCGGCAGTACGAGGTGACGGGCGTCAAGCACCTGCCGGCGCCGGCAGGCACCTACGAGGTGACGCTGGCGCACCCGCGGAAGACCATCACCCAGCGGGTGTCGGTCAGCGCGGGCGAGACGACGGCGGTGAGCTTCTCGGTGGACTGAGGGCGGCGCTCACAGGCGCTGCCAGCGCGCCGCCGTCGGCTCGTCGACGGAGATGATGTACTCCGCGCGCCGGTTGCGCGGCTCGTCGGTCTCGTCGGGCGTCTGCACCAGCAGCGCGTCTTCGCCCTGCCCTTCGACGTAGATGGGGATGCGCACGCCCCGGCCGCGGAACCAGGCGCCGATGCTGCGCGCGCGGTTGAGCGAGAGGGCGCGGTTCGACGCGCTCGAGCCCACCGAGTCGGTGTGCCCCATGACGTAGAGCTTGATGTCCGCCAGCGAGCTGAACTTCGCGATGGCCTCCTGGATGAGCTTGAGGCTCGAGTCGAGCTTCGGCGCCTCGGCCGGCTGCACGTCCCACTTGCCGGAGGCGAAGTTGACCTCCTCGTGGGGAATGTCGATGCGCCAGGGGGTCAGCTCCACGCCGGTGTAGGTGCCGGAGGTGCCGAACACGCGCAGCTCCACCCGCATCACCTGCCCCTTCGCCTCGGGCCAGGTCACCTCGAGCTTCGTGCCCGCCGGCTCGCCGTTGAAGGCGATGTCGTCGTCGACCACCGAGGCGCCGGTGTCCATCAGCACGCGCAGGTGCGCCTTGGCGATGGGCTGGTTCAAGCTGAAGCGCAGCTTGCGCCCGGCGATGTCGACGTCCTTGTCCTTGTCGACGGTGAGGGTGACCTGCCCGACGATCTCCGTCTCGAACTCCAGCGGCATGCTGCTGGTCTGCCCGTTGGGCAGGTTCACCGAGAGCTCGCCCTGCCAGCGCACGAGCCCGTCGGGGTGGTCGAGCTCGATGTGCCGCGTCACGCCCGGCTTGCCGCCGCCCTTCCACTCCTGCGCCTTGCCCCCCTCGCGCCCGAGCTTGAGCTTGAAGCCCGCGATGGGCTCGAGGATGGCGACGTGCACCGTCGGCCGCCCCTTGCCCTTGAGCACCCGGTTGGTGATGGAGATGTCGACCGCGTCGGCGAGCGCCACCGACGAGACGAGGCAGGTCAAGATGAGGGCCTTCATGCACACTCCTTGGTGAAGCCTTCAGAACGCCGCGCGGAAGCTCTGCGGCAAGACGATGCGAGTCAACCGGCGATTGGCCTTGTTGGCGAAGGGGAGCTCGGCCTTCGAGAGCAGATCGCCCTCGTTGGCCCACACCAGCTCGCGGGAGAAGGGATCGTAGAGCTGCCAGGCGCGGTTGCGGCCGGAGGTGCTCAGCTGCAGCAGCAGGATGAAGCGCCGGTGCTCGCCGGCCCGCGGGCCCACCGCGCACGGCACGGGGATGCCGCGGGTCAGCGCGCCCGCCGCCGAGGCCAGCGCCTCGCCCAGCGAGAGCCCACCGGCGACGTCCACGTCGTGCTCCTTCCACCCCACCCCCAGGGCGCGCGTCGCCTCGCCCAGCAGGCCCTCGAGCAGCCGCGGGCCCGAGGGCACCGGCTGGCTCCTGGAGGGCGGCGGCGGCGCGGAGCCCCCCAGCGCGTTCCAGTCCCACGCCTGGGCGCGGGCGCCCTCCGACTCGGCCTCGAAGCTCTCCGACGACTTCTTGCGCGCGAGGGCGGCGGTGAGCGGGTCGAGCGGCGGCGCCTCGTCGAGGTCGCGGGCCTCGGCGTGACGCGGCGGCGGCGGCGTGAAGAGGCCCCCGGTGTCCGCGGCCTCGTTGGGGTCGAGCGTGCCGCCCTTGAGCTCGAAGGCGAAGAGCGGGTCGGCCTCGGCGCGGAGCAGCTGCGCCACCGTGTAGTCCTCCGGCGCCGCCTCGTGCAGCGTGCAGGCCTCGTAGGCCTCGTCGTCCGCCAGGCCGCGCAGCTCGTCGGCGAAGGCGTGCACCTCGGCGGGGCTGTGGCCAGCGGCGACGGCGCGCGCGAGCAGCTCCTGCTGCAGCTCGCTCCCCGCGTCCTCCAGCAGCTCGAAGAAGAGGGCCCGCGCCTTCTTCGGCCAGGCGTCGAGCTGCGCCTGCGTCTCCTCCGACACCGCGCGGCTCACCCGCGGCCCCCCTTCGGGAGCTGCTCGGCCGCCCGGCGCAGCACGCCCACCATCGCCGCCGTGAAGGCCAGGCGCTCGAAGTGGCCGACCAGCAGCGGCACGTCGGGCTCGGCCTTGAGGCGCTTGGACCAGCGCACGAGCAGCCCCGCCAGCGCCGGCGCGCCCGCGAAGCGGTTGCCCGCGAGGAAGCCCAGGCGCTGCACCGCCTCCGACACGCGCACGCCCGGCAGGTCCTTGAGCGCGGCCGCGAGATCCACCAGCAGCCGCTGCGGCACCTGCGCGTCGCGGAGCTCGCCGAGCTCTTCGAGCAGCACCTCGCCGTTGAACTCGCGGCTGACGAAGGGGGTGGACGGCTGGGCGCGGGCGGTCGCCATGACGGAGGCAGTCTCCCCCATCGGGCGCGTTTGGTCTTCTGCTCAACTCCCGAGCCGGGCGCGGCTACGCTTGCGCGTCCGTGGCCTGCGTGCACTCCCAGGGAGACGACTGCGCGCTGTGCGCGGTGACGCTCGACGGCGACGCCGTCAGCGGCGACACGCTCGTGCGCGGCTCGGGCGAGTACTCCGACCCGGAGCTGCTCCGGCCGGGCGCCTTCATCGGCCGCTACATCGTGCTCGAGCGCCTCGGGCAGGGCGGCATGGGCGTGCTGTACACGGCGCACGACCCGCAGCTGCAGCGCATCGTGGCCCTCAAGCTGCTGCGCTCGACGGCGGACGCCGGCCAGAGCGAGACCGCGGGCCAGGCGCGGCTCCTGCGCGAGGCGCAGGCCATGGCGCAGCTCGCGCACCCCAACGTGGTGCAGATCTACGACTCGGGGCCCTTCGGCCAGGGCGTCTTCATCGTCATGGAGCTGGTGCGCGGCGAGACGCTCGACCTGTGGGTCAAGCGCAAGCCACGCCCCTGGCGCGAGGTGCTGCAGCTCTTCCTGCAGGCCGGCCGGGGGCTCGTCGCGGCCCACGACGCGGGCCTGGTGCACCGCGACTTCAAGCCCACCAACGTGCTGGTGGGCGACGACGGGCGGCCCCGCGTCACCGACTTCGGCCTCGCCCGCGCCCTGCGCCCCATGGCGCGCGCCGACGAAGACGACTTCACCGAGGAGGTGACACGCTCGGGCCCCGTGTCGCTCGACGAGCCCCTCACGCTCGCCGGCGCGATGATGGGCAGCCCCGGGTACATGGCGCCGGAGCAGTACGCCGGCGCCGAGACCTCGCCTGCGACGGACCAGTTCGCCTTCTGCGTCGCGCTCTACGAGGCCCTCTACGGCGAGCGGCCCTTCGTCGCCAAGTCGCTCCCCGAGCTCGAGGTCGTCACCGCCCGCGGCGAGGTGCCGCCGCCGCCCCGGGGCAGCGAGGTGCCCGCCTGGCTCCGCGCCATCGTCCTCCGGGGGCTCGCCTCGCTCCCGGCGCGACGCCACCCGTCCATGGCCGTGCTGCTCGACGCGCTGGCCCACGACCCGGCCGTCGCGCGGCGGCGGTGGCTGGCGGCCGGCGGGGCCCTGGCCGTCGTCGCGCTCGCGGTGGGCCTGGTGGCGTGGAGCTCGGGCCGCCAGTCGCGCGCCTGTCGCGGCGCCGAGGCCCGCCTCGAGGGCGCGTGGGACGGGGCCGTGAAGCGCAACGCCGAGGCCGCCTTCGTGGCCACGGAGCTCCCCTTCGCGCGCTCGTCGTTTCAGCTCGTCGCGCGCGGCCTCGACGCCTGGGCCGAGGCCTGGGTCGCCGGGCGCACCGAGGCCTGCGAGGCGACGCGCGTGCGCGGCGAGCAGACGGAGCGGCAGCTCGTGCTGCGCCTGGCCTGCCTCGAGCAGAAGCGCGAGGAGGTGGCGACCTTGACCCAGGCCTTCGGGCGCGCCGATCGCGAGCTCGTGGTGGCGGCGGCCCGCGCCGTCACCCAGCTCTCGCCCGTCGCGGCGTGCGCGAACGTCAAGCAGCTCGAGGATCGCCGTCAGCCGCCCCCCGAGCTCGCGCCGCAGGCCACGGAGCTCGGCCAGCAGCTCGCCCAGGGCCGCGCGCTCCTGGCCGCCGGCCACTTCGACGACGCCCGGCTGCGGCTCGCGGGCGTGCGCGATCAGGCGTCGGTGCTGCGCCTGCCGGGCCTCGAGAGCGACGCGGCGGAGCTGCTGGGCGACCTCGAGCTGGAGGTGCGCCAGTTCCCCCCGGCGCACGACGCCTTCCGGCGGGCGGCCCGCGCGGCGCAGGTGGCCGCCGACGACGTCGCCGCGGCGCGGGTGCTGGCGAAGCTGGTCTCGCTCGTCGGCTGGCGCCTCGAGCGCACCGACGAGGCGCGCACCTGGGCGGCGCTGGCGGGCGGCATCCTCGAGCGGGTGGGCGGTGACCTCGACGTCGAGGCCCGGCTGGCCGAGGGCCTGGGCGACACCGAGTGGCAGGTCGGCCGGCGCCGCGAGGCCCTGGAGGCCTACCGCCGCAGCCTCGCGCTCTTCCTCACGCTGCAGGGCCAGGAGAGCCTCGACGTGGCCCGCCTGCGCTCCTCGGTCGGCTGGGTGCTGACGGAGCAGGGCGAGCTCGATGGGGCCCGCGAGGAGTTCGAGCGGTCGCGGGCGCTCCGCGAGCGGCTGCTGGGCGAAGGGCACCCCGGCCTCGCCACCTCGTGGAACGAGCTGGCGTCGCTCGCCACGGAGCGCCGCGACTTCACCGAGGCGCTGCGCTACTCGCGGCTGACGCACGCGGCCAACGAGCAGCTCGAGCTGGGCCCCTCGCGCCTGGTCTGGTCCGGCATCAACCTCGCCCACGCGCTCGCGCTCGCCGGCGATGGCGCGGGGGCCCTCGCGGCCCTGGCGGCGCACAAGCCGGAGCTGGACGCGCGGCCAGGCGACCTGCACACCGCCCGCGGCGAGTACCACCGTGCCCGGGTGCTGGCCCTCACCCGCCTGGGCAAGGACCGCGAGGCGCTCACCGAGGGCCGCGCTGCGCTCGTGAACGCCGAGCGCCGCTGGGGCCCGACGCACCCCGAGGTCGGCCTCCTGGCCTCGGCGCTGGTGGAGCCGGCGCTGCGCCTGAGCCTGCCCCGCGACGCGCTGGCGTGGGCCGATCGCTCGCTCGCGGCGCGCGCGGCGCTCGGCGGCACCGACACCCCGCTCATGGGCCCGACGCTGTCGCTGAGCGCCGAGGCGCTCCTGGCGCTCGGCCGCGCGCCCGAG
>CAYUZK010000090.1:0-23264 GCA_964449625.1 uncultured Archangium sp.
CGCCGACGGCGCCGCCCCCGCCCGTGCGCCCGAGCTCGCCGTCGATCCTCCGGCAGGGCGACGACCGCGGGCCGCAGGCCGATCGCACCATCCGCGTGAACGTCGAGACGCTCGACGCGCTGGGGCTGCTCGCTGGCGACCTCCTCGTCGAGAGCGCCCGGGCGGGCCTGCGCGTGGAGGAGCTCCAGGGCCTCTTCGAGCGCTTCTCGAGGCTGGGCGACAACCTCCTGCGGGTCGTCGACGAGGCGGCCCAGGCGCCGGCGACGCGAGAGCTGGCCGCGCGCCACGAGAGCGACCTCCACCTGCTGCGCGACGACGCGTTTCGCTTCGTGCGCACGCACGCCGACGGGCTCAACACGCTGCACGGCAACCTCACGCAGCTGGCCGATCACGTGGCCGAGGCGCGGCTGGTGCCGCTGGCGTCGGTCTTCGAGGCCTTCCCCCGGGCGGCGCGGGAGCTGGCCACGACGCACGGCAAGCGCATCGACCTGGTGGTGGAGAACACCAACGCCGGCGTCGATCGCAGCATGGTGGCCGACGTGCGCGACGCGCTCGTGCACCTGCTGCGCAACGCGGTGGACCACGGCATCGAGTCGCCGGAGCTGCGCGAGTCGCTGGGCAAGAGCGAGACGGGCCGGGTGACGCTCAAGGCGCGGGCCGACGGCGACATGCTGCACGTGGAGGTGGAGGACGACGGGCGTGGCATCGACCCGCAGCGCCTGCGCGAGGTCGCCGTCGCCCGCCGGGTGTTGACCCAGTCGCAGGCCGCGTCGCTCTCGGAGCGGGAGGCCATGGAGCTGATGTTCCGCGCGGGCTTCTCGACGCGCGAGGAGATCAGCGAGACGTCGGGGCGCGGCGTGGGCATGGACGTGGTCAAGCGCAAGGTCGAGGCGCTCGGCGGCTCCGTCGCCATCAGCAGCCGCATCGGGCGCGGGTCGAGCTTCTCGCTGCGCCTGCCGCAGTCGCTCGCGCTCATGCGGGTGCTGCTCATTCGCCTGGGCGACGACGTGTACGGCATGCCCGCGGCCGACGTGGAGGCGGTGGCGCGGTTCCGGCCCGATGATCGACTCGAGATCATGGGCACCCTCGCCGTGATGCACCGCAACCGGCCCGTGACCATGGTGGCCCTGGGGCCCTTGCTGGGGCTCAACGGCGGGCCCCGCTTCGACCGGCCGCCCTGCGTGGTGGTGCGCTACGGGGAGGACCTCGCCGCCCTCGTGGTGGACGGCTTCGTCGACGAGCGCGAGGTGGCCGTGAAGCCCGTGGGCGGCGAGTTCCTGAAGGGCGCGCCCTTCGTGGCCGGCTCGGCGGCGCTCGAGGACGGGCGCATCGCCGTGCTGCTGCACGTGCCCGACATCATGTCGGAGGTGCGCAAGCTGGCCCGCCCGGTGACCGACGCGGCGCTGACCAAGCGGCTGCGCGTGCTGCTGGTAGACGACTCGCCCATCGCGCGGGCCACCGAGAGCGCGCTGGTGCGGGCTCTGGGGCACACGGTGGACGAGGCCAACGACGGGGAGGAGGGGTGGAGCCGGCTGCAGACGGGCGGGTACGATCTCATCCTCACCGACGTGCAGATGCCGCGCCTCGACGGCTTCGCCCTCACGCGGCGCATCAAGCAGGCGGCGAACCTCGCGGCCGTGCCCGTGGTGATCCTCTCGTCGTTGGCGAGCCCTGAAGACAAGCGGCGTGGGTTGGACGCGGGGGCCGACGCGTACCTCGTCAAGGGTGAGCTCGGGGTCGAGAGCCTCGCGCTCACCATCGATCGCCTCACGTGAGCCACTCGGTCCTCCTCGTCGACGGCGCGGGCACGCTGGCGGCGCGCGTGGCGCCGGTGTTGACGGGGGCGCTTGAGCCGGCCGGCCCGGCGGTGAGCCCCGAGGGCGCGCTGGAGGCGGTGCGCGCGCGCGCCCCCGACGTGCTGCTCGTGGCGGTAGACGGGGCCACGCCGGCCATCACGCGGCTGATCGAGCGCGTGATGGCCGACCTCCCGCGGCCCATCGTGCTGCTGGTGGAGTCGGCGGCGGCGCGGCAGGTGGCCTTCGGGCTGCTCGAGGCCGGGGCGCTCGAGGTGCTGGAGTGGCCCGCGCGGCTCGACGAGGCGGCGGCGACGGCGCTGCGCCGGCAGCTCGTCCTCTTGGCGGGGGTGACGGTGGTGCGCCACCCGCGCGGCCGCAAGCGGCGCACCTCCACCGGCTTCGCCGCGGTGACCCCAGCCTTCCCGGTGGTGGCCATCGCCGCGTCGCTCGGCGGGCCGCGGGCGCTGGTGGAGGTGCTGGGCGATCTGCCGCCCGACTTCCCCGCGCCGGTGGTGGTGGTGCAGCACATCTCGCCGGGCTTCTCCGACGACCTGGCGCGCTGGCTGGCGGCCGAGACGGGCCACCGCGTGCACGAGGCGCGCGAGGGCCAGCGGCTGGTGAAGGGCGAGGTCTTCGTCTCTCCGGCCCACCTCCACCTGCTGGTGCAGCCCTCGGGCGCGCTCCGGCTCGACGACGGGGCGCCGGTGGGGGGCTTCCGGCCGTCGTGCGACGTGCTCCTGCGCAGCGTCGCCCACGCCTTCGGGCGGCGCGCGGTGGGCGTGGTGCTCACGGGCATGGGCCGCGACGGCGCGGCGGGGCTCAAGGCGATCCGCGAGCAGGGCGGGCACACCCTGGCCCAGGACGAGGCAACCAGCGTCGTCTTCGGCATGCCCGGCGAGGCGGTGGCCCTCGGCGCCGCCGAGAAGGTGCTGCCGCTCGAGGCCATCGGCGCGCAGCTCGTGGAGTGGGTGACATGAGCGAGCTGCTCACCATCGAGCGGGCCGCGCTCGAGCAGCTCGCCGCGCTCCTGCTGGAGCGGGCCGGGCTGAAGATCACCCCCGACGGCTACTACGGCCTGCGCCTGGCGCTCCAGGCGCGGCTCCCGGCGCTCGGCATCAGCGACGCGGCGGAGTACGTGGGGCGGCTCCGCCAACGGGCCGGCGAGCAGGAGCTGCGCGCCCTCATTCCCCTCGTCACGGTGGGCAAGACGGAGTTCTTCCGCGACACCCGCCAGTTCCTCGCCTTCGAGCGCACGGTGTTCCCCACGGTGCTGGAGGAGGCCCGGCGCGAGGGGCGGCAGGCGCGCCTGTGGTCGGCCGGCTGCGCCACGGGGGAGGAGCCGTATTCGCTCTCGATGGTGGCCCTGGAGAAGGGCGGCACGCCCCAGACGGTGGACATCTGGGCCACGGACCTGAACCCCGCGGCGACCGAGTCGGCGGCGCGGGCCGTCTTCCCGGCGCGGCGGCTGGTCGGCGTCTCGGAGGAGCGGCTCCAGCGGTTCTTCAGCCCCGTGGAGGGCGGCTACGAGGTGACGGGGGCGGTGCGGGCGCTGATCCGCTTCGAGGGTCAGAACCTCGCCGCGCCGGTGTGGCCGCAGGTGACGGCGCGCTCGCTCAACGTCATCTTCTGCCGCAACGTCATCATCTACTTCGATCAGCCCACCATCATCGGGGTGATGGAGCGCTTCTTCGAGGCCCTCCGGCCCGGGGGCTGGCTCTTCCTGGGGTACTCCGAGAGCCTGTTCAAGACGAGCACCCGCTTCGAGATGGTCGAGGTCGGCGGCACCTTCGCCTACCAGCGGCCAGTGGGGGGCGCGCGGCGGGCTGACTCGAGGTGGCCGCCGCCGAGGCCCTCCGCGCCCGCGCCGCACCGCTCGGCCACCGACGTCGAGACGGTGCTCCGGGAGCTCAAGCGGCAGGCGGCGGTGCGCCCGGTGCCCCGGCCGTCCGCCCCGGTGCTCCCGGCCACGTTGCCCTCGGCGCCACCGCCAGGCGAGGTCTCCGCGCACACGCCCGTCGAGCGCCTGGCGGCGGTGGTGGACGCCATCGAGCGCGGCGACTTCCCGAAGGCGCTGCGGGCGGCGCGCGCCCTGTCCGACGACGAGCCGGAGGACCTCGCGGCGCGGCTGACGCTGGGCAACGTGCACGCCCTCATGGGAAACCTCGACGAGGCGCGCGAGGTGTACCAGGCGGCGCTCGCGCGGGAGCCGCTGTGCGTGGAGGCGCGGCTCTACCTCTCGCTCGCCGCCATGCAGGCCGGCGCCTTCGAGGAGGCGAAGCAGGAGCTGACGCGGGTGCTCTTCCTCGAGCCCACGCTGGGGGTGGGCCACTACCTGCTGGGGCAGGTGCAGGAGCGGCGGGGCGACGCCGAGGCCGCGCGGCGTGCCTACCGCAACGCCATCAGCCAGCGTCGCCAGCCGCGACACGAGCTGGTCGGGCACTTCCCCGACCTGCCGCGCAGCAACGAGGCCATCGCGCAGGCCGCGCAGTTCAGGCTGGCGGCGCTCTCGGAGCGCTGAGGGGCCGCGGGCCCCAGGAGGTTGCCAGCCCGGCGACTTCGTGGTTATGACGCGCCTCCCGCCACTCCTCCGGGATAGCCCCGGGGCAAGGCGCCTTGAAAGGTCGTCACCATGAAGCCCGATATGCACCCCGTGTACCCGGCCGCCCGCATCCACTGCGCGTGTGGCAACACGATCGAGACCCGCTCCACCCGCGGCTCGTTCTCGGTTGAAATCTGCTCCAACTGCCACCCCTTCTTCACGGGCAAGTACAAGCTCATCGACACGCAGGGCCGCATCGACCGCTTCAAGAAGAAGTACGACACGAAGGTGAAGGGCGCGGCCCCCACCAAGGCCTGACGCCCCGCCTCACCTCACCTCGTCGAACACCCAGGGCCGGCGGAGCATGTCTCCGTCGGCCTTCGTGTTAGGGCCCTGTCCAATGAGCGCGAACCAGGCCGGCCCCCGGCAGCCCTACATCGGCGGCCAGGCCGTCATCGAAGGCGTGATGATGCGCAGCCCCCGCTCCTTCGTGGTGGCGGTGCGGCGCCACGTCGGCGGCATCGCCATTCGCGAGCAGGCCTGGCATCAGCTCTTGCCGAAGCTGGGCTTTCTGCGCTGGCCGGTGTTCCGCGGCGCGCTGGTGCTGGCTGAGTCGCTCCACAACGGCTTCTCGGCGCTCAAGTTCTCGGGCGATCACGGGCTGCCGCCGGAGGAGCAGGGCGGCGGCAAGAAGAAGGGCGTCAGCGCCTCGGCGTTCCTGGCCTTCCTCCTCTCGGCGGTGGTGGCCGGGGCCGACGGCGACCCCTCGCCCGGCGGCGCGAGCGGGCCTGGCCCCAGGAAGGA
Organism: uncultured Archangium sp.; assembly: GCA_964449625.1. Taxonomy (GTDB): domain Bacteria; phylum Myxococcota; class Myxococcia; order Myxococcales; family Myxococcaceae; genus Archangium_A. The sequence goes on from CAYUZK010000090.1 coordinate 5,140, forward strand.
GAGCACCACCGGCGCCGACCTCATGCTGGGCCTGGCCACGGTGATGATGGTGCTCTTCTTCATCGGCCTGCCGCACCTGCTCACGTGGCTGGTGGGCAAGGCCGTGGGCCCGTCCTTCGACACCACGAGCTTCGCCTTCCACCTCGTCGACGGGGTGTTCCGCGTGGCCATCCTCGTCGGGTACATCTGGGTGCTCTCGAAGACGGACGACGCGGCGGTGCTCTTCCGGTACCACGGGGCCGAGCACAAGGCGATCTGGGCCTACGAGGCGCACCTGCCGCTCACGGTGGAGAGCGCGCGGCCCTTCACCACCCGGCACCCGCGCTGCGGCACGAGCTTCCTCTTCATCGTGGTGGGCGTGGCGGTGCTGCTGCACGTGGTGCTGCTGCCCTTCGTGCCGCGCCTGCACGACAACGAGCTCGTCAACCAGCTCCTGATGGTCTTCATCAAGGTGCCGATGGCCTTCCCCATCGCGGGCCTCGCCTACGAGCTCCAGCGCTGGAGCGCGAAGGACTCGTGCCCCGCCTTCATCACGGCGCTCACGCGCCCGGGCATCTGGCTGCAGACCATCACCACCCAGCCGCCCAGCGACGCGCAGCAGGAGATCGCGCTGCTCTCGCTCGACCGCGCGCTGGCGCGGGAAGAGGGCAAGCCGCGCGCGCCCGAGGGCGTCAGCCTCTACGAGACCTTCGCGCAAGCCGCGGCCTGAGCGTCTTCGCGCAGCCGAAAACTTGCGACCGATCGATCCTCACGTAGCGTGCCGTTGCTGCCTGTAGCGGCGGCATTCACGGAACCCCGGAGGAGTGATGTCTTCGACCAACTCGATCGCGCGGCCCCGCGCGACGGCGGAGCTTTCTGACCACGTCTACGCTCGCACCCGCGACTACGTCCTGTACCGGGGCGACTCGCTCGCGCTGCTCGATCAGTTCGAAGACCAGACCTTCGACCTCATCTTCGCCGACCCGCCGTACTTCCTCTCGAACGGCGGCTACACCTGCCAGGGCGGCAAGCGCGCGCCGGTGAAGAAGGGCGACTGGGACCAGAGCCACGGGCTGGCGAGCGACCACGACTTCACCAGCGCCTGGCTCAAGGCCTGCCAGCGGGTGCTCAAGCCCTCGGGCACCATCTGGGTGTCGGGCACGCAGCACGTCATCTTCTCGGTGGGCTTCGCCATGCAGCAGCTCGGCTACAAGCTGCTCAACACCGTCACCTGGTACAAGCCCAACGCCTCGCCGCACCTCGCGTGCCGCTACTTCACGCACTCCACCGAGCTGCTGGTGTGGGCCTCGCCGGGCAACAAGGGCAAGCTGCAGCACCGCTTCAACTACCAGGACATGAAGCAGGCCAACGGCGGCAAGCAGATGCGCGACGTCTGGGCGCTGCCGAAGACGGGCGACGAGGAGCTCACCGCCGACGGCCAGGGCCGCCTGTGGTCGATGACCACGCCCAAGCCCAGCGAGAAGGCCCACGGCAGGCACCCCACCCAGAAGCCCATCGCGCTGCTCGATCGCATCGTCGACGCCTGCACCGACGACGACGCGCTGGTGCTCGACCCGTTCTGCGGCAGCGGCACCACGGGGCTCTCGGCCGTGTCGAAGGGCCGCCGCTTCGTCGGCATCGACATGGACCCGACCTACCTCGAGCTGACGAAGAAGCGCCTCGACGCCGCGCGCTGAAAAACGCCTCGTCGAAGACGACTCGACGCCGCGCGCTCCTTCGAGGGGAGCCCGCGGCGTCGGCGGTCACGGCGGCTGCGTCAGGCCTGGGCCGCGGCCGCGAGGTGCTGCGCGCGGCGGCGCACGAACTCGACGAGGGTGCGCACGCCGTAGCCGGTGGCGCCCTTGTTGTAATAGCCGCGCTCCTTGGGGCTCTGCGACGGCCCGGCGATGTCGAGGTGCAGCCAGGGGGTCTGGCCGACGAACTCCTTCAAGAAGAGGCCCGCGCTGATGGCGCCGCCGAGGCGATCGCCGGCGTTCTTGAGGTCGGCGATCTCGCTCTTGAGCACGTCCTTGAGGTGCTCGGTCAGCGGCAGCCGCCAGAGCTCTTCGCCGGCCGAGCGGGCCGACTCCGAGACGTCGTAGAAGAGCTGGTCGTCGTCGCTCATGGCGCCGGCGAGGTGGTGGCCGAGGGCGACCATGCAGGCGCCGGTGAGCGTCGCGAGGTCGATGAGCACCGCCGGCTTGAGCTCGTTGGCGTAGTGGAGCACGTCGGCGAGCACCAGGCGCCCCTCGGCGTCGGTGTTGGTGACCTCGACCGTCTTGCCCTGGCGGGAGACGAGCACGTCGCCCAGCCGGTAGGCGTGGCCCGAGGGCATGTTCTCGCAGGCGCCGAAGAAGGCGTGCACGGGGAAGGGCGGGGCCAGCTTCGCGATGACCTTCATCGCGCCGAGCACCGCGGCCGAGCCGGCCATGTCGGTCTTCATGTCGATCATCGCGTCGGACGGCTTGAGCGAGAGGCCGCCCGAGTCGAAGGTGATGGCCTTGCCCACCAGGCACACGGGGGGCTGCTTCGCCGCCGCCTCGTCGCGGGGAATGTACGAGAGCTGCACCAGGCGCGGCTCCTCGACGCTGCCCTTCGCGACGGCAAGGAACAGGCCCATCTTGAGCTCCTCGATCTTCTTGCGATCGTGGATGGCGACGTTGAGGCCGACCTCCTTGGCCATCAGCCGGGCCTGCTCGGTGAGGAGCACGGGCGTCATGGTGGCCGGGGGCTCGTTGACGAGGTTGCGCGCCCAGTTGGTCGCCTGGCCCACGAGGCGGGCGACGGCGGCGAGCTCGTCCTGGCTCTTGTCCTTCTTCACGCCCTCGGGGAGCAGCAGCTGCACCTTGTCGACCTTGGGGGCGCTCTTGTCGTCCTTGTGCTGCGTCTTCCAGCGATCGTAGCGGTAGCTGCCGAGCACGAGGCCCTCGACCACGGCCTTCACGCCCTGGTCGAACTCGCGCACCACGGGGAGCTGCACCGCCAGCTGCTTCGCCTTGAGCTTGCCGGCGGCCTTGACGGCGCGGCCGGCGGCGAGGCGGAGCAGCTCGGTGGTGAACTTCGTGCGCGAGCCCAGGCCCACCAGCACCACGTACTTCGCCGGCAGCTTGCCCTGGGCCTGAAAGACGAAGGTCTGGTCGGCCTTGCCCTTGAAGCCCTCGAGCGCGGCCGTCTTGAAGAGGAGGTTGCGCGTCCGCTTGTCCGCGCGCACGAGCGCCTTCGGCGGGTTCTTCTTGTCGGTGAGATCCGTGTCGAAGAGGGGGAAGACCAGCACATCCGCGCGGACCTTGGAGGCGTCGGCGGCAGCGAACGAGAAATTCATGGTGGGGCGACTCCTTCAGCGGGGAATTACGCGGGGCGAAATGTAGCCAAGCGTGTGCGAAGGGGAACCACAAAGGTTCCGCCGCCGCGGAGAGGCGAACCGGGTATGGTGGCACGAGCCGTATGTCTGCCCTCCTGACGCACCTCACCGCGGTCGAGCGCCTGGCGGCCCACGTCAACGCGCTCCCGGCGGAGTTCACGAAGGCCCTGGGCGAAGACCTGGAGTACGCGCGCTTTGGCGCGGCCCTGCCCGAGCTACCGCGCTTCGGCGGGTGGAGCTCGGGCCTGGAGGCGTGGTTCTCGCGGGGCTCGCCGCCGCGCTACACGCAGCTGATGACCGCGCGGGCGCCGGTGCACTTCGGGCTCAAGGCGGCCGAGCTGGTGTCGAACGGCGCGCTGGTGGGCGTGGAGCCGGGGCTGGCCTCGGTGGCGGGCTACTTCACGCAGCTGTGCGTGTCGCGGGCGCTCGAGCCGGTGGTGCAGCAGCTGCTCCTCACGCACCGGCGCCAGGGCGAGCCCGAGGCCGCGGCCCGCTCGCGCATCGAGTGGACGCAGTCGCTCTTCTACATGCAGGACCTCCACGGGAGCCCGCTGGTGGGCACCCCCGCGGTGCGCGGAAAGCTGCAGATCCGCAAGGCGAGCAGCGCCCGGGGCATCGGCCGCGGCTTCTACGAGCTCATGCGCGTGTCGTCGCTCGACGCCATCGGTGAGGCGCCGACGAAGCTCGAGGTCGACGGGTGGATGCGGGGGCTCTACCTCTTCTCGCTCGCGCTGGGCTCGCCGCTGGGGCGCCTCCGGGCTCTCCCGGGCGCGCACCTGTCGATGCAGGAGCTCTACCGGGGCCCGGGAGTCGACGTCTTCGCCACGGTCGACCGCGGCATCGAGAGCGCGCGCGAGGTGCTCTCGCTGCTGGGCAGCATGATCCGCCGCAACAGCTTCACCGCGCGCTCCCGGCACAAGTTCTTCGAGCTGTGCCCCGAGGGGGCGCCGGCCGACGTGCTCGCCGCGCAGGCCGCCTGAGCCACCTCAGGGCAGCGCGAGGTCCTTCACCACGTCGGCCTGCTGGGTCATCACCGTCGCGTGGGCGGGCGTCGACGAGAAGGGGTTGATCACCCACTGCAGCGCGTCGCCGATGGGGTTGGCCATGTTGGCGTTGGTGAACACGCGCAAGGACACCGTCGAGTTCCCCTTGAGCGCCGCGCCGGAGTAGGTCGCCCGCGCGGTGTTGGTCGTGGAGTCCTGCGTGAAGAGCACCGGCATCAGCACCGCCTGGATGCCGTCGGTGATGGACACGATGCGCGCGGCCACGATGCCGAAGCCGAGCGGGCCGCCCGGCGCGCTCATGGGCCCCAGCGCGAGGTCGCCTGAGAGCGTCACCGGCCCGAAGGCGTAGTCGGCGATGGTCTCCTCGTCGGCCACGATGGTGACGGGGCGCAGCGGGTTGGCCAGCAGGTTGAGCGCCACGCCGCCGTTGCCGAAGCCCAGCAGCGAGGGCACCGGCGTCACGCGGCCGGGCATGAGATCGGTGATGACGTAGGGGTACTCCGACTCGCCGGGCGTGGTGAGGATGCGGTAGCCCCCCTGGAGCTGCTGGAGCAGCGCCATCGGGTCGAGGCCCCCGGTGAGCGCCGACGGGTCGAGCACCGAGATCTGCAGCGTCTGCAGCGCCGGCGGCTTCGGCAGGGTGATGGTGCCGCGCAGCGTGCCCAGGCCCGTGCCCGAGGCGCCCAGGTAGATGCGCACGTTCTCGGGGCCCGCCTTGTACGGGTCCTCGAGATCGAGCTCGATGGTGGTGGTGTCGGACTGGAAGTCGAGGAAGGGCACGAGCTGCCCGTCGTCGTTGCGATCGGAGATCGCCGTGAGCCGGTGGGTGCCCGAGCGCAGCCCGGTGAACGAGAAGGGCAGCTCGGTGCGCATGGTCGGCGTGCCGAGCCGCTCCAGGGTGGTGTTGCGGAACAGGCCCACCTCCTTGCCCACCGCGAAGCCGCCCACCACCACCACGCCCGAGATGGTGCCCCTGGGCCCGCCGGCGCGCGTCCAGGTGCCCTCGACCAGCTCGCCGTCCTTGCCCTTCACCGAGGCGAAATACTTCACGGTGGTGGTGGCCGACACGGTGAGCGTGAAGGGCGACTCCCCCTGCAGGCGGCCCACCGACGAGGTGCGCGGGTCGCTGCCGTCGGTGCTCAGGTAGATGGTGGCCGGGCGGCTCGCCTCGAAGGTGATGGTGAGCTCGCCGTTGAAGGGCCCGGCCGGCGGCGTCGCGCGCACGGTGGGCGGCGCGAGCTCGGCGTTGGGCTCGATCTGCAGCGGGCCAGGCGTCTGGCCGCAGGCGAACAGCAGGCTGGCGAGGGTCACGGCGACGGAGCGGAGCGTCATGGCGGGCGCATTGAGGCGCGCCGGCCGACCGAAAGTCAACGCGCGATGTCCGCCCGGAGCTGCTCCACCGTGCGCTGGAGCCCGTTGGCTACCTGCTCCGGCACGAGCTCGGTCCGCTCGCAGGTGGGCGCCAGGGCCTCGAGGTCGTCCATGCTCGAGAGCGGGCACTGGCGGGCGGCGAAGGTCACCCGCACCTCCCGCGTGGCCTCGTCGCCGCGCATGAGCGACACGAGGCACTGCGTCAGCACCAGGCCCTGCGCGGTGTTCCACGCCTGCCAGGGGCCCACCACCACGCCGGCCTCGTCGTTGACGTTCCGCACGCCGCCGCAGTGGGCCTTCGTGGCCTCCACCATGCGGGCGAAGGCGTCGGCCGGCTGCTGGGTGGTGAAGCTCGGCTGCGGCAGCGACCAGCTCTGCAGCGCGCAGCCGGCGAGCAGCGAGAGCGCCATCGGCCAGGGCTGCCTCATCGCTTCTTCCTCTCCGTGCGATCGCTCTGCACGAGCGGCGAGAAGAAGCAGTCCTTCTTGGTGTACTCGTCGAACGAGAAGGCGAAGCGGTAGCTCGCCGCCGAGCGCTGGTTGCAGTCGGTGCGCTCGCAGAAGCGGCACGACACGCCGATGGGCACCGCGTCGCGCTTGAGGTCCACCGCCGGCAGCCCGTAGGCCAGGTGCTTCGCGTTCTCGGCGTGGGTGCCCAGGCCGATGGAGTAGGCCGTGCCGCGCACGATGCTGCCCTCCATCGGGTGGAGCTGCACCTTGGCGAAGTCGAAGTACGTCGTGCCGTCGGGCATCGCCGAGTACTGCCGCGTGAGCTGCGAGGGGTTCAGGAAGGCCAGGTGCACCGCCCACTTGCCGCAGCTCCCGGCCGAGGCGAAGGTGATGCCGGTGCCCGAGTAGCGCTTGCTGATGTTGCCGGCGATGTCGGTGCGGATGAAGTGGAACGGCAGCCCGCGGCGCTTGGGGTCGGCGAGGTTGCACACGCGGTGCGCGACCGTCTCGTAGGTGACCCCGAAGATCGACGAGAGCAGCTCGATGTCGTAGCGCGTGCGCTGCACCTCCCGGAAGAAGTCGTCGTAGGGCAGCATCAGCGCGCCCGCGAAGTAGTTCGAGAGGTTCACCTTGATGAGCCGCGGCGTCTCGGCGTGCCGCGTGCGCCCCGTCACGATGCGGTCCACCAGGCGGGTGCGGTCGAGGGCGAGCAGCCCCAGCGTGGCCGCGAGCTGGAACTTGAGCGGCTGCTCCGTCAGCGCCGGCGACAGCTCGAGCACCTGCTTCTCGAGATCGAGGCGGCGCACCACCGAGCTCCCGCTGGGGGCCTCGGCGAAGCGCGTGGCGAAGCCGAAGCGCGACTCGAGCATCTTGACGAGCTGGCCCGAGCTGACGATGCGCTCGGCGCCGACGTCGGCGCGCAGGGCCGCGGCCTCCTCCTCGAGCTCGGGGAAGTAGTTCTGCTGCGCCTCGAGGAAGTCCGACACCTCGTCGAAGGGCGAGTAGTCGAGGCGCGCCTCGCCCTGCGCCCCCTGCGCCCGCGCCCGGTCCTCGCTCGAGAGCTGGGCCATCACGTTCTCGAGCTGCGTGCGCGTGTTCTTGTAGAGGTTGAACAGCGCCGCCACCGTGCCGGCCAGCTTGGGCTCGGCCGAGAGCGACTTGAGCGACTCGGGGTCGAGGTTGAGCGTCTTGAGCAGCGGCTCGTCGAGCAGCTTCGCGAGGCCCTCGTCGACCCGGCCCTCGCCCAGCTCGGCCATGAAGGCCTCGGGGTCGACCTGGAAGAGGCGCAGCGCCTTCCACAGGAGCGGGAAGGGGGTGACGCGCTTGCCCTTCTCGATGAGGTTCAGGTACGCGGGGCTGACGCCGAGATCGCGCGCGGCGTCGGCCTGCTTGACGTTCTTCGACAGCCGCAGCGTGCGCAGCCGGTGGCCGACGTTGGCGTTGAGCGCGTTCTCGTTCATGGGGCGCTCGCCCGGGGCCGTCAGCCGACCTCGATCAGCTCGATGTCGAAGATGAGGGTCGAGTTGGGCGGGATGACGGGCGGGTAGCCCCCGGCCCCGTAGCCGAGCTCGGGGGGAATGGTCAGCTTCCGGCGGCCGCCGACCTTCATGCCGGCCACGCCCTGGTCCCACCCCTTGATCACCATGCCGGCGCCGAGCTGGAAGTCGAAGGGTCGGTTGCGGTCGCGGCTCGAGTCGAACTTGCTCCCGTTGGTGAGGGTGCCCGTGTAGTGCACGGTGACGCTCTGGCCCGGCTTGGCTTCCGCGCCGGTGCCCAACTGCAGGTCTTCGATCTGAAGTGGCATGGCGCGCACCCTACGACGAAGTCACGCCGTCGCGGGAACTTCGGTGATGCCCTGGGCGAGCGCGGCGATGCCCCTCAGGTCCTCGATGGCCTCGCCGAGGTACGGGGCCGCGATGGCGAAGGCCGTCACGGGCACCTCCGCCTGGAGCTGCGCGAGGAGCTGCGTGTCGCGGGCCACGCGGTCGAGCTCCACGCGCGCGAGCACCTTGAGCTTCTCGAGCCCCGAGACCAGCGGCGGCGAGGGCTCGAGGGTCAGCGAGTCGGGGTCGACGAAGCCGTCGGTGCGCACCCAGCTGCGGTTCAAGATGAAGCCCGCGAAGGGCAGGCCCATCTGCTTGATGCGATCGCGGAAGTAGCGCGCGTCGGCCAGGGCCGCCTGGTCGGGGCTGGTGACGAGGAGGAACGTGGCGTCGCCCGAGGTGAGCAGCTTGCGCACGCCCTCCGCGTGCGAGCGCATCGGCCCGAACATGCCGCTCATGGCGCCCATGAACTCCTGGAGCTCGGCGAAGAACTCGGCCCCGAAGATCTTCGAGAGCACCGTGGCGATGAGCTCCGTGGCCCGCTTGAAGAGCCCCTTCGACTTCGAGGGGAGGAACAGCCCGAGGATGCGCTCGTCGAGGAACTTGGCCAGCTTCCCCGGCGCCTCGAGGAAGTCGAGGGCGTTGCGCGCGGGCGGCGTGTCGAGCACCACGAGGTCGTACTTACCGCTCGAGGACAGCTCGTAGAGCGCCTCGGCCGCGGTGTACTCCTGCATGCTCGAGATGAGCTCCGAGAGCACTTGGTAGAGCCGGCTGGCGAGCACGCGCTCGGCCTGCTCGGGCGTGGGCGACATGCGCCGCACGATGTTCTCGAACACCACGCCGGGGTTCAGCATCCACGCGTCGAGGGTGCCGGTGGTGACGCCGGCCTCGAGCAGCCGCTCCTTCGACACCGGCGCCGGCTCGCGCATGTGCTCCGACAGGCCCATGGCCTGCGCGAGGCGCCGCGCCGGGTCGATGGTCAGCACCAGCACCCGCCGGCCCATGCGCGCGGCCGCGAGCGCGAGCGCCGCCGAGGTGGTCGTCTTGCCTACGCCGCCCGCGCCGCAGCACACGATGACGCGGCGGGTGGCGACCAGCTCGGCGAGGGCAGGGTGCGTCATGGGGCGCGCAGCATACCGGGCGCGTCGGTGCGTTTGGGCGCGAACGCTCGTTGCGCTTCGCGGCCCGCCGCCGTAGGCGTGGCGCCCATGACGCTCCTGAAGGGCAAGACGGCGCTGGTGTCGGGCGCGACGGCGGGCATCGGCAAGGAGACCGCCCTGGGCCTGGCGCGCCTGGGCGCCAAGGTCGTCATCGTCGGCCGCAACGCCGCGAAGACGAAGGCGGTGGTGGACGAGCTCCAGGCCGCCAGTGGCAACCCCTGGGTCGAGCACCTCCTCGCCGACCTCTCGCTGATGGCGGAGGTCCGCCGCCTCGCGGCCGAGGTGCTCGACCGGTACCCGGCGCTGCACGTGCTGGTGAACAACGTGGGCGCCATCAACCTGCGGCGCGAGCTGACGAGCGAGGGCCTCGAGCGCACCTTCGCGATGAACCACCTGGGCCCCTTCCTCCTCACGCACCTGCTGCGGCCCGCGCTCGGGCGGGGCGCGCCGTCGCGCGTGGTGAACGTCTCGTCTGACGCGCACAAGGGCATGCGCCTCGATCTCGACGATCTCCAGGCGCAGAAGGGGTACTCGAGCTTCAAGATCTACGGGCGCAGCAAGCTGATGAACATCCTCTTCACCCGCGAGCTGAGCCGGCGCCTGGCGGGCACGGGCGTCACCGCCAACGCGCTGCACCCGGGCATGGTGGCCTCGGACTTCATGGCCAAGCCCGGCGTCATGGGCGCCGTGGGCGGTGCCTTCATGTCGGCCTTCGGCATCTCGGTGCAGGAGGGCGCGCGCACGAGCGTCTTCCTGGCCTCGTCGCCCGACGTCGAGGGCGTCACCGGCAAGTACTTCGTCAAGTCACAGGCCCGGGCCCCGTCGCGGCAGGCGCAGGACGACGAGGTGGCCGCGCGCCTGTGGGCCGCGAGCGAGCGGTTGGCCGGCCTGGCCTGATCAGCCCAGCTGCGCGATGAGGTGGCCGGTGGCCGTGGTGCCCGAGCCCGGCACCTCGCTGAGCACCACCATGTCGGGGCGCTGCGCCCGCAGGTGCGCGAGGGCGGACTTGGCGCGCTCGATGCGGCGCATCTCGCGGGTGCCGAAGACGGTGAGGGGCACGGAGGCCTCGATGGCCGCGCGCTCCTCGGCGCTGAAGGGGTCCGCTGGCACGCGGTTGACGACGATGGCGCTCACCGGGAGCCGGTGCCGGCCCATGCCCTTCTCGAGCTCGAGGGCCTCGGTGACCGGCAGCGTCTCGGGGAGCGTGACGATCACCACGCCGGTGATGGCTGGGTCCGTCAGCACCTTGAGGCCGTCGTGCGCGGCCTTGAGCATGGGCCCGCCGGGGACGATGCGCGTGACGAACTCGGGGATCTGCGCGAGCGCGAGCGCGTGGCCCGTCGCCGGCGAGTCGATGATGCACACCTCGTAGAGCGGCGCGCCGGCGGTGTAGGTGCGCTTCATCAGGTCCAGCATCCGGTACATCACGCCCATGTCCGAGAGGCCCGGCGAGGCCATGAGGAACTTGCGCAGCCCCTGGCTCCTCATCGCGGTGTCGGCGAGCACCTTGAGGGGCAGGGCGTCCTGGAGGAAGCGGTGGTGGCCGATGGTGGGCGTCAACAGCGCGGCCCACAGGCGCTCGGCGACGAGCTGCGGCTCCTCGGCTGGCGGCGTGCCGCCGAGGGCCACCTGGATCGCGGAGGGCGTGTCGGCGGTGGGCACGATCTCCGCCACCAGCACCCGCTTGCCCTTCGCCGCGTAGGCCCGGCCGAGCGCCGCCGTGAGCGTCGACTTGCCGACGCCGCCCTTGCCGGTCACGATGATGCAGCGGCGGCTGAGCTGGTCCAGGACCGACATCGGAGCGGGCGCAGGGTAGCCGATGTTCCCCACGCCGCCGGGCAAAACCGTCGCGTTCGGGTTACACGCCCGCCTCCATGTCGGTGAACTGGCAGCTCCTCTACGACGGCGCGTTCCACCACCCGGGCCTCGCGTGGGCCTTCTCGCTCTCGCTCCTCGCGCGGCTGCAGTGGCGCTTCCCGAGGGCGCCGCTGCGCCTGGTGCTGCTGCTGCTGGTGCTGGAGACGGCGGTGGACGCCTTCTTCACTGGCGCGCTCTCGCCGCTCCCGGCCGGCGGGCTGCTGGCGCGGAACGTGTCGATCGCCTTCGTCATCCTCGGCGACTTCCGCTTCTTCTTCCTGCTCGAGCGCTTCCGCGCCGAGGGCTCCTGGGCCAAGGCGGCCTCGCGCGCGGCGCTGCTGAGCCTCGTGGTGCCGGTGGCCCAGGCCGTGGCGCTGACGCTCGCCCCCGGGCTCTTCCCCGAGCAGCGCCACATCTACCTCGTCTACGAGGTCCTCTTCGTGGCGCTGGCGGCGACGCTGCTCGTGCTGCGCTACCCCTCGCGCTCCGCTGCGTCGCCGGCGCTCGGCTGGTACGCGACCCGGCTCACGGGCTTCTTCCTCGTGCAGTACGCGCTGTGGGTGCTCTGCGACGTGCTGCTGCTCCAGGGGCACGCCTGGGCGCTGGGGCTGCGGATTCTGCCCAACGCGATGTACTACGGGCTCTTCCTCTTCTTCGCTGCCTTCCGCGCGCCCGAGGAGGCGTGGCGATGAGGGCCTGGGTCCTGGCGGTGCTGCTGGTCGGCTGCGCCCACCGCGGCGGCGACGACTCCGCGGCGCTGCACTTCTCGGAGCACGGCGCCGACGTCGCCACGCTGCGCCTGTCAGAGCTGCGCGCGCGCGTGCCGGCCGAGCGGGTGACGGCCTTCGACCCCTACTACCAGCGGACCAAGTCGTGGCACGCGCTGCCGCTCGCGCCGGTGCTCGCGCTCGCCTTCCCGGGGCGGCCGCTCGCCGCGCTGGAGTTCACCCTGCGGGCCAGCGACGGCTACACCGTGCCCGTCAGCGGCGCGCGGCTGCTCGAGGCCGGCGGCTACCTCGCCTTCGCCGACGTGGACGGCCCCTGGGAGCCCATCGGGGCGAAGCGCGCGCACCCCGGGCCCTGGTACGTGGTGTGGAAGGACGCCGCCCAGCAGGACCTCTCGACGCACCCGCGCCCATGGGCGCTCGCCGCCATCGCGGTGGAGCCCTTCGAGGCCGTCTTCCCCCGGGTGGTGCCGCCCACCGCCGAGCCGCAGGTCGCGCGGGGCTTCTCGTTGTTCCGGCAGCGCTGCCTGAGCTGCCACGCCATCAACCAGCAGGGCGGGCGCGTGGGCCCCGAGCTCAACGTGCCGCGAAACATCACCGAGTACCGCGACGAGGCCTTCCTCCGCGCGTGGATCGCCGACCCCCAGGCCTTCCGCGTCTCCGCGATGCCGCCGTCGCCGCAGCTCACGGAGGACGACGTGACGGCGCTCCTCGCGTACCTTGGCGCCATGAAGCAGGCCAAGCACATCGTCGCGGCGGGAGGGGGGCACTGATGCACCCCTCGGTGCTGGAACTCGAGGCGCGCGTGCGGCGCACGCCGGCGGTGCTGGCCGAGGTGCTGGCGCGGCCGGCGCCGCCTTTCTCGCTGCGCCCCGGCGCCAGCGTGCTGCTGACGGGCATCGGCACCTCCGAGGCGGTGACGCGCTACGCCGAGGCGGTCTACCGCCACGCGCTGCGGGTGCGGGTGACGCAGCTGCCGCTCTCGAGCTTCCTCGTCGACGACGTGAAGCTGCAGGGCCAGGTGCTGATCATGGTGTCGCAGGAGCTCTCGCCCAACGCGCGCCTCGCCCTCGCCCGGGTGGACGACTTCGATCAGGCCTGCCTCTTCACCTCGCTGCCCGCGAGCGATCCGCGCCTCGACGACTTCCGCGCGGCCGGCGGGCTCGTGGCGACGCTGCCGCCGGCCGAGGAGCGCGGCTTCCTCGTGCGCGTGATGGGCCCGCCCGCCGAGGCGCTGGCCCTCGCCCGCCTGGGTGGCGTGACTGGCCTCGAGGCCGTGCCGGGGGCCGTGGAGGGAGCGGTGGCCCGCGGCTTCGAGCTGGCGAAGGCGTGGCCCGCCGGGCACCTGCGCGCGCCGCTGGTGGCCACCGGCTGGTACGTGCGCGCGCTCGAACTCCTCGCCTGGACGTGGATGGAGACCCTCTGGGTCGAGCCGCCGCCGACGTGGGACGCCCTGCAGGTGGCGCACGGGCCGTGGCAGCAGCGCTTCGAGCAGGCGGGCCCGTGGGTGCTCCTCGAGCGCCCCGACGACGCCCCGGGCGTGATGGAGCGCTTCGCCAGCATGGCGCGGCCGACGCAGCCGCTGGTGCGCCTGCCGGCGACGCTGCCGGGGCCGCTGGCCTTCTTCGAGCACCTCGCGGCCGTGCAGGCGCTGGCGGTGGGCCTGCTCCTGCGCGAGCCGCGCGATCTCACCTTGTGGCCAGGGCAGGGCACCGACGGCCCGTTGTATGAGCTGGGCCGCTGATCCGACTCCGAGGAGACCCGACATGCGCGTCATCAACTTCAGTGCCGGCCCCGCGGGGCTCCCGCTCCCTGCGCTCGAGAAGGCCCGCGACGAGCTGCTCGACTACGCCGGCACCGGCATGTCGATCATGGAGCAGTCGCACCGCGACAAGCCCTACGAGGCCGTGCACCGCGACGCCGTCGCGCGCCTCACGCGGCTCCTCGGCATCCCCGAGACGCACACCGTGCTCTTCATGCAGGGCGGCGCGTCGACGCAGTTCGCGCTGGTGCCGATGAACTTCCTGCCCGCGGGCAAGCGCGCCGACTACGTGATGACCGGCGTGTGGAGCGAGAAGGCCCTCGAGGAGGCGAAGCTGCTGGGCGAGGTGCGGCCGGTCGGCTCCACGAAGCAGCCCGACGGCCAGTACACCCGCGTGCCGACGCAGGCCGAGCTGCAGCTCGACCCCGACGCGGCCTACGTGCACTCGACGTCGAACAACACCATCTACGGCACGCAGTTCCACGCGCTGCCTGACTCGGGCGCGGTGCCGCACGTCTGCGACATGAGCTCCGACTTCCTGTGGCGGCCGCTCGACGTGTCGCGCTTCGACCTCGTCTACGCCGGGGCGCAGAAGAACCTGGGGCCGTCGGGCGTGGTGGTGGTGGTGGCGAAGAAGGCGTTCCTCGCGCGCGGCCGCAAGGACCTGCCGAAGATCTTCCGCTACCAGGTCCACGCCGAGAACGAGTCGCTCTACAACACGCCCCCGACGCTCGCGATCTACCTGGTGCGCAACGTGCTCGAGTGGATCGAGGCCGAAGGCGGGCTCGCGGGCATGGAGCGGCGCAACCGGACGAAGGCTGAGCTCCTCTACGGCGCGCTCGATCGGCTCAAGGACTTCTACCGGGCCCCGGTCGAGGTGGCCTCGCGGTCGGTGATGAACATCGTCTTCCGCTGCCCCACCGAGGCGCTCGACGCGCAGTTCGTCGCCGAGGCGAAGGCCGCGGGCATGGTCGGCCTCAAGGGCCACCGCTCGGCGGGCGGGCTGCGCGTGTCGGCCTACAACGCCGTCTCGCCGAAGGACGTCGAGGTGCTCGTCGGCTTCCTCGAGGCCTTCGCGAAGTCGCACGGCTGATTCGCTGCGCTGTCGTATAGGGTCCGCCGGTCATTTCACCCGGAGGATCTTCATGCGACGTCAACTGCTCGGTGCCCTCGTCTTCCTGTCTTGCGCGTCGCAGGACGCCTCCACGCGCCCAGCGCCCCCGCCGGAAGCGCCGAAGGTGGCGGTTCAGAAGTTCATCGCCGACGTGACCAAGCCGATGCCCGCGGGCCTCGACGAGGGCGCGATGGATCTGACCGCCGACCCGTGCGCCGACTTCTACCAGTACGCCTGCGGCGGCTGGATGGCGAAGACCGAGATCCCCGGCGATCGCCCGCTCACCTCGCGCGGCTTCGTGGCCATCGCCGAGCGCAACGAGCAGGCCCTCAAGGGCATCCTCGAGGAGGCGGCCGCCGGCGCGCTGCCCGAGGGCACGCCCTTCGCGAAGCAGCTGGGCGACTCCTACGCCGCCTGCACCGACGAGGCGGGCCTCGAGAAGGCCGTGCCCGCGGTGAAGAAGTTCGCGGCGCAGGTGACGGCGGTGAAGACGCCGGCCGACCTCGCGAAGGCCGTGGGCACGCTCCACGCGAACGGCTACAGCGCCTTCTTCGGCGTCGGCAGCCAGCAGGACCTCAAGAGCTCCGCCGAGGTGATCGCCGGCCTCGATCAGGGCGGGCTGGGGCTCCCCGATCGCGACTACTACCTGGAGGACACGGAGCGGATGAGGGGCATCCGCGAGAGCTACCTCGCCCACCTCGAGAAGATGCTCACCCTCTTCGGCGAGCAGCCCGAGGCCGCGAAGCGGTCCGCCGCCGACGTGCTGGCGCTCGAGACCCGGCTGGCGAAGGCCGCCATGAGCCGCGTCGACCGCCGCGATCCGCAGAAGCTCTACAACCGCGTCGATCGCAAGGGCCTCGAAGCGCAGGCCGCCGCCTTCCCCTGGGCTGCGTACTTCGCGGCCGTGGGCCTGAAGGACGTGCAGGCCGTCAACGTGAGCTCGGTGCCGTACTTCGCGGAGGTCGCGGCCGTGGCGAAGGACACCAAGCCCGAGGTGCTCCGGGCCTACCTCACCTGGGTGGTGGTGCGCGGCTCGGTGGCGTCGCTGCCCCGCGCCTTCCAGGACGAGGCCTTCGCCTTCAGCGCGAAGCACTTCACCGGCGCGAAGGAAGACCGCCCCCGCTGGAAGAAGTGCGTCAGCTACGTCGACGGCGATCTCGGCGAGGCGCTGGGCCGCGAGTTCGCCCGCCGCCACTTCCCCGAGTCGTCGAAGGCCCGCACCAACGCCATGGTGGCGGCGCTGCAGGCCAGCTTCGAGCAGAACCTCACCACGCTCCCGTGGATGGACCAGCCCACCCGCGAGGCCGCCCTGGTGAAGGTGCGCGCCATGGTGGGCAACAACAAGATCGGGTACCCCGATCAGTGGCGCGACTACACCGCCCTCAAGACTGACCGCGCGTCGTTCTTCGCCACCAGCCTCGCGGCCAACCGCTTCGAGGTCGCCCGGCAGCTCGCGAAGATCGGCAAGCCCGTGGACCGCGGCGAGTGGCTCATGAGCGCGCCCACGGTGAACGCCTACTTCGAGCCGCAGAAGAACGAGATCGTCTTCCCCGCGGGCATCCTCCAGC
This sequence comes from uncultured Archangium sp., assembly GCA_964449625.1. Lineage (GTDB taxonomy): Bacteria > Myxococcota > Myxococcia > Myxococcales > Myxococcaceae > Archangium_A. The sequence goes on from CAYUZK010000090.1 coordinate 21,313, forward strand.
CGCCGTTCTTCAACCAGGAGGCCACCGACGCGGTGAACTTCGGCTCCATGGGCATGGTGGTGGGCCACGAGATCACCCACGGCTTCGACGACGAGGGCCGGCAGTTCGACGCCGAGGGCAACCTGAAGGACTGGTGGACCGAGGCCAGCGGCAAGGCCTTCGTGCAGCGCGCCGCCTGCGTGAAGCGGCAGTACGACGCCTACCCCGCCATCGAGGAGCTCATGGTGAAGGGTGACCTGACGCTCGGCGAGAACGTCGCCGACCTCGGCGGCCTCAAGCTGGCCCACAGCGCCCTCGAGGCCTGGCTCGCGAAGCAGCCGGCGCCCGCTGGCACGCGCTTCACGCCCTCGCAGCAATTCTTCCTCGGCTTCGCCCAGTCGTGGTGCACCAAGGTCCGCCCGCAGCAGGCCCGGCTCCGCGCCCAGACCGACCCCCACGCGCCGCCGTACTGGCGCGTCAACGGCCCCATGGGCAACCTCGACGCCTTCCAGCAGGCCTTCTCGTGCCCGGCCGACGCCAAGCTGATCCGCTCCGGCGAGGCCCGGTGTTCGGTCTGGTAACTGGCTGAAAAGAGACGGTGTTGATTTTGGTCAAGCGACCAAGCTAAGTCTTGGTCGTATGACCAAGGCCATCGAGTCTCTGTCGGTTGACCAGCCCCCCGCGCCCGAGGCGGGAGACGAGCGGGCGCTGCTCGCCGCCGGGCGGCTGTTTCGCGAGAAGGGCTTCGCGGCGACGACGGTGCGGGAGATCGCCGCGGCGGCCGACATGCTGCCGGGCAGCCTGCACTACCGCTACGCGAGCAAGGAGGCGCTGCTGGTGGCGCTGATGACCCGCGGGGTGGAGCGGGCCATCGCGGCGGTGACGCGGGCCACCCGCGGTGAGAACGACGCGCTCGAGCGCCTGCGCCTGGGCCTGCGCGCGCACCTCGAGCTGCTGTGCGACGGCGACGACTCGCTCTACGTGCTGCTCTTCGACTGGCGCTCGCTGCCGCCCGGCGCGCGCGAGGGCGTCGAGCGTGAGCGCCAGCGCTACGAGCAGTTCTGGGACGGGCTCCTGCTCGAGGCGCACGCGTCGGGCAAGGCGCGGCCGGTGGTGGACCTGGAGCTCGTGCGGCACTTCGGCTTCGGCGCCATCAACTGGGTGGCCACCTGGTATCGGCCCGGCGGCGATCGCACGCCCGCGCAGATCGCCGACGCCTTCTGGAGCTTCCTCGCCTTCGGCCTCATGCACGAGCGGGCGCGCCCCGCGGACCTGGACCCTCACTTCGCGGCGCTGCTCGCCGCGAGCCATCGAATGGAGCGCTGACATGTCGACCCTCACGACCCTCGGGAACCTCGTGAACACGCTGCCCCTGGTGAAGGACGCCACGGCCAGCGGCAACCTCGCCGTCTTCAAGTCGCTGCTGGGCCCCGCCTGGCGCGGCATGATCCAGCAGGTCGGCAAGGCCACGCCGATGACGCAGATGCCGGTGAACTACCAGGCCACCTTCGACTGGAACTACCTGCGCGATCGCCCGCAGCTCTCGCGCCTCTTCGACGCCGCGAAGGACGGCCAGTGGCACCCGCAGAAGGATCTCGACTGGGCGCGCCAGGTCGACCCCATGTCCGACGAGCACCCGCTGGTGCCCTGGAGCTTCATGCCGGTGTCGGGGTTGCCCTCCTTCGAGCGGGCGAGCGCCGCCGAGCGCGCCGAGCAGCGCCGCGCGCTCATGTCGTGGCTGCTCTCGCAGTTCCTCCACGGGGAGCAGGGCGCGCTCTTCGCCGCCTGCCAGGTGACCGAGGCGGTGCCCTGGCTCGACGGCAAGCTCTACGGCTCGACGCAGGTGATGGACGAGGGGCGCCACGTGGAGGTCTTCCACGGCTACCTCACGCAGAAGCTCGAGAAGAAGTACGAGATCAACGACAACCTCTACGTCGTCATCGACGCGCTGATGACCGACTCCCGGTGGGACA
>CAYUZK010000091.1:0-4851 GCA_964449625.1 uncultured Archangium sp.
GCGTGGCGTGCGTGGCGTGCGTGGCGTGCGGGCTCGGGGTTCACGACTGCGCGCAGCCGCCCGGGCGTGTCAGACGTGTGAAGAGGAATCAGCTCTGCGGCGCGGCTCGCGAGTCAGCGGACGACGCAGCCCGCGCCTTCGAGGCCGACGTCGCGACCCCGGAGCACCTCGTTCCACGCGGCCACCTCGCACTCGAGGGCCCCTTCGGGGAAGCCGAGGAGCGCGCCGAGGTGAAGTGGCGCCAGCGGTGGCTCGACGCCGGACCTGGAGATGAACGTCGCGAGCCAGCCACAGGCGTTGCAGCAGCGCTCTGGGCAGGCCATGCGCGTGCAGACCGTGGTGGACAGGGTGAGCTCGCCGACCGTGGCGCCGGGCGCGCAGCGTGGCAGGGCGTCGAGGCGCGCCCGCAGGGCGGCGGCGGCGCCGCGGTCACGACCGGCGCGGGGCGAGCTCGGCCGCGCTTCGGCGTTGGAGGCCGCGGCGTCGACACCAAGCACGTGCCCCGGTGATCCGTCTTTTGGCGACTGGCCCGTCAGCGGTCCGTCGAGGTCCGCGGCGACCGGTGCGGCCGCTTTGCCGGTCGTTTTGCCGGTCGCTTCGGCGGTCGCGACCGCGGGAGTCGTGTCGTCATCGGGCCGCGGGGCGGCCGCCGTGGTCGCGCACGCTGTGACGGTGCACCAAATTGCCGAGGCGAGGACGAGCGCTCTGATCATGCTCAGCTCCTCCCGCGTGCTCCGGCGTCGCGCCAGCAGAATCTACGCGGGGGCTGCGGTGCGGTCTGCGGTGCGGGCGCCACGCTGATCAGCGCGGCGCGTCCGCCTCCCACGAGAGGCTCCGGCACACGCCGTGCGCCGCCTCGACCTCGTGCGACGTGGCGCCCGGCACCGTCGAGCACCAGATGGTGGTCGGGCCGGCCTGGCGGACGCCGACGAAGGCTCGTCGACCCGAAATGAGGTAAAGAACACCTATAAAGGTCTCACTAGACTCTTTATGAAGTACTTCAGCCCCTTCAGCCTCGACGGCGCCGAGGAACTCCAGTGCGTCGGGGAACGCGCGGGTGGTGCGCTCGAGCTGGAGCACGGCGCGCCCAGGGGGACCGGCGTGCAGGCCTGACGCGACCGCGCTCGCGCGCCAGCCCTCGGGCAACGGCACGCGCAGGCCGATGCCCGCGGCCGGAGACGGCGCCCGCTCGCAGCCGGCCGCGACGAGCGCCGCGGCGAGGAGCGCGGCGCGCGTCACTTCGGCCCGGGCGCGGGCGGCGCGGCCTTCGCGCCCCCGAGGCTCTCCATCTTCATGGTGCCGTCGAACGTCACCTCGCGCTCCATGGTGACGTTGGGCGCCTCGATGGTCCCCTTCACCCGCGCGTTCTTGTGCAGCTCCACCACCTGCGTCGCGCGAATGACGCCCTCCACCGTGCCGCTGATGATGACGGTGCCGGCGGAGATCTCGGCGTTCACCTTCGCCGAGGGGCCGATGACCAGCATCTCGTCGGTCTGGATCTGCCCGCTGTACTTCCCGTCGATGCGCACCTGGCCCTTGAAGACCAGCTTGCCCTCGAACTCGCTGCCTTTGCCCAGCAGCGTGTCGAGGTCACCACCACCACTCGTCTTCACGGACACGGCACTCTCCTCATTCCGGGGGCTCTTCTCGAACAACGCCATCTCGTCACCACCTTCTCACCGCTTGATGAGCGCCACGATGCGCTCGAGGTCTTCGTAGCTGAAGAAGTCGATCTCCAGGGTGCCCTTCCCTCCCCCGCGCTCGGCCAGGCGCACCCGCGTGCCCAGCCGCCGCTGGAGGTCCTCCACCAGCTTCGTCGCCGCGGGGCTCGCCTTCGCCGGCGCCTTCTTGCGGCGCAGGCCTTCGGGCCCCTTCGCCTGCTTCACCAGCTTCTCGGTGTCGCGCACCGAGAGGCGGTCGGCCACCACCGCCCGGGCCACCTGCACCATGTCCTTGGGCAGCTGCAGCCCCAGGAGCGCGCGCGCGTGCCCCATGTCGAGGTCGCCCTCGACCAGCAGCTGCTTCACCTCGTTGGGTAGGCCCAGGAGCCGCAGCGCGTTGGCCACCGTCGAGCGGTCCTTGCCCACCCGGTCGGCCACCTGCTCCTGCGTCAGCCGCCGCTCTTCGACCAGCCGGCGGTAGGCCTCGGCCTCCTCGAGCGGGTTCAAGTCCGCCCGCTGAATGTTCTCCACCAGCGCCAGCTCGTAGGCCTCGGCGTCGCTCGCCTCCCGCAAGATGACGGGCAGCTCGGCGAGGCCCGCCCGCTGCGCCGCCCGCCAGCGCCGCTCGCCCGCGATGATGCGGTAGCCCCGCCCGTCGCGCCGCACGAGGATGGGCTGCAGCACGCCCTGCTGCCTCAGGCTCTGCGCCAGCTCCTCGAGCGCCGCCTCGTCGAAGCTGCGCCGCGGGTTCGCGCGGTCGGCGTGGATCTGCTCGATGGGGAGCGTGAGCACCCCGCTCCCCTGCCCCCGGTCCACCGGCACGCGCGCGTCGGCGAGCAGCGCGCCGAGGCCACGGCCGAGCGCAGGCTTGCGGTGTTGGGGAGGCGCCACCTTGATGACCGAAGGCATGTCTCGTCTCTCTCTCGCTTATGCCACTGCGCGTCCAGCGTGTCCGTGCCGGCGCAGGCGCTTCTTCTCTCGCTCGAGCAGCTCACGGGCCACGGCGAAGTACGCCTCGCAGCCCTTGCTCTTGATGTCGTAGAGCAAGACGGGCTTGCCGAAGCTCGGGCTCTCCGCGAGGCGCACGTTGCGCGGCACCACCGTCGTGTACACGAGCTGAGGGAAGACGCGGCGCACCTCGTCAGCCACCTGGTGGCTGATGTTCGCCCGCGGGTCGAACATGGTGAGCACGATGCCGTCCACCGTCAGCTTCGGGTTGAGCGAGCGCTGCACCAGCTCGATGGTCGACATGAGCTGCGCGAGGCCCTCCATCGCGTAGTACTCCGTCTGGAGCGGGATGAGCACCGAGTCGCCCGCGGCCAGCGCGTTGAGCGTCAGCAGCCCCAGCGACGGCGGGCAGTCCACGAGGATGAAGTCGTACTGTCGCTTGAGCGGCGCGAGGGCCTCGCGGAGCCGCTGCTCGCGCCGGGCGACGTTCACCAGCTCCACCTCCGCGCCGGTGAGGTCGGCGGTGGCCGGCACCACGTCGAGGTAGCGCAGCTCCGTCGGCTGGACGAGCTCGTGAATGGGCCGCTCGTTCACCAGGGCGTCGTAGATGCTCCCGGTGAGGGTGTGCTTGTCGATGCCCAGGCCGCTGCCGGCGTTGCCTTGCGGGTCGAGGTCGACGAGCAGCGTCTTCTTCTCGGCCGCCGCCAGCGAGGCCGCGAGGTTGATGGCGGTGGTGGTCTTGCCCACCCCGCCCTTCTGGTTGGAAATACAGACGATTCGGCCCATGGCGCCTTCCTAGCGCAGGGGTCTGACAGGCGGTGCGGCTTCCTTGGTTTTTTTGAGGGGGTGTTTCACGTGGAACCCGGGGCGGTGAAGACGGCCACGCCGCGCGGGTCTTTCGAGAACGGGAGAGTGAACGTGCGGCGCGTGGTCAGCGAGAGGCCGGCAGCCGCGGCGAGCCCCGCCAGCGCGCCTTCGGAGGGCGTCTGGCCGAGCATGGTGACGACTCGGCCACCTGGCGCGAGGTAGGCGCGGGCGAGCTGGAGGAAGGGGCCGACGTCCATGAAGGCGCGGCTGATGACGAGGTCGACCACGGGCAAGCCCTCGGTCGCTGGCTGCCCGGTCGCCCGCGCGTGGCGAGCCCTCACCCGGGGCACCACGCCCGCCTTCACGGCGGCGGACTTCATGAAGGCCACCTTCTTCTCCACCGCGTCGACGAGGGTGGCCTCGAGGGTGGGCAGCGCGACCGCGAGGGGGATGCCCGGCAGCCCGGCGCCGGCCCCGAGGTCGAGGAGGTGGCGGGCGCCGGTGACCTCCGGCAGCACCGCGAGGGAGTCCAGGAGGTGCTTCTCGACCACCTCGGGCCAGGTGGTGATGGCGGTGAGGTTGAGCTTGCGGTTCCACTTGAGGAGCTCGTCGGCCCAGGCGAGCAGGCGGGCCGGGGCGTCTGCGGGGACAGGGAGCTCGAGCTGGGAGAGGCCTTCGGTGAGGAGCGAGAGGGGGGACTTCTCCACAGTGAGACCTCGACGAGGGGAGTGGAAGTCGCCGGAATGACGCCGGCCAGGAAGACCCCGGGGGTTTCGCACATGTTGTCCACAGGGTCAGCCTGTTCCACGTGGAACGCAGGTCCTGTGGCGGGTGAGACAGGTCCGTCGCACCCGGTCCGGGTCGAGGCCGTGCAGGTGAGGTGCGCGCGCGATGTCGGGGTCGTGGGGAGGAGGCGCCGCGGGTTCAGGCCGGGTTGGCGGGCGTGGTGGTGACTGGCGTGGTGCGCGTCTGGCGGCGGTGTCACCGCAGCCGGTGGGTGCCTGTGGAGCACCCGGGTGAAGCTCGACGGCGCAGCGCGGCTGTGCGCGCCCTGCCCTGCCCTGCTCTGTATTGCGCCGTGGTCACGAAGGCCCAAGCGGCAGCGCTGGCGGCGGGGCTCACCTGGGTCGTGGATGGGGGCCGCGGCAGCGCAGGCGCGGCGCGAAGATGCGGGCGGACGCGCGTGGGCGCGGACAGGACCACGCAGCACCCGCGCAGAGAGCGATGGTCCAGGCCGCCGAGAGAACGCAGCGAGACCGCGCGAGTTCAGCGAGCGAGTGCGTCCAGTCGGTCCATCGAGTCCGTGCATCGAGCGCGTGCATCGAGCGCGTGCATCGAGCGCGTCCTTCGAGCGCGTCCTTCGAGCGCGTCCTTCGAGCGCGTCCTTCGGGTCCGTCCTTCGGGTCCGTCGTGCGCGTGTCGTCCAGCAAGGTAC
>CAYUZK010000091.1:4951-23113 GCA_964449625.1 uncultured Archangium sp.
GAGTGCGTCCTTCGAGTGCGTCCTTCGAGTGCGTCCTTCGAGTGCGTCCTTCGAGCGCGTGCATCGAGCGCGTGCATCGAGCTCAGTGACGGCGACTTCGGAGTGCGGTCGCGAGGCTCGGGCAATGAAGCAAGACGCCAGCAGCAGCGATACCTCAGGTGCGGGCGCTGCGCCGCGGAGTCCAGGGAGCAGGAGCGCCGGCGGGCGCGGGGTCGCCCGGCCCCTCAGCGTTTGGCTGGCGCGCGTTCGAGATCTCCAGGCGCGCGCCGCTCGGCATCAAGCGGTTCAGTGTCGCGAGGGCGCGAGGGGAGGGCGCGTGAGCCCTGCACGCATTCTGAAGAGTCGCACGCTGAGCCACAGTTGGGACCGAAGGGTCGAAGGGGCACGAGGAACGCCACGGCCCGAAGGTGGCGCGCGTGCTCGACGCGGCCCTCGTCGGCGCGCGCAGGGAAGTGGTGCCGCGGCCCAGGGCCCCCGAGCGCTCCCCGGCCCCTGGGCTCGGGCCCCGCGCCGTCGAGGACGATGCGCGAAGGGCTCCTTCCGAAGGCGCCCCGCGGGCCGGGAGGAAGGCACAGCAGCGGCCAGGACGCCTGGAGCACCCGACCGGGGACGGGGGAGGGCGGCGAGGAGGTGAGGAGGTGAGGGCGCGGGGGGGACACCGCTCCCGGCTCAGCTGGCAGGGCAGGGCGGCCGGTGTTTCACGTGGAACGCGCGGCCTCCGACCGGCGCAAGGCCACGAGCAGGAGCGAGAGCGCGGCCGGCGTCAGTCCCGGGAGCCGCCGGGCCTGGCCGACGGTGTCGGGCCGGGCCCGCTCCAGCGTGTCGACCGCCTCGTTCGAGAGCCCACGCACCGCCGCGAAGCGAAACCCCTCGGGAATGCGCCAGGTGTCGTGCACCTCGGCCCGCCGTGTCCACGCCGCCTGAGCCTGCTTCACATAGCCGGCGTAGCGGGCCTCCACTTCGACCTCCTCGCAGACGTCGGGCGGCAGGGCAGGGCGCTCCGGGTCCTCCGCGGCGAGGGCGGCGTAGCTCACCTCGGGCCGGCGCAGCTTCACCAGCAGGCGTGCACGCTCCAGGCGCCCAAGCTCTTCGCGCACTTGCGCGGCCCGGCGGGCAGACACCGCGGCCTCGGCCGGCGGCACCAACCCCACCCGCGCGCCGTGCGGGCGCAGGCGGAACTCGGCGTTACCCTCGCGGAGCGTCAGCCGGTGCTCGCTGCGGCTGGTCAGCATCCGGAAGGGCTCGTCCACCCCCCGGGTGACGAGCTCATCGAGCAGCACGGCGCCGTGGGCCTCGTGGCGGCCCAGCACCAGCGGCGGCTCTCGGCGAACCCGGAGCGCGGCGTTGAGGCCAGCCAGAAGTCCCTGAAAGGCGGCCTCCTCGTAGCCGGAGGTACCGTTGAGCTGGCCGGCGAACGAGAGCCCCCGCACCTGCTTCGTCTCGAGCGTGGGGCGCAGCTGCGTCGGCGGGGCGTAGTCGTACTCCACGGCGTAGCCGTAGCGCGCCACCTCCACCGCCTCGAGCCCGGGGATGGTGCGGAGGAAGGAGAGCTGCACCTCCGCCGGCATGGAGGTCGACAGGCCCGCGGGGTACACGAGCGGGCTGCCGTCTCCCTCGGGCTCGAGAAAAACGGTGTGGCGCGCGCGCGAGGCGAAGCGAACCACTTTGTCCTCCAAGGACGGACAGTAGCGAGGCCCGCGGCCCACGATGGACCCCTGAAAAAGCGGAGAAGCGTGGAGGTTGTCCCGGAGTACCCGGTGGGTGGCCTCGGTGGTGTGCGTGAGGTGACAGCGGAGTTGTGGCCGGAGCGGAAACGGGGTCCGGGGCGTGCGGAGGCTGAAGGGGCGGGGGGTGGGCGCCCCGGGCTGGGCCTCGCAGCGGCTCCAGTCGATGGAGTGGGCGAGCAGGCGCGCGGGGGTTCCTGTCTTGAAGCGGCCCAGCTCGAAGCCGAGCGCGCGGAGGCTGGTCGAGAGGCCGGTGGCCGCCGCGTCTCCGAGCCGCCCGCCGACCGACTGTGCGTCGCCGACGTGCATGAGGGCCTGGAGGAAGGTGCCCGTCGTCACCACCACCTCGGAGGCCAGGTGCTCGGCCCCCGACGTGAGCCGCACACCGGCGATGCGTCCGCCCTCCGCCAGGAGCGTCGACACCTCGCCCTCCACCACCGACAGGTTCGGCTGCGCGAGCACGGTGGCCCGCATCACCGCTGCGTAGACCTCCCGGTCGCACAGCACGCGCGTCGCGCGCACGGCGGGGCCCTTCGACGCGTTGAGGGTGACGAAGTGCGTGCCGGCCTGGTCCGCGGCGCGCGCCATCTCGCCGCCGAGCGCGTCGAGCTCACGCACGAGGTGCCCCTTCGCCGTGCCGCCGATGGCCGGGTTGCAGCTCATCATCGCGATGCGATCCGTGCGCAGCGTCACCGCCAGGGTCCGAAGCCCCAGCCGCGCGCACGCGAGCGCCGCCTCGCTCCCCGCGTGGCCGAGGCCCACCACGATGACGTCCCACGTGTCGCTCACCCCGCGGCGTCTAGCAGGGCCGCGGGCCGCTGCGGGAGCCGGGCAGGGTGGTTGCCTCAGACGAGACAATCGGCACGGAGCGTTCCACTTGTGGATTCATGGTGTGCGGGGTCGTCGAGTTGACAGGGTCGCGCCCGTCCCGCACCGTCGCGTCGTGACTGACCCCTCGGACAACAGCGCGGCCCCGGCAGGGCGGCGCGCGGACGGAGCGCCCGCGCAGGCGGCGGGGCTGCCGGAGGTGGCCGCGACGGAGAGCGCTGCGCCGCGGGGCACGTCGTGGGACCTGGTGCAGCGGCTCAAGGCAGAGGGCGTGACGCGCGAGGTGATGCTCGCGCGCCTCAAGGAGTCGGGCCTCGACGACGAGGCGGCGAAGGTGCTGGTGAACTCCGTCGACGGCGCGATGCCCTCGGAGCTCCCGAGCGCGCAGCTCACCGGCGGCACCGACCTGCTGTCTCCCTCGGTCTTCACCCTCTCGGACATCGGGCTCACCGGGCCGCCGACCGTGGTGGGCCTGTACTGGATGGGCTTCGGCGCGGCCATTCTCCTCGCGCTGGGGCTGGGCTGGGTGCTGACCGAGGCCGGCTTCGCGGAGCTCCCGGCGTCCGTGGGGGAGTACGCCGTGCGCCTCGGCGGCCTCGCGGCGTCGACCTGCCTCATCTGGGGCGCGTACCGCTATTCCCAGGGCGTCACGATTCGGCGCAAGCCGTAGCGGCGGCGGCCGGGCTACTTCCCGATGCAGAAGCGCTCGAAGATGGCGTCGAGCAACGCCCCTGACGCGTCGGCGCCCGTCAGCTCGTGCAGGGCGCCGAGCGCCAGCCCCACCTCGCCGGCGACGACCTCCAGCGTCGAGACCTCGAGCGCGGTGCGGGCCTGGGCGAGGTGAAGGGCGGCGCGCGCGAGCGCCTCGAGGTGCCGCTGGCTCGACACGAGCGCGGCCTCCGCCACGCCCCCGCCCAGCCGGGCCGCGAGCGAGCGCCGGAGCTCGGGCACGCCTGCGCCGGTGAGCCCCGAGACCGCCAGCGGCACCTCGCCCGGGAGGCTCCAGGCCTCGCTCAGGTCGGCCTTGCCGCTGACCTCGAGGCGGAGCGCGTCGTCGCACTCCACCTGCCACGCCATGCGCTGCCCCTCCGTGATGCCCACCGGCAGCACCAGCACGCCGAGGTCCGCGCTCCGGAGCGCCTCGCGCGTGCGCTCGATGCCGAGCGCTTCGAGGCGGCCCGGCGCGTCGCGCAGGCCCGCGGTGTCGATGAGGGTCAAGGCGAGGCCCTCGAGCTCGAGGCGTGCCTCCAGCGCGTCGCGGGTCGTGCCCGGCTCGGCGTCGACGAGCGCGCGGGAGGCGCCGACGAGGGCGTTGAAGAGGGTCGACTTGCCGGCGTTCACCGGCCCGTACAGCACCACGCGCGCGCCCCGGCGAACGAGCGCGCCGCGAGCGCCGTCGGCACGCAGCGCCTGCACGGCCGCGAGGCACTGCTCGAGGCGGGCGCCCGCGTCGGCCTCGGCGCCCTCGGCCTCGTCGGGGAAGTCGAGCACGCCCTCGAGGTCGGCCTGCAGGGCGAGCAGCGGCGCGATGAGCGCGTCGAGGCGCGCCGAGAGCTCGCCCGCGAGCTGCGCCGCCGCGGCGCGCACCTGGGCCTCCGACTGGGCGGCGATGAGGTCGGCCACGGCCTCGGCGCGCGCGAGGTCGAGGCGGCCCGCGAGGAAGGCGCGGCGCGTGAACTCGCCCGGCTGCGCGAGGCGCACGCCGTCGTGGCGCAGCACGGCCTCGAGCAGGAGCGAGAGGAGCCGAGGTGCCCCGTGCGCGTGGAGCTCGACGACGTCTTCCGCGGTGTAGCTGCGTGGGGCAGGGAAGAAGAGGACGAGGCCCTCGTCGAGCGCGCGGCCCTCTGCGTCGACGAGCCGGTGGAGCCCGGCGGTGCGGGGTGGTGGGGCCGCGGGCAGAGTGGGCGCGACGCGGCGCGCCGCCGCGAGGGCCGCGGGCCCGGAGAGGCGCACGATGCCGATGCCTCCGGCGGCGGGCCCCGTCGCGATGGCCGCGATGGTCGACATGGGGCACTGACTCGCACGCCAGGGCCGCCGCCGTCTATGGCTTCGCGCGCGGCGCGCCGTCGCCTGGGCGCGACGGCGAGTGACGTACGCCGGTCGAGGAGATCGCCGCGCCACGCAGGATGTCGCGAGCCACGCACGATGTCGCGAGCCACGCACGATGTCGCGAGCCACGCACCATGTCGCGAGCCACGCACCATGTCGTGAGCCACGCACCATGTCGCGAGCCACGCACCATGCCGGCGGCGAGTGACGGCCCCGCGTGCGCTCCTCAGCGCGGGCTCGACTCCGACGTCGGCCGCGGCATGGTCCGCTGCGCGTGGTACAGCGAGCGGTTCTTGAGGGCCACGAAGGCGATGCCCTGCGCGAACATCGCCGGCACCAGGAGGTCGTAGGTGCCTGCGAGCTCGCACACCATCACCAGCGCGGCGAGCGGCACGTGCGCGATGCCGCCGTAGAACGCGCCCATGCCCACCAGCACGAAGGCGCCGGCGTCGAGCCTCGGGTCATCGAGCAGCAGCTGCGCCGCGCGCCCGAAGGCGCCGCCGATGAGGCCGCCCATGGCCATCGACGGCGCGAAGTCGCCGGCGCTACCGCCGCTCCCCACGGTGAGCGACGTGGCGAAGGCCTTCACCAGCATCATCAGCGCGAAGAAGCCCACGGCCGCCCAGCCCGAGCCCACCCACGGGGCGCCGCTGATGGCCACCTGCACCAGCCCGTAGCCGCCCCCGAGGATGCCGAGGCCGTGCGGCGGGGTGTCGAGCGCCCAGGAGCTCAGGGCGACCCACGGCACGACCAGCGTGCCCAGGGCCAGCCCGCCGAGCGCCGGGTGGAGCCACGACGGCACGCGCGCCATGGCCGTGAACGCGCCCTTCACCCGGCCATAGACCGAGAGGAACAGCACCGCCCCCAGCGAGGTGAAGAGGGCGAGCAGCCCATAGAGCGGCAGGTGCGCCGCCACGAACGGGTAGCGCGCGGCGCTCGCGAGCAGCACGCCCTCCGGGTGCAGCGTGGTGGCGATGGCGTAGCTCATGACGCTGGCGAGGACGGCCGGCACGAGCGCGTCGTTCTCGAAGCCGTCGCTGTAGACGAGCTCCACCACGAGGAGCGCGGCGCCCAGGGGCGTGCGGAACACCGCGGAGATGCCCGCCGCGGCGCCCGCGAGGAGCAGGATGCGCCGCTCCCGGGTGCCGAGGTTGAGCAGCCGCGACATGAGCGAGCCCACGGCGCCGCCGAGCTGGATGGTGGGCCCCTCGCGGCCGCCCGCGCCGCCGGTGGCCAGGGTCGCCCAGCTCGCGAGGAGCTTCACCCACAGCACCCGGTTGCGCACCACGCCGCCGCCCTGGTGGTAGGCCTCCAGCGTGGCGTCGGCGCCGCCGCCGCGCGTCTCGGGGGCGCTGCGCATCAGCCACCCTGCGAGCAGCCCGCCGCCGCCGAGCAGCGCCGGCAGCAGCCACCAGCGGAAGGGAGACACCGTCGCGCGATCCACCTCGCCGCTCGCGCGCAGCGGCTCGTAGCCCACGAGCGTCTCGAGCAGCACGAACTGCAACAGCTCGAGGCCGCGCACGAAGAGCACGCCGAGCAGGCCGGCGGCCAGCCCCACCACCGCCGCGTGCCAGAGCGAGCGGCCGACGATGCGCAGGTCCACCGGGCTGCCGTCGAAGACGGCCTCCACCGGCTGCTCCACCAGGCGTCGCCTGAGCTCCGACCACACCTTCTTCCACCGCGGGCTGCTCACGGCGCCCGATGTGACACCGCTTCCGGGGGCGGGGCCAGAATCGCCTCCGCCGGGAAGCGCGCCGCCGCCGCGAGGTACACCTTCTCGCCGATGCGGCGCCCGCGGGTCAGCTCGAGCGGGGCCGGCTCCACGCGGGGCGCCTCGCCAGCCCGGCTGGTCACTGCCGCGCCGTCGCAGAAGAGAAACGAGGTGAGCCCCGCCTCGTCACGGAAGGCGAAGTACACCACCGCCGCCCCGAGCCGCGCCGCGGGGCAGGTGCGCCGCGCGGCGTCCTGGGACGAGAGGCGCTGCTGCTGCCAGGCCTCCAGCGCGCGCCGGCGCTTCACCTCGGCGATGACGGCCGGGGCCTCCTCGAGGCGGCGGCGGGTGTCGGCGAGCAGCTCCCGGCCGCGCTCGAGCACCACGGGGTACCCGGCGCGGTCGGCGAACTCGCAGCGGGCGACGAGGCCCAGGGTGCGCTCGTGCTCGGTCATCACCCGCGGCAGCGTCGCCCGGCCCTCGTCCACCAGGGTGACCTGCGCGTCGGGCCACGAGGCCGTCGCGTCACCCGCGGTGTCGCGGAGGAAGCGCTTGAGCACCTCGTTCACCGAGAGCAGCTCGTCGAGGAGGAAGCGCGGCTCGGCGTCGCAGACGGCGGCGTCCGTGAACGGTCGCCAGCTCGCGCGCACCCCGTTGAAGTCGAGGCGCTCCGCGCGCAGCGCAGGCCTCGAGGGGGCGCAGCCCAGCAGCGCCAGCAAGCAGACGACTCTCCACATGGGCGGCATGGTGGCCACGGCTGGCGGCACGGCTCGTTGATGGGCGTCAACGTCACGTCGCTTCGCGTCTGTGGCGCGAGCGAGCGTCAGCGGAATGCTTCAGTCCGCCGGTAGCTCGCGTGTAGGCTCCGCGGTCGAATGGATCCTTCCCAGTTCTTCGCGACCTTCCGGCAGCTTCACCAGAAGGCGAAGGTCGGCACGCTCGACGCGCAGGACCGCCAGAAGTACGCCGGCATGTGCGAGGAGTTCGCGCGCTCGCTCATGCGGGCGCAGGGCCAGAGCATCGAAGGGTCCGCGCCCGCGCGCCGCCAGCTTCGGGTGGCGCACGTCTTTCAGGTCGAGGTGGCGAACCTCTACCGCACCATGACGCGGGAGCTGTCGTGCACCGGCTTCACCGCCGTGGTGCAGGGCGCCCTTGCGCAGGGCGAGCAGGTGAGCTGGGTCTTGACGCCGTCGCGGAGCCTGGAGCCCATCAGCGGCTCCGGCCGGGTGACGAGCGCCGCGAAGCTGCCGGCCGGCGGCTATCGCCTGTCGTGCGCGTTCGACAAACTCGACGAGGCGCGGCTCGAGCGCCTGGAGCTCGCTGTCTTCGACGCCGCCCTCGCGCGCGTGGGTTGAGCGACGGGCTACCCGCCCGGTGTCGTCGCCTCGTCGCCGAGGCGGCGGAGCACCTCGAGGTCCTTGAAGAGGAAGCCCGCCGGCTGCGGCACCAGCACGCCGGCCCGCTTCCACGCGCTCACCTGGCGGCTGGCTGACTCGACGGTGGTGGCGGCGAGGGCGGCGAGGTCTTCGCGGCGCAGCTTCACCGGCAGGAGCACGCCGCCGGGGAAGGGCGCGCCGAAGCGCTCCGCGAGCCCCAGCAGCACCCGCGCCAGGCGCTGGCTCACCGAGCCCGACGAGAGCGTCTCGACCCGCCGCGACAGCCGCAGCACCTGCTGCGCGAGGTCCACCGCGAGCGAGGCTGAGGCCTCGACGCTCTGGGTCAGGGCCGCGCGCAGCTCCCGCGCGGGGATCAGCGCCACCCGCGCCGAGCGCAGGCAGCGCACGTCGAACTGGTAGCGCGCGCCGAGCGCGAAGCCCACCTCGCCCACGAACTGGCCCGCGCCGACGATGTCCACCATCACCGGCCGGCGGCGGGCGCGCTCCACGGCGACGCGCCCGAAGAGCACCAGGCCCAGGGCGCTCGCCCGGTCGCCCTCGCGCCACAGCACGTCGCGGGTGCGCAGCTCCACCACCCGCGTGGCGCGCGCGAGCTCCGCCAGCACCGGCGCCGGGAGCAAGGACAACACCGGCGCCCGGCGGAGCGCCGCGGCGACGTCGGGGAGCGGGCGGGCCATGGGCACACTCCGTTGTAGCTCAAAACGACCCGACCATGATGGGCATCAACGTTTCGCCGCCCGGGCGGGTGCCACGAAGGCAGCCATGACGCCCCGGACCCTCGGCTTCCCGCGGCACCACCTCGAGCGGCGCGAGGTGCGCGAGTTCCTCCCTGAGCTCTTCGGCTTCCTCGCGCAGTTCCCCCTGACGCGGCTGGTGCTCGAAGACGGCTACGGCGCCGGCGTGGGCCAGGCCCCGGCGGACTACGTGAAGGCGAACCCGCTCGTCACCTTCGCCAGCGCGGACGAGTGCTGGGCGCAGGAGCTGGTGGTGGTGCTGCGCTGCCCGCCCGACGCGCAGCTGCGCACGCTCAAGCCCGGCAGCGTGCTGCTCTCGATGCTGCACCACCCCACGCGGCCCGGGCGGGTGCGGCTCCTCGAGGCGCTGGGCGTCGTCGGCGTGGCCATGGACCAGGTGGTGGACGACCTGGGCCGGCGCCTGGTGGAGAACCTCGAGGCCGTGGCCCGCAACGGCGTGCGCGCGGGCCTCGAGGCGCTCGCGGCGCAGTGGCCGCTCTTCTCGGCGCCTTCGCGCGGGCCGCTCGCCGTCACCGTGCTGGGCGCCGGCGCGGTGGGCGCCCACGCGGTGCGCTGGGCCGCGCGCTATGGCGACGACGAGCTGCGCAGCCGGCTGGCCGCGACGGGCGTGCCGGGCGTCGAGGTGACGGTGCTCGACGTGGAGCTGGCAGGCGACCACGTCTACCTCCGCGACCGCCTCGCGCGCACCGACCTGCTGGTCGACGCCACGCAGCGCCGCGACACCTCGCGCCCGGTGGTGAAGAACGAGTGGCTGGCGCTGCTGCCCCCGCACGCGGTGGTGGTGGACCTCGCCGTCGACCCCTACGATCTCGACGCCACGCCGCCGTCGGTGAAGGCCATCGAGGGCATTCCCCAGGGAAGCCTCGATCAGTACGTCTTCACGCCCGGCGACCCCGCCTGGGACGCGGTCGATGCGCGGGTGCCGCACGCGCAGCGTCGCACCGTGGCGAGCTGCTACTCGTGGCCCGGCATCCGCCCCGCGGCGTGCATGCACGTCTACGGCAAGCAGCTCGAGCCGGTGCTGCGCGCGCTCGTCGAGAAGGGCCCGCGCGCGCTGCGCCTCGAGGGTGGCCCCTGGGCCGAGCGCGCCACCGCCCGGGCGCTGCACACCCGCTGGCTGCCTGACACCCCCGCCGCCCCGCCGCCCGGAGCCCCGCCATGACGACGACGAATCGAACGCTCGGCGTGCCGCGCATGCACAAGGAGGTCGGCGAGCGCCGCGACTTCCTCCCGCCGCTGCTGGCCGCGGCCGCGCGCGCTGGCTTCGAGGTCGTCATCGAGCGCGGCGTCGGCAGCGGCATGGGCCTCATCGAGGCGGACTACCGCGAGGCGGTGCCGGGCCTGCGCGTGGTGGCGACGCGCCGCGAGGCCTGGGCGCAGGACGTGGTGCTGGTGCTGCGCTCGCCCGAGGTGGAGGAGTTCGAGGCGCTGATCCACCCCGGCGCCACGGTGGTGGCGATGCTGCACCTGCCGACGCGGCCGCGGCGCGTGAAGAAGCTGCGGGAGCTGGGCGCCCACGCGGTGAGCCTCGACTCGCTCGCCGGCGACGACGGGCTGCGCCTGGTGGAGAACACCCGCGCGGTGGGCTGGAACGGGCTGGAGTGCGCCTTCACCGCCCTCGACCAGGTGGCCCCGTGGCGCCTGGCGCCGGGGCAAGAGGTGCTGCGCGTGTCCATCATGGGGGCCGGGCAGGTGGGCAAGCACGCGGCCGAGGCGGCGCTCAAGTACGGCGATCGCCACCGCTGGCACGAGTGGTCCACGCGCGGCGTACCGCCGGTGATGCCCATGGTGCTGGGGCGGCGGCTCACGAGCGACCCCGAGTTCCTCAAGAAGCACCTCGCGCTGACCGACGTGCTGGTCGACGCCACGCAGCGCGACACCTCGGCCACGCGGCTGCTGCCCAACGAGGCGCTCGCGTGGCTGCCCGAGCACGCGGTGGTGTGCGACCTGACGGTGGACCCGTACGTGCCCACCGGCACCCCGCCCACGGTGCGGGGCATCGAGGGCATCCCCTTAGGCACGCTCGACCACTGGCTCTTCCGCGTCGACGACCCGAAGTGGACGCTCACCATCCCCGACGGGGTGCCCACGGCGGCGCGGCGCACGGTGGTCAGCTGCTACTCGTGGCCGGGCATCCACCCGAAGGCGTGCATGGAGCACTACGGGCGGCAGCTCGAGCCGCTCCTGTTGCGGCTGCTCGAGCGCGGGGGCGGGGCGGGCCTGCGCGAGGAGGGCGACGCGCTCGACCGGGCCCTGTGGCGGGCGAGCCTCGCGGGCTTCGACCAGGGCGCGCCGCGGGCCGCGTGAGGCGCGCGACTTCGCGCTTGGCTTCCGCCGCCCGCTGTGGCCTGTGGGAGGGGTGAACAACCCCGCGCCCATCGACAGCGTCAGCCCCCTCATCGGCCACACCCCGCTGGTGCGCGTGCAGCACTTCGACACCGGCCGCTGCGAGCTCTTCCTCAAGCTCGAGTGCCAGAACCCGGGCGGCTCCATCAAGGACCGCATCGGCGTGTCGATGGTGGACGCCGCCGAGCAGGCGGGCCACCTCGTGCCGGGCCAGAAGACGAAGCTGGTCGAGGCGACCGCCGGCAACACGGGCCTGGGGCTGGCGCTGGTGGCGGCGCAGCGCGGCTACGAGCTGACCCTCGTCATCCCCGACAAGATGAGCCAGGAGAAGGTGTTCCACGTGAAGGCGCTGGGCGCGAAGGTGGTGATGACGCGCTCCGACGTCGGCAAGGGGCACCCCGACTACTACGTCGACCGCGCGGCCCGCATCGCGCAGGAGACGGGCGCGTACTTCATCAACCAGTTCGAGAACCCGGCCAACCCGCTGGCGCACGAGCGCACCACGGGCCCCGAGCTCTTCGAGCAGCTCGAGGGGCGGGTGGACGCGGTGGTGGCGGGCGTGGGCAGCGGCGGCACCCTCACCGGGCTCTCGCGCTACTTCGCCAGGGTGTCGCCGCACACCGAGCTGGTGCTGGCGGACCCCGTGGGCTCGGCGCTGGCGGGCTACGTGCGCGACGGCAAGCCCGGCCCCGGCGGCAGCTACCTCGTGGAGGGCATCGGGCAGGACTCGGTGCCGCCCATCTGCGACTTCAGCCGCACGAAGAAGGCCTACTCCATCCCCGACGCGGAGGCCTTCGCCACGGTGCGCGAGCTGCTCAGCCGCGAGGGCATCTTCGCCGGCAGCTCCTCGGGCACGCTCATCGCGGCGGCGCTGCGCTACTGCCGCGAGCAGCAGACGCCGAAGCGCGTCGTCACCTTCGTCTGCGACACCGGCGGCAAGTACCTCTCGAAGGCGTACAACGAGCACTGGCTCGCCGACCAGGGGCTGGTGCCCGGCGTGGCGCACGGCGACCTGCGCGACCTCATCGGGCGCAAGGCCGACGCCGGCAGCGTGGTGAGCGTGGGGCCCGCCGACACGCTCATGATGGCGCTCTCGCGCATGAAGCTGGCCGACGTGTCACAGCTGCCGGTGCTGGAGGGCGCGAAGCTGGTGGGCCTCGTCGACGAGTCAGACCTGCTCCTCGCGGCGATGGAGGACGAGGCCGCCTTCAAGCGCCCCGTGCGCGAGGTGATGACCAGCACCCTCGAGACGGTGCCGCCCTCGACGCCGGTGAAGGCGCTGCTGCCCGTCTTCCAGCGCGGCCTGGTGGCCATCGTGGTGGACGGCGACGACTTCCTCGGGCTCGTGACGCGCATCGACCTGCTCAACTGGCTGCGGCGGCGCACCAACACCTGAGCCCTCCGCGCCGTGGCGCGGTTGGACCGCTCGGGTCACACGCGCCCGCGGGCCCCTGCCAGGCGACGGGCGTCTGCGTGACAGTCGGCGCATGACGAAGCCGAAGCGGACGACGAGGCCGAAGGCGGGGGCGAAGAAGAAGGCGAAGACGCCGGGCGACGAGGGGCTCTTGTCGCTCGACCCGGGGCAAAGCTGTCACCTGCTGTGCTTCGGTGACGAGTACCCACCGGAGTTCGCGCGGGCCGCGGTGCTCGAGCACCTGGTGCTGGCGCGCGCCGGGGTGCGAGGCGGCACGCCGTGGCTCCTCTTCGCGGGCAAGAGCCCCTCGCACTGGCGCGCTCTGGTGCAGTGGGTGTTGGTGAGCGAGCCGCTCCCCGAGGGCGTCTTCGACGGGCTCTGCGAGGGCCTGCGCGCCATCGACTTCTTCGGCGACTTCGAGTGCACCGAGCTGACGACGCCGGCCCAGGAGCCGTTCGTCGAGCCGTGCTTCAGCCTCGAGGCGAGCGGGGTGCGCCTGCTGGTGCCGCCGGACCAGGTGGACCCGGGGTGGTCGAGCGCCGTGCTCGACGTGGAGCTGCGCATGCGTGGCTGGGCGTGGTCGCGCCCGCGCGGCCCGGCGTCGCGCTGACGGCCGCGCGAGGCCAGCGCGTGACGCTCCCTGGTGCGCGGGGCGCCGCCGCGCCGCGAGCGTGAGGCGCGCGAGCAGCTCGTCATCGGCGGTGAAGGCCGTGCAGCCCGGCACGCTCGAGGCGATGGTCGCTCGGGCGCCGCGCTGTGGCCGGCGGCCGCGCACCCCATGAGCCTGAGGCATTGCTGCCACAGCCTCCGCGCATGGCGCGCACGCCTTGCGCGAACCGGAGGGCCCGGGGGGCACTCTCATGCCGCCACCATGGCCACTCCTTCTGAAATCCTCGTCACGCTCCCTGGCGGGCGTCGCATCGACGCTCACGTCCGCGGACACGTGCTGCACACGGATCAGCCGACGGACAACGGCGGCACCGACGCCGCGCCGTCACCCTTCGAGCTCTTCCTCGCCTCGCTCGGCACCTGCGCTGGCATCTTCGTGCAGGGCTTCTGCGCCAAGCGCGGCATCTCGACCGAGGGCATCACGCTCGCGCAGCACGCCAGCCACGGTCCCGACGGCGCCCTCACGGGCGTGGACATCGAGGTGCGGCTGCCGGCCGACTTTCCCGACAAGTACCGGGACGCGGTGGTGCGCGTGGCGCAGGAGTGCTCGGTGAAGCGCGCCATCGCCGCGCAACCGCCCATCGTCGTGCACGCCGCCTGAGGAGCCAGGCGACCGCGTCGTCAGTTCTTCCGGCAGACCGTCAGGTAGACGTACGGCATGACCGAGCCGGCGCCCATCGCGTTCATGGTGTGGGCGTGGTCGCCGTTGGTGGCGATCTCCAGGTTGCTCACGATGTGGTACGGCGAGGCGACCGCGGGGATGGCGTTGTAGTTGATCTGCGACTGGCGCCAGCCGACCCAGTTGCCGGTGGTGCCGCTGTGCGCGTGCGACCCGGCGGTCTGCATGGCATGCGTGTGCGTGGGGTCCGTGTTGCCCGCCATGGCCGTGCCCACCTGCCGCCGGAGCGTGCCAGCGGAAGGCCGGCCGATGGCCGCGCGGCCCTCGGCGAAGGTCGCAGCGCTCCAGCCCGCGGGGCAGGCGGCGAGGTCGAAGAACATCGTCGCGCCCGTGGGCACGCTGTAGGTGCGCAGGGCCTCGAGGCTGGCGTTGAGGGCGCTCGCTCTGGCCGGCGTGTCGGCCTGGAAGGGCACCAGCGTCGGCTGGGCCAGCGCCGTGCCCGCGACGACGGCGACGGCCACCGCGGCGACGAGCAGGCGGGAGCGCCGCCGCGCGTCACGCTGCTGGAGGGCCTGCACTTCACGACGGAGCACTTCGAGCTGTTCGTTCAGGTCGGGAGACATGACCTGCCTCAATATCACGGCCGAGGGCCGGCAGGACCTTCACTGGTAGCTGCAGGTGCTCCCGGTGCAGCGCCACTCCGCCGCGCCCTGGAAGCTGCCCTGGCAGGCGGTGCCCACCTGGTCCGACGACCAGCTCGTCGCGGGCGACTGGTTTCCGCCGGTGCTGGTGCCGTTGGTGTAGCGGGTGACGCCCGCGGTGCTCGCCGTGCACGCGAAGGTCGTGGCCACGCCCGTGGAGTTGGTGCAGGCGGTGAAGGTGGTGTCGAAGGTGCGCTGCGCCACCCAGCCGTACGCCGCGCAGGTGGCGTCGTCCCAGCTGCCGTCGCAGTCCTCGTCCACCGTAGGCGTGGCGGTGGGCGAGGGAGAGAGCGGGGCGCAGGTCAGGCGCTGCGGGAATGTGCCGAGGATGGCGCCGTCGGCCACGCGCACCAGCCGCACCGCGAGGCTGGCCCAGGCGCCGTTCGACCAGCCGTCGCTCGACGGGAGCGAGAAGGCGCGCGCCGCGGTGGTGGTGTCGCAGTCCGCAGTGCCGACGTTCGCCCACGCCGTCGGGCCCACGGCGACCTGCACCTGGCAGCCCGTCGCGCCGCCGTTGCCGCGCCCGGCGGCCCACCCGACGGTGAAGCTCTTGCCGTTGGGGGTGTGGCTCAGCGTGAGGCCCGTCGGCGCCTCGGGCGCGCCGCCCAGGAAGGTCACCACCACGCCCGAGAAGCGGCACGAGAGCGGGCTCGTCGCCGCGAAGGCCTGCGGGCCCGTGAGGCCGGAGCCGACGTAGGAGCCGATGACGGCGGAGCCCTCTTCCGCGCTGTACAGCAGCCCTGCCTGCGCCGGCGCAGCGGGCTCCAACAGCACGCCGGTCTTGCACTCATTGGAGGACGAGGTGCCCAGCACGCCCACCACGAGCTCGAAGGGGTCGCTCACCGGCGCGGTGGTGACGGCGGAGGGCATGGTGGTGGTGGTCTGCGTCGCGGCACCCTGCTTGTCGACGAAGGGAAAGGCGGGGGCTGTCGCCACCCACAGGCCGGAGCTGCGCTGCTGCGTGCCCTGGAGCGTGAGGGTGTCTCCGACCTGGAGCGCGGTGGTGAGCGTGCCGAAGAAGACACCCGCCGCGCCGCACGCGCCGCAGTTCTGGTTGTGGGCCACCCGGGTCCAGGTGTTCCCCCGGCTGTCGGCCAGCGTCGGGGTCGTCGTCGTCCCGAGGGCGTAGGCCGCCACCACCGGCGCCCCGGCCGGCACCGCGGTAGCGAGCGTCACCACCAGCGTGTTGTTCTGGCCCTGCGCGGTGCCCAGCACCTGGAGTGACCGGGCGCAGCTCGTCGGCGCGCCCGTCGTGGTGGGGCCGGTGAAGCCGGGCGCGCAGGCACAGGTAAAGGTGCCGGGGGTGTTGGAGCAGGTGGCGTCGGCGCCGCACACGCCCGCCTGGGCGCACTCGTCGACGTCGGCGCAGGTGGCTGGCCCGCCCGTGGTGGTGGCGCCCGCGTAGCCTCTGTCGCAGGTGCAGGTGTACGAGGTGGGCGTGGTGGCGCAGGTGGCGTTGGCGCCGCAGGTGGCGATCGTCGTGCAGTTGTCGACGGTGGAGCACGTCGCCGGCCCGCCCACCACCGCCGCGCCGAAGAAGCCCGCAGCGCACCCGCACGTGTAGCTCCCCGCGGGGGTGTTGGTGCACACGCCGTTGGCGCCGCACAGCCCCGAGGTCGAGCACTCGTCGACGTCGGTGCAGGTGGCGGCCGTGCCCATCGTGGTGCTGCCGACGAAGCCCGCGCGGCAGGTGCAGGTGAACGAGCCGGGTGTGTTGGCGCAGGTCGCGCCCGCGCCGCAGATGCCGGCCGTCGCGCACTCGTCGGCGTCCACGCAGGCGGCTGGGCTCCCGGTGGTGGTGGCCCCGCTGAAGCCGGCGTTGCAGGTGCAGGTGTACGAGGTGGCCGTGCTGGCGCAGGTGGCGTTGGCGCCGCACTGGCCCGCGGCCGCGCAGTTGTTGACGGCCGAGCAGCTCGCCGGCCCGCCCACGACGGTGGCGCCGAAGAAGCCCTGCGCGCAGCTGCACTCGAAGCTGCCCTCGGTGTTGGTGCACCCCGCGTTGGGGCCGCACGCGCCCGGGGTGCTGCACTCGTCGACGTCGACGCAGGTGGTGGAGGCGCCGGTGACGGACAGGCCCATGAAGCCCTCGTCGCAGGCGCAGCGGAAGGCGCCGGGCGTGTTGGTGCAGGTGGCGTTGGCGCCGCAGCGGCCGGCCTGCGCGCACTCGTCGTCGTCCACGCACACGCCGTCGGGGGGCCCCACGCAGCTGCGGCCCGCGGCGCACTGCGCGGCGCCCTCGCAGACGCCGGGGCACTGGCCGGTGGCGCCGTCGCAGGCGAAGTCACCGCAGGCGCTGCCGGCTGCGCGCACCGCGCAGGTGCCCTCGCGCCCCGGCGCCGCGCACGTCTCACAGGCGCCGCTGCAGCCGTTGGTGCAGCACAGGCCGGCGACGCAGAAGCCCGAGGCGCAGTCTCCCGAGGCCGCGCAGGCGCTGCCGTTGGGGTTGGCAACGGGGCTGCCCGCATCGGCGCCGTGGCAGACGCCCCCGTCGCAGCCGAAGCCCACGAGCTGGCTCACGTCGACGCAGGCCGAGCCGAGGGAGGCGAGGGCGACGAGGCCGAGGAGCTGACGAGGCGACGACATGGCCGCACCATAGCGAGTCTGTGGGGCGGTGAGGTGCGCGCGGCCTGCTACGCTCCCCGGCTCGCGCCATGCGCAAGTCCAACGCCACGCAGCCCGTCCAGGGCGTCGATCCGCTCCTCGGGCGCGACCTGGGCGAGTACCGGGTGCTGGAGCGCATCGGCGAGGGCGGGATGGGCGTGGTGTACCGGGGCGTGCAGCCGGTCATCAAGAAGCGGGTGGCGGTGAAGGTGCTCAAGGCCAACGTCGCGGGCGATCCGCAGCACGTGCGGCGGCTCACCGACGAGGCCGAGGCGGTCAACTCCATCCGCCACCGGAACATCATCGACATCTTCAGCCTGGGGCAGCTGCCCGACGGCCGCCCGTACATCGTCATGGAGTTCCTCGAGGGCCAGCCCCTCGACACCTACCTGCGGAGCGCGGGGCGCCTGCCGCTGAAGGACGCCCTCTCGTTGCTCATCGCCGTGTGCGGCCCCCTCGCCGCGGCGCACCGGGCGAACGTCATCCACCGCGACCTCAAGCCGTCGAACGTCTTCGTCTGCACCTCGGGCGACGGGGACCAGTACCTGAAGCTGCTCGACTTCGGGCTGGCGAAGAAGGCGGCGAACCTCGACGGCACCACCGAGCAGACGAGCCGCGCGGCCATCATCGGCACGCCGAACTACATGGCGCCGGAGCAGGCCCGCGGCGACATGGTCAGCGCGCGCACCGACATCTACGCCCTGGGGGTGATGGCCTACGAGCTGCTCACCGGGGAGCTGCCCTACACGGCGGCGGGGCCGATGGAGGTGCTCATGCTCCACGTGTCGGGGCCCATTCCTTCGGTGCGGGGCTCGCAGCCGGGCCTGCCCGCGGCGCTCGATGAGCTCGTGCGGCGCATGATGGCCAAGGCGCCAGAGGACCGCGTGCCCACCGTCGAGCAGGTGCGCCAGGCGCTCATCGGCATCGCGCGGGAGCTCGGCCCGCCCGGTGCGCTCGAGACACTCGACCCGATCTCGGGGGAGTTCACGTCTCCACGGCCGTTGCGACCGCTGGTGACGCCGGTGGACTCGGCGGCGCCGACGTCCCCCATGCGCCTGGATCCGACGCTGTTGAGCGCGCGCACGCTGAGGGGTGGCTGGCAGCGACCCGCCATGGCGCTCGCGGTCGTCGTGGCGCTGCTGGTGGGGGCGCTCGTGTGGTTGGCGCCCGGGGCGGGGGTCACCCAGAGCTCGCTCCCCCCCGTCGGTGCGCCGGCTGCTGCTCCGCCTGTCCTCGGTGAACCACCGGCGGTCGCTGTCGCCGAGCCGACCGCCGCGCCTGCGCCGACCGCTGCGCCTGCGCCGACCGCTGCGCCTGCGCCGACCGCCGCGCCTGCGCCGACCGCTGC
>CAYUZK010000092.1:0-22748 GCA_964449625.1 uncultured Archangium sp.
GCACACGATGGGCCGATGGCGATCCGATACCCGCGGGGGCGCGCGGCGGTGGGCAGGCCCCAGCGCGCGGTGAGAGCCGCCGCGGAGGTCGCGCGGAGGGGGCTCGTGACGAGGGCCGCGGTGGCCGCTCCGGCGGGCAGGCCCCGGCGCGTGGGGCGCGACCTGGCGGCAAGTCGGAGGGCGGTCGTGACGAGGGGCGCGGCGGGCGCTTCGGTTCGAAGGGCGACGCGCCGGCCCGCGGTGGCGGGCGCTTCGCCAAGCCCACCCGCGAACAGGCGTCGGGGCGCAGCGGCCGCATCGAAGAGAGCCGCCGTCGTGAGCCCCCGCCGCCGCAGCCGTGGGACAAGAAGAAGGACGAGGAGGGCGCCGAGCCGAAGGCCACTGGGCGCTTCGACCCGCACGCCGTGCTCGATCGCCTCTGGAAGCAGCGCGGGGGCGGCGGGCGCCGCTGAGCGCCGGCCGGCTACCCGAGCTGCTCGCTCAGCGCGAAGACGGGCAGGTACATCGCGAAGAAGAAGAGCCCGACCTGGGCCACGAGGAGCGCGATCGACGCGAGGAGCGCGAAGCGCCTCCACCCGGCGGGCGCCCGGCGCAGGAGGACGAGCGCGACGAGCGCCGGCGCTACCAGCGAGAGCAGCAGCGGGAGCCCCGGCGAGAGGAAGGCCACGGTGAGGGCGGGCAGCGCGCCCCCGAAGTCCTCGAAGGACTGGCGGAAGACGGGGCGGAGGGCGGCGAGGGCCGCGGTGCTCCACAGCAGGCCCAGGGCGGCCGCCGCGAGGGCGGCCTGGTCCACCAGCGAGAGCCCGCTTTCGTCGCGTGGCCCGGGCGACGTCATCGACGGGCCCCGGGTCTCACAGCACTCGACCGCGGAGCTCCGCGTGCGGCCGCTGGATGAGCTCAGTGGTGACGAGGAGCGTCGGCTCCACGGCCGCGGCGGCGCCCTCGAGGGCGGCCTCCACGTCGTGCTGCGCGCCGGCGAGCGTGAACCACCCCTTGCCGCCGATGCCGCGCGCTACCTGCAGGTGCGTCAGCCGCACCAGCGCGCGCTTCATGGCCACGTCGGCGGCGCGGATGGTGGCGGCCACCGTGTGCAGCTCGACGATGCCCACGGCGTCGTCCGGGCCCACCCGCTCCACGCGACCCGACACCAGGGCGGCGGCCACGCGCTCGTCCACGTGGGGCAGGTGCAGGGCGTCGAGCACCAGCGCGCCGCCGACCTCCTGGCCCGCCGCGAAGGCCTCGGCCACCTCGGCCTCGCCGCCCACGAAGACCAGGAGGTACTTGCCCGGCGTGACGGCCTCGGCGATGGCGATGTGCACCGCCGCCCGCTTCACCAGCGCGTCGGCCACGACGACCCCGCGCGCGAGCGACTCGAGCTCGAGCAGGCCCAGCGCGGGACCGGTGGCCGCGGCGCGCATCAGATGATGCGGAACGAGTCCTTCAGCGTGCAGCGGCGCTCGCGGGTGAAGCTGATGGGCGTGGTGAGCCCCTCACCCGTCGGCGAGGCGATGGTGAACGAGGTGTAGCCCTCGCCCGTCATGCCCAGGCCCGCGAACGACGGCCCGTTCTTCACGAAGATCGACGTGTTGCAGATCTTCGCCATGGCCGACAGCACGTCGATGTTCGTCGAGTGCATGGTGGCCGTGTGGCCGAAGCCGTGCTCGGCCTGCACCGCCGCGGCGATGCAGTCCTCCACCGTCTTGAGCCGCGAGAAGCCGATGACCGGCATCAAGAGCTCCGCCTGCACGAAGGGGTGCGTGGGGTCGACCTCGGCGAAGAGGAGCCGCGTGCCCGAGGGCACCCGCAGGCCCGCGGCCTCGGCGATCTTCGTGGCGTCGCGGCCCACCCAGTCGCGGGAAGGGTGCCCGTCGTCCACCACCAGCTTCTCGAGCCGGTTGATGGCCGACGACGGCACCTCGAAGGCGCCGTGCTTCTGCATCTCGGCCTTGAGCTCGTCGGCGATGGAGGCGACCGCGAAGACCTCCTTCTCGACGATGCACACGATGTTGTTGTCGAGCGACGCGCCGTCGACGATGTCCTTGGCCGCCTTCTTGATGTGCGCGGTCTCGTCGACGACCGCCGGCGGGTTGCCCGGGCCCCCGGCGATGGCGCGCTTGCCGGAGTTCATCGCCGCCTTCACCACGGCGGGGCCGCCGGTGACGACGATGAGGCGAACGGCCGGGTGCTTCATCAGCGCGTTGGCCGACTCGATGGTCGGGTTGGCGATGGCGCTGATCAGGTTCTGCGGGCCGCCGGCGGCCACGATGGCCTCGTTCAGCTTGGCGACGAAGAAGGTGCACACGCCCTTCGCGCTGGGGTGCACGTTGAAGACGACCGAGTTGCCGCCCGCCACCATGGCGATGCCGTTGTTGATGATCGTCTCGGTGGCGTTGGTCGACGGGGTGATGGCGCCGATCACCCCGAAGGGCGCGCGCTCGAGCACCATGAGGCCGTAGTCGCCGCTCCAGGCCTGCGGCTTGAGGAGCTCCATGCCCGGCGTCTTGTTGGCGCACAGGAGGTTCTTCTTCACCTTGTCGGGGACGTTGCCGAGCTTCGTCTCCTCCACGGCCATGCGGGAGAGGTCGTTGACGTTGTCGCGCGTGCACTGGCGCATGGCCTCGATGACCTTCTCGCGCGTCTCCACCGGCAGGCGCACCCACTGCTCCTGGGCGCGGCTGGCGGCGTCGGCCGCCGAGTCCATGTCGTCGAAGACGCCCGGCCGGCGCGTGATGATCGCCGGGGCGCGGGAGGGCGCGGGGCCCGAGGCAGAGGGCAGGGTGCCGAGCTCCTTCGAGAGCCGCCGCACCACCTGCTCGACGATCGAATTCAACTGCGCCTCGTTCATGAGGACCTCACCCCTTGTCGGGCCGCGGGGGCCCGAAAGATTGCTCGACGTACAGCTCGGCGCCGGCGTCGCCGGAGACCACCAGCACCCGCTCGCAGCCGGGGCGCGCGGTGAGCGCCTCCCGCTGCGCGGCGGTGCGGGCGTGGAGCGCGGCCTGCGTCTCCGCCCGCACCTTCACCCGCCTGGGCCGGTCTACTTCTCCCAGGTGAGCTTCCCCTCGACCTCGACCTGGTCGACGATGGCCATGATCACCGCGTCGACCGGGCGGTCCTTCGTCAGCTCGGTCTGGCGGGCCGACGAGCCCGAGGCGTACATGACGACCTCGCCCACGCCGGCGCCCATGGCGTCGACGGCCACCACCAGCGAGCCGGTGGCCTTGCCCTCGGGGTCCACGCCCCGCACCAGCAGGAAGCGTGAGCCGTCGAGCGTAGGCTCCTTGCGGGTGGACACCACGGTGCCCACCACCTTGCCGAGCAGCATCGGTCGGCCCTCTTACTTCTGGCCGGTCTCGGCCTTCGCCTGATCCAGGCGGCCGAGGGGGAGGACCAGGTCGATGTTGGCGTGCGGGCGCGGGATGACGTGCGTGGAGACGAGCTCCCCGACGCGCTCAGCGCCCCGGGCGCCGGCCTCGATGGCCGCCTTCACCGCCGCGACGTCGCCACGGACCACCATCGTCACGTAGCCCCCGCCGATCTTCTCGTAGCCCACCAGCTCGACCTTGGCGGCCTTCACCGCCGCGTCGGCGGCCTCGACCATGCCCACGAAGCCCTTGGTCTCGATCATTCCCAGTGCGTCAGCCATCGAAAGTCTGCCTCTCGTGTGTGGTGGTACTGCGGAGAAAAACTACGAAGCGTCACTTCTCTTTCGAGGCGCCGGGCTCTTTGCCCGAGAGCGCCTTGATGGCCGCCACGGCGGCCTCGGCGGCCGAGTCGATCTCCGACTCCTTGCCGCACAGGTAGAGGCGGCCGTAGGCGCCGTAGGGCGTCACGTCGACCAGCTTCACGTTGGCGGCCTTCTCGGCCTCGTTCGCCGCCAGGGCCGCGTAGGCCGCCGGCTCGGTCTCGAGGATGAAGAGCGACTCGCCGGGCTCGATCATCGAGCCGAAGCGGATCTTGTCGAGGATCATCGCGTGCATCGGCTCGATGGCGCGGATGATGGTGTTCGACACCAGGCGCGGCTTGATGCGGTCCTCTTCCTTCACGCCCAGCTCGCGGAGGATGGCGTCGCCCGCGCTGCGGACCTCGCCCTTGTCCTCGCTGTGCAGCTCGAGCATGCCGTAGGCGCGCTCGACCACGAGCGTCGCCGGCTGCACCTTGGTGGACTTGAGCGCCGTGTCCATCAGGCGGTGGATCGCCATGCCCGGCGCGATCTCCACGAAGAGCGAGGCCACGTACGGCACGGGGAAGTACCCGCGGCAGGTGGTGCAGATGTGAGCCGCCAGCTGCGGCTGGAGACTGTCGAGGAACACGTACGTACGCAGCGACGTGGACAAAAAGGCCTCCCGGGTGTCCGGCGAAAAGCGGTGAGAAGTGGCGGGGTTGTAGAACCCGGGGTGTCGATTGACAAGCACTGCGTTCGACGCGAAAGCACTCCTCGATGATCCTTGCCTTTGCCTGCGCGCTGGTGCTGATGGCCCCGGGCCCCGACGAGGGCCCCCTGGTGCCGTGGTACGTGCCGCGCAGCGCGTCGGTGGGCGTGCTCATCAACCCGCCGGTGGTGACGCCGAACGTGCGCCTGGGCTGGGAAGGCACCATCGTCAGCCAGCCGCGGAACGACCTGGTGTGGATCTTCAACCTCGGCACCGGCGTGGGCCTGGGGGTGCAGGCGCCGATGACGGAGCACTCCCAGCACGTAGCCGTGGCGGGCCTGGGCTACCGGAGCGATCGGCGGCTGCTGCACTGGGGCTTCCAGCTCGGGGCGGGGGTGGCCTGGTACCGGGCCGCGTACACGCCCAACGTCTTCTACCGCTTCGAGTCGCGCGTGGTGGGCTACGCCGAGGGCCGGGTGCAGGTAGGGCTGCGCCTGTCTCGGCACCTCATCCTCGCGCTGTATGGCGGCTACGCGTCGCCCTTCACCTTCGACGTGCGCTCGCCGGGCAACACCTTCGTGGGCGGGGTGAGCACCGGCCTCGTGGTGGACTGGCGATGACGGGCCTGGTCGATCTCCACCTCCACCTGCTGCCCGGGGTGGACGACGGCAGCAAGTCGATGGCCGAGTCGTTGGAGATGGCGCGCGCGCTCGCGTCGCTGGGCTACACGCACCTGGCGCCCAGCCCGCACCACCGGCCGGAGTACGCGAGCCGCGACCGCGCGCTGTGCGCCACCCGCCTCGAGGAGCTCCGCGGGGCGCTGGCGGAGGCGGGGCTGGCCCTCGAGCTCTTCAGCAACGCCGAGAACTACGTGCTCGACGAGGCGCTCCTGCAGGAGGTCGCCACGGGCCAGGCGAGGCTCCTGGGCGAAGGCAAGGTGCTGCTCGTCGAGGCGCCGTACCAGGGCCCCGTGCCGCGCTTCACCGACGTCGTCTTCCGCCTCAAGCTCAAGGGCGTGACGCCGCTCATCGCGCACCCGGAGCGCTGCTTCGAGTTCGAGAAGAAGGGCCGGGCCGCCGAGCTGGTGCAGGCCGGGGCGCTCCTGCAGCTCGACCTGGGCGCGCTGGTGGGGCGCTACGGCAAGTCGGCCGAGCGCCTGGCGCGCAGCTTCCTGGGCGAGGGGCTCTACGCGGTGGCGGCCAGCGACCTGCATGCCCCGGTCAACGCGGCCGGCTGGGTGGGTGACAGCCTCGCCGCGCTGCGCAAGGCGGTGGGGCAGAATGCCTTCGACGCCCTCACCTCGACGCGGCCGGCGGCGCTGCTGCGGGGCGTGACGGACTGAAAAGGGTGCTATGGGGCGCCTCCACGTGAGCCGGTGGATCAAATTTGGCGTGAGCCTCCTCATCACCGGCGTCAGCCTGTGGTGGACCTTCAAGGACACGCGCTGGGCCGAGATGTGGACGGCGCTGCGCTCGGCGAACTGGCTGATCCTCATCCCCGGGTACCTGGCGCTGCTGGCGCTGATCCACGTCGCGCGCACGCTGCGCTGGGGCAACCTCATGTCGGGGCTCGAGCGGGTGCCGTTCTCGAAGCTCAACGAGGCCTCGGCCATCGGCTTCATGATGCTGGTGATCCTCCCCTTCCGCCTCGGGGAGTTCGCCCGGCCCTTCCTCATCGCCGAGCGCTCGAACATTCGCCGCAGCCCGGCCATGACGTCGGTGGTGCTCGAGCGCATCATCGACGGGTTGATCATCGCCATCCTCCTGCGGGGGCTGATGTTCTTCGTGCCCGAGGACGCGCCGGACATCGACCGAGTGCGCGTGGGCGCGAACTTGATGTTCCTGGTCTTCTTCTCGGGCTTCTGCTTCCTGCTGCTCGCCCGGTGGAAGCACGACCTGGTCATCGGCCTCATGCGCAAGGTGGGCGGGCTCGTCTCGCCGGGCCTCACCGAGAAGGTCGTGCACATGGTGGACGGCTTCGTGGGCGCGCTGCGGCAGCTGCCCGACGGCCGGAACATGGCGCTCTTCTTCTTCTGGACCGCCGTGTACTGGACGGCCAACGGCTACGGCATGTCGATGTTCGCCAACGGCTTCGACTGCTCCGGGGCCTCGCCCGGCGAGGTGTGCCAGCCGCTGCAGGTCTCGGCGTTCCAGGGCTACTTCGTGCTGTGCGTGGTGATCGTCGGCATGATGATCCCCGCGGCGCCGGGGAGCGCGGGCACGGCGCAGCTCGCGCTGCTGGTCGGCCTGGGCGTCTTCCTGCCGCAGAGCATCGTCAAGTCGAGCGGCGTGGCGTACGCCAACGTGCTGTGGGTGGTCCAGATTGGCCAGCAGGTGCTGGTGGGGCTGTTCTTCCTCCTCCGGTCTCACGGCTCGCTGCGCGACATCGCCGGCAAGCTCGAGGCCCAGCAGGCCGACGGGGCCTGAGGCGAGCGCGCGCATGATCGGCATCGACTGGATCGCGGTGGTGGTGCTGGCGCTGGCGTATGCCTTCTCCACCGTGCGCTCGGTGCCGCTGAGCCTGCGCCACGGCGTCTTCGCGGCGGCCTGCTTCGGCATCGCCGGCTACCGGCTCGCGACGGGGGCCACCTCGGGCCTCAACCTCGTCTTCGTGCTCATCGCCGCGGCCCTGGGCGTGCAGTACGCGGTGCAGGCCTACCGGGCGCGCAAGCAGTAGCGACCTTCGCTCACCGCTCGAGGAGCTGCCGCCACGCCTGCGGCTGGTCCTTGTGCGCCAGGCGCTCTTGTCGTCGGCGAGCGGCCTCGGCGGCGGCGGCGCGCTCGTCGTCGCGCTCGAGCTGCAGCGGCGGCACCGGCAGCTTGTGGCCGTCCTTGTCGAGGGCCACGAAGGTCAACAGCGCGCTGGTGGTGAGCTGGCGCTCGCCGGTGAGCGGGTTCTCGGCGTGCACGGTGACGCCGATCTCCATCGACGACTTGAAGGCGGCGATGACGCGCGCGCGGAGGATGACCTGGAAGCCGACCTTGATCGGCGCGTGGAAGTGGAGCTCGTCCATCGACGCGGTGACGACGATCTGCCGGGCGTGGCGCTGGGCGGCCACCGCGGCGCAGATGTCGATCCACCCCATGACCGAGCCGCCGAAGGCCCCGCCGAGGGCGTTGGTCTCGCCCGGCAGCAGCAGCTGGGTCATCTCCACGACGGAGTCGGCGGGGCGGCGGGCGGAAAGCGGGCTCATGGGCCGCTCCATAGCGCCAAACGGCCGGGCAGGGCGCCCCGTCAGGCCGCGAGGAAGGTGCTCACCTGGTCGAGGAAGTGCTGCTGCCCCCGCCCGGTGCGGATATCGAGGTTCGTCACGTCGAGGGTCAGCACGTCGATGCCGTACTTGCCCGAGAGCACCATGGGGAAGGTGGCGTAGTACCCGTTGAGCCCCCGCAGGAACGCCGACTGGATGCCCTTCTCTTCTTCGCGGGCGCGCGTCTGGATGCGCCCGAGCAGCACCTCGACCCGCGGCACGTCGAAGCAGATCACCTTGTCCGGGTGCGCGACGTTGCGGGTCAGCCGCTGGAAGTACTCGAAGTACAGCTCGAGCTCCTGGTCCGTCATGTTGCCCAGGCCGTGGAGGTACTTGGCGAAGATCTCCGGGTCCTCGTACAGCGTGCGGTCCTGGATGCAGCTCTTGGGCACGCTGTGGATGAGCTCGTGGTGCTCGACGCGCTTGATGAGGAACTCGAGCTGCAGCGTGAAGCTCCAGCGCCGCATGTCGCGGTAGTAGTCCTTGAGGAAGCGGTTATCGATCACCGGCTCGTCGAAGAGCTCGTAGCCGAACCGCTGGCTGATCAGCTTGGCCGCCGTCGTCTTGCCAGCGCCGATGTTGCCGGCCATGGCCAGGAAGCGCTTCTGCGTGGGCTTCTTCGCCGGCCGCTTCTTCTTGTTGTCCTCCTTCACGCCGACCAATCGAGCACCACCTTCCCGCTCTGGCCCGTGCGCATGACCTCGAAGGCCTCCTGGAAGTTCGCCGCCGCGAAGCGGTGCGTCACCACCGGCCCGACGTCGAGGCCGCTCTGCAGCATCGACGTCATCTTGTACCAGGTCTCGAACATCTCCCGGCCGTAGATGCCCTTGAGCACCAGGCCCTTGAAGATGACCTGGTTCCAGTCGACGGCGAGCTCCCCGGTGGGGATGCCCAGCAGCGCCACGCGGCCGCCGTGGGTCATGGTCTTGAACATCTGGCGGAAGGCCGAGCCGTTGCCGCTCATCTCGAGGCCGACGTCGAAGCCCTCGGTCATGCCGAGCTCCTTCATCACCACCGAGAGGTCCTCCTTCGCCACGTTGACCACCCGGGTCGCGCCCAGCTTCGCGCCGAGCCCGAGCCGGAAGTCGTTGACGTCGGTGAGCACCACGTGCCGCGCGCCCACGTGCCGGCACACGGCCGCGGCCATCACCCCGATGGGGCCCGCGCCGGTGATCAGCACGTCCTCGCCGACGAGATCGAAGGACAGGGCCGTGTGCACCGCGTTGCCCAGGGGGTCCAGGAAGGCGGCGATCTCGTCGCTCACGGCCGCCGGCAAGCGGAACACGTTCACCGCCGGCAGCGCGACGAACTCGGCGAAGCAGCCCACGCGGTTGACGCCCAGACCCACGGTGTTGCGGCACAGGTGCCGCCGGCCGGCGCGGCAGTTGCGGCAGTTGCCGCAGGTGAGGTGCCCTTCACCCGAGACCCGGTCGCCCACGGCGAAGCCCGTCACCTCGTCGCCCACCTCGGCCACCACGCCCATGAACTCGTGGCCGATGTGCATCGGCGTCTTGACCGTGCGCTGGCTCCACTCGTCCCAGTTGTAGATGTGGATGTCGGTGCCGCAGATGCCCGTCTTCTGCACGCGGATCAGCACGTCGTTGTGGCCGACGGTCGGGCGGGGCACGTCCTCCATCCACAGCCCGGGCTCCTGCTTCGCCTTCACCAGCGCTCTCATTGAATGACTCCCAGTTTGCGGCCGACCGTCGCGAAGGCGGCGATGGCCCGGTCGAGATCCTGCCGGCTGTGCGCCGCCGACATCTGCGTGCGAATGCGCGCCTTGCCCATCGGCACCACGGGGAAGCTGAAGCCGATCACGTACACGCCCTCCTTGAGCATCTCCTCGGCGAACTGCCCCGCCAGCCGCGCGTCGCTCAAGAGCACGGGGATGATGGGGTGCCCCTCGCCGGCGAGCGTGAAGCCCAGGGCCGTCATCTGCTCACGGAAGTAGGCGGCGTTCTCGCGCAGCCGGGCGCGCGGCGCGTCGCTTTGCTCGAGCAGGTCCAGGCACCTCACCGTGGCGAAGGCGATGGCTGGCATGAGCGTGTTCGAGAAGAGGTAGGGGCGGGCGCGCTGCCGCAAGAGCTCGACCACCTGCTTGCGGCCCGACACGTAGCCGCCCGACGCGCCGCCCAGCGCCTTGCCCAGCGTGCCGGTGAGGATGTCGACCCGGCCCATCACCCCGCGCAGCTCGTGGCTGCCGCGGCCGTGCTCGCCCACGAAGCCCACGGCGTGCGAGTCGTCGACCATCACCAGGGCGCCGTGCCGGTCGGCGAGGTCGCAGACACCCTGCAGGTCGGCGATGACGCCGTCCATCGAGAAGACGCCGTCGGTGACGATGAGCTTGAAGCGGGCGCCCTTCGCCTCGACCAGGCGGGCCTCGAGCTCCTTGAGGTCGTTGTTCGCGTAGCGGTAGCGCTCGGCCTTGCACAGGCGGATGCCGTCGATGATCGACGCGTGGTTGAGCGCGTCGGAGATGACCGCGTCCTCCTTGCCCAGGAGCGTCTCGAAGACGCCGCCGTTCGCGTCCCAGCACGAGGAGAAGAGGATGGTGTCTTCGGTGCCGAGGAAGGCCGAGAGGCGCTGCTCGAGCGCCTTGTGCACCTCGTGCGTGCCGCAGATGAAGCGCACCGAGGCCATGCCGAAGCCGCAGCGGTCGAGGCCCTCCTTGGCCGCGGCGATGAGCTCGGGCGAGTTGCCCAGGCCCAGGTAGTTGTTCGCGCAGAAGTTGAGGACGTCGCGGCTCCCGCGGACGTCGATGTGCGAGTGCTGGGGCGAGGTGATCACCCGCTCGGGCTTCAAGAAGCCGTGGGAGCGGAGATCTTCGAGCTCCGCGTCGAGGTGCGCGAGGAACTGCGGGTTCATGCGGCGGCGGAGTAACACCGCGCCCCGGCGTTGTCCGTCACAGACCGTCGTCTGGCCGCGTCAGGCGGCCGCAGCGCCGCCGTGGGGGCTTCTCGCGTGAAACACTTTGCCTTCGCCCGACGCCTCGTGTAGCCGCGCGCCGTCACCTCGCTTCCCCCGGAGGCCTCATGGCCATCGAACGCACCCTGTCCATCCTGAAGCCCGACGCCCTCGAGAAGGGCGTCATCGGCAAGATCGTCTCCCGCTTCGAGGAGAACGGCCTCAAGCCCATCGCCATGCGCCTGCAGCACCTGTCGCAGCGGGAGGCCGAGGGCTTCTACGCCGTGCACAAGGAGCGCCCCTTCTTCAAGGACCTCGTCTCGTTCATGACCTCGGGCCCCGTGGTGATGATGTGCCTCGAGGGCGAGAACGCGATGCAGAAGAACCGCGACCTCATGGGCGCCACGGACCCCAAGAAGGCCGCGGCGGGCACCATCCGCGCCGACTTCGCCAAGAGCATCGACGCCAACACGGTGCACGGCTCCGACAGCCTCGAGAACGCGAAGAACGAGATCGCCTACTTCTTCCGCAGCACCGAGCTGTTCCCCTACGACTACAAGTGAGTCGGGGTGGTCGCGCAGGCGACCAGCTGGCCGCATCGGGAGCCCCCCGGTGCGGCCTTCGTCGTTCCTGGTGTAGAGGACTAGCGCATGGAGCCCGTTGACGTCGCCAGCCTCTCGTCGGAGGCCCTCACCGCCTTCGTCACCGGCCCCTTGGGCGAGAAGGCCTTCCGGGCGAAGCAGCTCTACCGCTGGCTCCACCAGCGCGGCGCGACGACCTTCGACGAGATGAGCGATCTCTCGAAGCCGCTGCGCGAGCGGCTCAAGGAGAGCGCCACCATCGTCAGCCTCACCAAAGACCTCGAGCAGCGCTCGGTAGACGGCACCATCAAGTACCGGTGGAAGACGGCCGACGGGAAGCTCATCGAGTCGGTCTACATGCCCTCGCCCGAGCGCAAGACGCTCTGCGTGTCGACCCAGGTGGGCTGCGCCATGGGCTGCCGCTTCTGCGCCACGGCCACCCTGGGGCTCGTGCGGCACCTGACGCCCGCGGAGATCGTCGCCCAGGTGCACGCGGTGAACCGCGAGGTGCGGCAGAACGAGGGCATCACGAAGACGCTGCGGCCGCTCACCAACCTCGTCTTCATGGGCATGGGCGAGCCCCTGCACAACTTCGAGAACCTGAAGGCGGCCCTCGACATCCTCGAGGACGAAGACGGCCCCAACTTCAGCTCCCGGCACATCACCGTGTCCACCGTGGGGCTGGTGCCGATGATCGAGCGCTTCGGCCGGGAGACCGACGTCAAGCTGGCCATCTCGCTCAACGCCTCGAACGACGAGACGCGCGACCGCATCATGCCGGTCAACAAGCGCTTCAAGATCGCCGACCTCATGGAGGCCTGCCGCAAGTTCCCCTTGAAGCAGGGCCGCCGCATCACCTTCGAGTACGTGCTCATGGAGGGCGTCAACGACGCCGACGACGACGCCCACCGCCTCGCGGCGCTGCTCCAGGGCGTGCCGGCCAAGGTGAACCTCATCCAGTACAATGAGAACCCGGGCCTGGGCTTCCACACCACGGTCGACAACCGGGCCGAGCGCTTCCGCGACCTGCTCGACCGCGCGGGGGTGGCCGCCTTCATCCGTGCCAACCGCGGGCGCGACATCGCAGCGGCCTGCGGCCAGCTCGCAAACAGCGAGAACGACAGGCAGTTCGTCTCGCTCGACGCGCGGCGACCCGCGCAGGCCGATCCTTGACATTCCGGGCACTTTGCCTGTAAGGCCGGGCTCGTCACCCCTTTTCGAGGTCGAACACCATGGCCGTTGTCCTCCGACTTGCCCGCGCCGGCGCCACCAAGCGCCCCTACTACCACGTCGTCGCCGCTGACTCGCGCATGCCCCGCGACGGCCGCTTCATCGAGAACATCGGCTCGTACGATCCGAACCACTCGCCCGCGAAGTTCCAGGTGAACGAGGACCGCTGGGCGCACTGGACGAAGGTCGGCGCGAAGCCCTCCGAGACCGTCGGCCAGCTCTACAAGAACGCCAAGAAGGCCCCGGCCGCCAAGGCCTGAGCCTCGTGAAGCAGCTCGTCGAGTATCTCGCCCGGGCGCTGGTGGACCAGCCCGAGGCGGTCGAGCTCAAGGTGTCGCCGGTCGACGGCGCCGTCTTGTATGAACTCAAGGTCGCGCCGGGTGAC
Source organism: uncultured Archangium sp. (assembly GCA_964449625.1). Lineage (GTDB taxonomy): Bacteria > Myxococcota > Myxococcia > Myxococcales > Myxococcaceae > Archangium_A. The sequence continues at coordinate 12,724 of CAYUZK010000092.1, forward strand.
GTGGGGAAGGTCATCGGGCGTGACGGGCGCACCATCAACGCGCTCCGCACCGTGCTCCAGCACGCGGCCCAGAAGCAGGGTGAGAAGGCCCGGCTGGAGATCGTCGACGATCGGAAGAACGGGGCGCCCGGCGTGACGGCCCCCGCCGAGCCGTGAAGGCGCTCCTGCAGATCGGCTACATCTCGCGCGCCCACGGGCTGAACGGCGAGGTGGTGCTCAAGACCTTCGACCCCCAGTCCACCGTGCTCGAGGAGGTCGAGCGGCTGGTGCTGACCCTGCGCGGCGGTGAGGAGCGCGAGCTGGCGCTGGCCTCGGTCGGCGAGGCGCCCGGCAGCGACCTGCTCCTGCGCTTCAAGAAGGTGTCGCGGCGCCCCGAGGCCGAGGCGCTGGTGGGCTCGACCGTGCACGTGCGCCGCGAAGACGTCGCGCCGCCGGCGGAGGGCGAGTTCTTCCACGGCGACCTCGTGGGCCTCGAGGCCTTCGCCGTCGACGGGCGGCGCCTGGGCGTGGTGGCGGAGGTGTGGAGCACCGGCCCCGTGCCCAACCTGTGCATCCGCGACGGGGAGCAGGAGCTGCTGGTGCCCTTCGCCGACGAGTTCGTGGCGGCGGTGGACCTGCCGGGCAAGCGCATCACCATCGTACCGCCGAGCTACGAGGAGGCCTAGCGCCGTGGGCTTCGCCTGCGAGGTGCTCACGCTCTTCCCGCGGATGATCACCGGCTACGCGGCCGAGTCGATCCTCGGCAAGGCGCTCGAGAAGGGCCTGGTGTCGCTCACCACCACCGACGTGCGCGACTTCGCGCCCGGCAGGCACCGCGTCACCGACGACGCGCCCTACGGCGGCGGCGCGGGCATGGTGATGAAGGTGGAGCCGCTGGTGGGCGCCATCGAGGCGGCGAAGGCGCGGCTGCCCGGGGCGCCGGTGCTGCTGCTGAGCCCGCGGGGCCCCACCTTCACGCAGGCGAAGGCGCGGGCGCTCGCGGCGCAGGGCGCGGCGGTGCTGGTGTGCGGTCGCTACGAGGGGGTCGACGAGCGGGCGCTCACGGCCATCGACGAGGAGCTGTCCATCGGCGACTACGTGCTGACGGGCGGCGAGCTGGGCGCCCTGGTGGTGCTCGACGCGGTGGCGCGGCTGGTGCCGGGCGTGCTGGGCAACGCCGAGTCGGCGCAGACCGAGAGCTTCGAGGCGGGCCTCCTCGAGCACCCGCACTACACGCGGCCGCCCGAGTGGCGGGGCCTGCCGGTGCCCGCGGTGCTGCAGGGCGGCGACCACGCGCGCATCGCCCGCTGGCGGCGCTGGCACGCGCTACGCCTGACGCGGGAGCGCCGGCCCGACCTCTTCGCGCAGGTGCCGCTGTCGAAGGCCGACGTGAAGCTGGTCGCGCTGGCCGAGGACGAGCTCTAGCGCGTCACTCCGGCGGGAACTTCTGCAGCAGCGCCGGGCTCAGGTCGCGCCGCGTGGTGATGTCCTTGAAGGTGGCGACGGCCGAGCGCGGGGTGCGCGTCTTCGCCGCGTCGGTGCCCACCGCGTAGAGGCCGAACTTCATGGCCATGCCGTGGTTCCACTCGTAGTTGTCCATGAGCGACCAGTAGTAGAAGCCGCGCACGTCGGCCCCGTCGCGGATCGCCCGCTTCGTCCACTCCAGGTGGCGCACCAGCCAGCTCTCGACGCGGTCGCCGCCGGGCGCGGCGTCGGTGCCGGTCTCGGTGACGTACATCGGCAGGCCGTAGCGCGCCTTCACGTGCAGCTCCATGTCGTAGAGGCCCTTCGGGTAGTCCTCCCAGAGCACGAGGTTGGTGGGGTCGAAGGTGGTCAGCGGCGAGAGCGTGGGCAGGCTGGCGGTGCCCGTGCCGGTGACGGTGATGCGCGTGTAGAAGTTGATGCCGAGGTAGTCGAGGCGATCGACCAGGTCGGCGCGCGGCTCGGCCGTGTCGGGCTTGCCGTCGAGGTCGCCGTCGACGAGGCCCTTGGCGATGCCGTCGAGGAACACCGTGTTCCACAGGTAGAAGACGTTCTCGGCGCCGCGCGTGTCGACCCGGCTGTCGCTGGCGGGGCGGGCGGGCGTCATGGCGTAGACGAGCCCCACCGAGGCCACGGTGCCGTCGCCGTCGGCGTCCACCGTGTCGCCGGCCTTGAGCGCGTCGTACATGCGCGCGTGGGCCTCGATCATCGCCACCAGCACCGCCTTCGCCTCCTGCATGCGGAACGAGAGGCCCGGCGGGTTCACGCGGTCCTTCGACGGGAGGAGGTAGCCCGGCAGCACCACCGCGTAGGGCTCGTTCTGCGTGGCCCAGAGGTCCACCTCGCCGCCGAACTCCCGGCCGACGAAGCCGGCGTACTTGGCGATCTCGCGCACCACCCGCTCGCGGTCGAGCCAGCCCTTCGCGGTGCAGGTGGCGAGGTCCTTGTGGCAGGCCACGCCGTCGTGGATCCACACCGGCAGGGTGTAGTGGTGCAGCGTGACGAGCGGCTTAAGGCCGCGGGCCTTCATGGCCGCGAACTGCCGGTGGTAGGCGGCCACGTTCGCCGCGTCGGCGGCCGCGTCGAGGGCGGCGCCGTCGAGCCCGTCTGTGGGCTGGGGAAAGACGCGGCTCCACTCGATGGACACGCGCACGCTGCCCAGGCCCAGCTCGTCCTTCGCGCGGTCGAAGTCCTGCTCGTAGAGCTCCCAGAAGCCGGGGCCGTTCGCGAGCGGCTCGAAGCTCATGAGGTCCTTGAGGTCCTGCAGCTCGGCCTCGCTGGTGACCCACTGGTACCAGTCGCTGCGCGTGTCGACGCACTGGGCGTCGGGCAGGGTGGGGCAGCCGGGGTCGATCTGGAAGCCGGCGGTGGCGGCCCCGAAGAGGAAGCCGTCGGGGAAGGCCTTCTGGGGCGCCGGGCAGGCCGAAAGGCCGAGGAGCGCGAGCAAGGGCAGACGCATGGCGCCGCACCATACGGGCGCCACGCCCGCGGCCCAAGCGGGCTGGCTAGACGAAGAGCGTCGAGAGCGACTCGGCCCGGTAGATGCGGGCGATGGCCTCGCCGAAGAGGCGATCGGTGCACACCGCGCGGATTTTCGCGCAGCCCTGGGCCGACTTGCTCAGCGGCACGGTGTCGGCGACCACCAGCTCCTCGAGCATCGACTCGTTGAGGCGGGTGATGGCCGGCCCCGAGAGCACCGGGTGCACGATGTACGAGTAGACGCCCCGCGCGCCCTTGCCCTTGAGCGCCGCCGCGCCCTGCGTGAGCGTGCCCGCGGTGTCGACGATGTCGTCGATGATGATGGCGTCCTTGCCGGCCACGTCGCCGATGAGGTTCATCACCTCCGAGGCGTTGGCCCGCGGGCGCCGCTTGTCGATGATCGCCAGCGAGCAGTTGAGGCGCTTGCTGTAGGCGCGCGCGCGCTCCACGCCGCCCGCGTCGGGCGAGACGATCACCAGGTTCTCCGACGTGCCGAACTTCTTGCGGATGTCGTCGAGGAACACCGGCGAGGCGTAGAGGTGATCGGTGGGGATGTTGAAGAACCCCTGGATCTGCCCGGCGTGCATGTCCATCGACACCACGCGCGTCACGCCGGCCGTCACCAGGAGGTCGGCGATGAGCTTGGCGGTGATCGGCGTGCGCGCCGCCACCTTCCGGTCCTGCCGCGCGTAGCCGTAGTAGGGGATGACGGCGGTGATCGACGCCGCGCTCGCCCGCTTGAGCGCGTCGCTCATGATCAGCAGCTCGGTGAGGTGGTCGTTCACCGGCGGGCAGGTGGACTGGATCACGAAGACGTCGAAGCCGCGCACGTTCTCGCCGATCTCGACCTGGATCTCGCCGTCGGAGAAGCGCCCGACGTCGGCCTTCGACAGCGGCCGCTTGAGGTACTCGCAGATGCGCTCGGCCAGGTTGCGGTTCGAGTTCCCAGCGAAGACCTTGTAGTCGTGGCTGACGGGCATGGGCGGCAGGTACACCAACGCCCCGGGCCGTTCAATGTGGGCCTCGAAACCGACGCGTCAGTCGGGGAACGTGTCGGTCGGGCGCAGCGCCCCCTTGGGGCTCTCGAGGGCCACGCGCCCGTACTCCGCCAACACCTTGCGCTCGAGGCGCTCGCGCATCTCGCCGTTGAGCGGGTGCGCGATGTCCTTGTAGGTGCCGTCCTTGCGCTTCTTCGCCGGCATGGCGACGAAGAGGCCGCTCGTGCCCTGGATCACCTTGAGGTCGCGCACGACGAAGCACTGATCGAGCGTGATCGTCACGTAGGCCTTGAGCTTGTCTTCGTCGACCAGGAAGACCTTCACGTCGGTGATGTCCATGTGCCCCCCGCACCGCGCCAACCTGCACCGCGGAGGATCTCCCTCGCCGCCCGTGCGCCGCAAGGTCTCGACGCGCAATTCTTACCGAGGGCCGCGAGGGGCTGACGCGCCTTGACAGCGGGGGGCGGATCGTTAAGGTGCGCCGCTTCTTTCACCCTGCTTCAAAGGAGTAGCACCCTGGCTCTCGCACGCGACCAGCGAACCGATCGTCGAATCAAGGCCCGTGAGGTCCGCGTCGTCGGATCCCAGGGCGAGCAGCTCGGCGTCATGCCCACGGAAGTCGCGTTGGCCAAGGCCCAGTCCGAAGGGTTGAACCTCGTCGAGGTCAACCCCATGTCCAAGCCCCCGGTCTGTAAGATCATGGACTACGGGCGCTTCAAGTACGAAGAGAAGAAGAAGGCCAACGAGACCAAGAAGAAGCAGGTCGTCGTGAAGGTCAAGGAGGTCAAGCTCCGCCCCAAGACGGAGGAGCACGACTACGAGACCAAGGTGCGCCACGTGCGCGAGTTCATCGAGGAAGGGAACAAGGCGAAGATCACCATCATGTTCCGCGGCCGCGAGATCACCCACCGCAACCTCGGCACGCAGATCCTCGACGACGTGGTCGGCGACCTGAAGGACGTCGCGGTGGTCGAGCAGACGCCCCGCCTCGAGGGCAAGCAGATGTTCATGATCCTCGGGCCCAACAGCAAGGTGGCCCAGCGCGCCCGCGACGCGCACCGCAACGCGCTCATCGCCGCCGAGAAGGAGAAGCTCGAGCGCAAGGGCGATCACCCCCCGCACGAGTCCGGCCCGCGCCCCTCGGCCAGCCGCGCCGAGAACGCCGCCGATGCCCCCGCGCCCGCGCCTGCTCCGGCCCCCGAGCCGCCCCCGGCCGCCGCCGAGGCGCCCAAGGCCTGAGCTGCCAAAGGGCGGTGCAGTCAGTGCTGTTGACACCTGCACCCCGACACCGTATGTCGACCGCCCTTTCGAAGTCAGGATTCTACACATGCCTAAGCTGAAGACCCGGAGCGGCGCGAAGAAGCGCCTCCACGTGAAGAAGAGCGGCAAGGTGAAGCACGCCAAGGCATTCGGCAAGCACCTGTTCACCCACGCCAAGGCCATGGACACCCGTCGCCGCAACCGCGGCACTTCGCATCTGGCCAGCATGGACGCGAAGAAGGTCATCAAAGAGATGTTCCCCTACGGGGCGAACTGAAGAAGGAGCGCTGAACCATGCGCGTCAAGAAGGGCGTCAAAGCCCGCCGCCGTCGTAACTCCATCCTGAAGCTGGCCAAGGGTTTCCGCGGCCGCCGTAAGAACTGCTACCGCCGCGCGAACCAGGCCGTCGAGCGCGCGCTCGACTACGCCTCGCGTGATCGCCAGCGCAAGAAGCGCGACTTCCGCTCGCTGTGGATCGTCCGCATCAACGCGGCGGCCCGGGCGGTCGGCCTGTCGTACTCGAAGCTGATCGCCGGCCTCACCAAGGCGAAGGTCGCCATCGACCGCAAGATCCTCGCGGATCTCGCGGTGCACGACCCGGCCGGCTTCGGGGCCGTCGCCCAGATCGCCAAGGCGGCCTGAGACGGTTCTCGAGTCGACGTTCGACTCTCACGACACGGGGTCGCCTCTCTTCGGGGGCGGCCCCTTTGTCTTTTCCGGTGATCGACCATGAATGATCGTCTCAACGCGCTGGCGGTGAGCGCCGAGGCCGAGCTCTCGCAGGCGGTGACGCCCGAGGCCGTCGAGCAGCTCCGCGTGAAGTACCTGGGCAAGAAGGGCGAGCTGTCGGCCATCCTCGGGGGCATGGGCAAGCTGGCGCCCGACGACCGCCGGGCTCTGGGCGAGCACGCCAACGCCGCGAAGGCGAAGCTCGAGGCCAGCCTCCTGGCCGCCGCCCGCCGCGTCGAGGCGCTGGCGCTCGAAGAGGAGCTCAAGGGGCCCAGGCTCGACGTGACCCTGCCCGGGCGCGGGCTCGCCCCCGGCCGAAGGCACCCGGTGTCGCAGACGCTGGAGGACATCTGCGGCGTCTTCGCGCGCCTGGGCTTCGTGGTGGAGCAGGGCCCGGAGATCGAGCTCGACTGGTACAACTTCGAGGCCCTCAACGTGCCCGCCGATCACCCCGCGCGCGACATGCAGGACACCTTCTACGTCGACGGGGGCACGCTCCACGGCGGCTTCTCGCGCGCCAGGCCCGTGGTGCTTCGCACGCACACCTCGCCGGTGCAGATCCGCACCATGCTGGGGCAGAAGCCGCCGGTGCGCGCGGTGATGCCCGGCCGCGTCTACCGAAAGGACAGCGATCAGACGCACACGCCCATGTTCCACCAGGTCGAGGGCCTCTTCGTCGATCGGCACGTCACCTTCGCCGAGCTCAAGGGCACGCTGGCGGCCTTCGCCACGGCCTTCTTCGGCGCCGGCGCGAAGACGCGCTTCCGGCCGAGCTTCTTCCCCTTCACCGAGCCGTCGGCCGAGGTCGACGTGTCCTGCGTCTTCTGCGCGGGCAAGGGCTGCCGCGTGTGCAAGCAGACCGGGTGGCTCGAGGTGCTCGGCAGCGGCCTGGTGCACCCCAACGTCTTCCGCCACGCCGGCTACGACCCCGCCGAGGTGACGGGCTTCGCCTTCGGCATGGGCGTCGAGCGCCTGGCGATGCTGCGTTACGGCATCGACGACCTGCGCACGATGTTCGAGAACGACTACCGCTTCGTGGCGCAGTTCTAAGGAGAGGCCGATGAAGATCTCGCTCAAGTGGCTCGCGGACTACGTGACGCTCCCGCCCACGGTGGAGGAGCTCGCCCACAAGCTGACCATGGCCGGCCTCGAGGTCGAGGGCATCGCCCGGCCCGGTGACGCCCTGCGCGGGGTGGTGGTGGCCCAGGTCATCGCCGCCGACCAGCACCCCAACGCCGACAAGCTCTCGGTGACGCAGGTGGACCGCGGCGACGGCAGCCCGCTCCAGGTGGTGTGCGGCGCGAAGAACTTCAAGGTGGGCGACAAGGTGCCGCTCGCCACCGTGGGCACCACGCTGCCCAACGGCGTGGAGATCAAGCAGGCCGCGCTCCGCGGGGTGGACAGCGCGGGCATGCTCTGCAGCGCGAAGGAGCTGGGCCTGACGGAGGACAGCGCGGGCCTGCTGCTCCTCGACGCCGGGCTCGTGGTGGGCACGCCCATCGCCGCGGCCCTGGGCCTCGACGACGTGGTGCTCGAGGTGAACGTCACGCCCAACCGCAGCGACGCGCTCTCGCACCTGGGCATCGCCCGCGAGGTGGCCACGCTGCTGGGCACGGCGCTGCGCCGGCCCGAGGCGAAGCTGGCGGAGTCGGCCGTCGAGGCCTCCTCGAAGATCGCCATTCGCATCGACGACCCGGAGCGGTGCTGGCGCTACGCCGGCCGCGTCATCGAGGGCGTGACGGTGAAGCCCTCGCCGGGGTGGATGCAGGCGCGCCTCAAGGCCTGCGGCGTGCGCGCCATCAACAACCTCGTCGACGTCACCAACTACGTGATGCTCGAGGTTGGGCAGCCGCTCCACGCCTTCGACCTCGATCGCATCGGCGGCGCGCAGATCGTCGTGCGCACGGCGAAGGCCGGCGAGGTGCTCACCACGCTCGACGAGAAGGCCCGCCCCCTGCACGCCGAAGATCTCCTCATCTGCGACGCCACGAGCCCGCTGGTGCTGGCCGGCGTCATGGGCGGCGCCTCGAGCGAGGTGACCGCGCAGACGACGCGCGTGCTGCTGGAGGTCGCGACCTTCCAGCCCGCGACGGTGCGGCGCTCCGCGAAGCGCCACGCGCTGCACACCGAGTCGTCGCACCGCTTCGAGCGCGGCACCGACGTGGAGGTGGTGCCGGCGGTGCTGGATCGCGCCGCGGCGCTCATCGCCGAGCTCGGCGGCGGCACGGTGCTCAAGGGCCGGGTCGACGTGTACCCGGGGCAGCGGCCGAAGAAGCTGGTGACACTGCGCGCGCAGAGGGTGGGCGCGCTCCTGGGCGTCGAGGTGCCGCCGGCCGAGTGCGCGCGCATCCTCGAGGCGCTGGGCTTCGTGGCGCGCGGCGGTGACGCCGAGGCGACGACCTGGGAGGTGCCCTCGGTGCGCGTGGACGTGGGCATCGAGGAGGATCTCATCGAGGAGATCGCGCGGGTGCGCGGCTTCGACGCCATCCCCGCGGCGCTGCCCCGCGGCCTGCACGCCCTCGACCCGGAGCGGCCGGCGCACACCCTGGAGCGGCGCCTGCGCGCGGCCCTGGCGGGGCAGGGCGTGGACGAGGTGGTGAACTACTCCTTCGTCGCGCCCGCCGAGCTCGAGGCCTTCGAGGCCGCCGCGGGCGCCATCGCGCTGTCGAACCCGCTGTCAGTCGAGCAGTCGATGATGCGCACCACGCTCTTCGCGAGCCTGGTGCCCACGGTGGCGCGCTCGGCCCGTCACCAGGCCCCGGGCGTGCGCTTCTACGAGTGGGGCCGCAGCTACCGCGGGCAGGCGGGCGGCGGCGAAGGCGGCACGCCCGTCGCGCAGGAGACGCTCCAGGTCGCCGGCGCCCTCTGGGGGCTGCGTGGCGGCGCCCGCTCGTGGACGAGCAAGGACGCGGCCGTCGATCTCTACGACGTGAAGGCCGTGGTGGAGGCGTTGCTGGCGTCGGTGCACGTCGCCGGGGCCACCTTCGAGCCCCTCGACTCGCCCTGGTACCACCCGCGCGCCGCCGCGACGGTGAAGGTGGGGGAGCGCGTGCTGGGCACCTTCGGCGAGCTCCACCCCCGGGCGCAGAAGGCCCTCGACGCGCCCGCCGGCGTGTTCCTCTTCCAGCTCGAGGTCGACGCGCTGCTGGCCGAGGCGGTGCTGGTGCCGAAGGCCAGGCCGCTCTCTCGCTTCCCCGCCGTGCTGCGCGATCTGGCGGTGGTGGTGGCCGCCGAGGTGCCGGCCGAGCAGGTGCGCCGCGTCATCCTCGAGGTGGGGCAGCCGCTCGTGCGGCAGGTCGAGATCTTCGACGTCTACGCCGGCCCCCAGGTCGGCGCCGGGCGGAAGAACCTCGCCTTCGCCCTCTCGTACCGGGCCGACGAGCGCACCCTCACCGACGCCGAGGTGGTGGAGGCGCACCAGCAGATCGTCGCCCAGGTGACCGCCCGCCTCGGGGGGCAGCTGCGCGCGTAAGAGGCCGATTTTCAGGCCTCCGGGGCAAGGGTGCGCCGCCTCGAAAAAGCCGAGCGATGTCGGCATGTTGACATGCCCGTTGGTCCGACTACGCTCCAGCTTCATGACCAAGGCGGACATCATCGAGAGCGTCTACGAGAAGGTTGGCTTCTCGAAGAAGGAGTCGGCGGAGCTCGTGGAGCTCGTGTTCGACACGCTCAAGGAGACGCTGGAGCGCGGCGACAAGGTGAAGATCTCGGGCTTCGGGAACTTCCAGCCGCGCTACAAGCGCGCGCGCCCCGGCCGCAACCCGCAGAGCGGCCAGCCCATCGAGATCACCGCGCGGCGGGTCGTGAAGTTCGTGCCCAGCCAGGTGCTCAAGGCCGACCTGAACGACGGCTACGTGGCGGAGGACGAGCTCTCGGCCGAGGACGAGGACGCCGGCCACGTCGACGTCACCGGGAGTGACGACGACGACGAATGAGCCTCCGCGGCGCGCATTGAGCCTTGACCCCACCGGGTCAGGCGGGCATAAGCGCGCGCGTCGTAAGCCAGCTTTTCCCGGGGCGTAGCGCAGCCTGGTAGCGCACTTGCTTGGGGTGCAAGTGGTCGCAGGTTCAAATCCTGTCGCCCCGACCATTTGAAGG
>CAYUZK010000093.1:0-22588 GCA_964449625.1 uncultured Archangium sp.
CGGCGGCGAGCTCGGCCGCGAGGCGCTCGAGCTCCGCCAGCAGCGCGCCCAGCCCCTCGCCCCGCCGGGCGCTCACGGGCACCAGCGCGGCGCCCTCGAAGGGCGTGCCCTCAACGAGCGCGCGGAGGTCGGCCTCCAGCAGCTCCAGCCACCCCTCGCCCAGCCCTGGCAGGAGATCGGCCTTCGTCACCACCAGCACGCCGCGCCGCACCCCGAGCAGCCGGCACACGTCGACGTGCTCGCGCGTCTGCGGCATCACGCCCTCGTCGGCGGCCACCACCAGCAGCGCCACGTCGACGCCGCCGGCCCCGGCCGTCATGGCCCTGACGAAGCGCTCGTGGCCCGGCACGTCGATGACGCCCACCCGCAAGCCCGAGGGCAGGTCCAGGTGCGCGAAGCCCAGCTCCAGGGTGATGCCTCGGCGCTTCTCTTCGGGGAGCCGGTCGGTGTCGACGCCCGTGAGCGCCTTCACCAGCGTCGTCTTGCCGTGGTCGACGTGCCCGGCGGTGCCGACGATCATCGCCCGCCGCGGCGGGCCTTCGGCGGCGCCGGCTTCACCACCGGCGTCTCGCCGGTGTCGAAGCGCCCGTCGTCCACCACCGGCTGGTAGTCCCAGGGGAAGACGAAGAAGTCGTCGGAGGTGAAGGCCACGAAGTCGGGCTCGTAGCGCCCGGGCCGCGCCACGAGCGTGAGGCTCTTGACGGCCTTCGCGCCGCGGGCCCTCGCCAGCGTGCAGGCGACGTCGAGGCTGTCGCCGCTGGCACAGATGTCGTCCACCACCAGCACCCGCTGGCCCGCCAGGGCCTCGGGCATCTCGGGCGCGGAGCGCTGCACGGTGCGCGCGCTCTCGCGGCTGCGGTGGCTCACCCGCACGGGGTAGAAGCGGGCCTTGAGCGCCCCGGCCACGGCGCCGCCGACGAAGACGCCGCCGTTGACGATGCCCACCACCACCTCGGGCTTGAAGGTCTTCGCCGCGGCCCGCGCGAGCGCCTGCACGTGGCGGTCGAACTCGCCCCAGCTCAGCTCGCGCACCGAGCGGCGGCCGCGGCTGAAATCGGCGCCGGGCATGCCCCCCGGCACGCTGGGCATGCCGCCGGCCGCCGAGAACTCATCGAAGGGCTGGAGCTCGCGCTCGGGTCGCTTCGGCGGCGTGCGCTGCGGTCTTCGCTTCCTGGTCGCCACGGGACGCCCTCGGTCGTGCGGGAGGTGAGCCGTAAGCGTGGCAAATCACGACGCGAAGGGCACCCACAAAAACGCCCCTTCGCGCCCCTTGACGCACCTCTCCAGACGCTCGTAAGGCCACCGGAGGAGCCACCTTGCGACCCTCTCTCGTCCTGATCGCCACGCTCGCGCCGGCCCTGTGCCTGGCGCAAGTCGTCATCAACCCCACAGGCGGCACCACGGCCAGCAACGGCCTGCGCATCACCGTGGGGAACACGGGCCAGTTGCAGGTGCTGCGCCTGGGCTCGGGCCAGTTCTACAGCCCCAGCCAGGCGCCGGGGGCGACCACCAACTCCAGCATGGACAACGGCGTCTTCCTCGCCGTGGGCAACACCGTGGTGGGCCCGCAGAACTTCGCCACCGTCGCTGGCGTCGGCGTCACGCTCCAGGAGTGGACGGCGGTGTCGAACACCCTGACGCCGCAGGGCAGCGGCGGCACCGCCACCACGGTGCTGCGCGCGTCGGTGGGCGGGCGCACGTACGATCTCACCGTCACCTACCAGTACGTCTACCCCAACGACTTCGTGGTGGTGACGCACGCGCTGACGGTGCCCTCGGGCAACGCCGACACGGTGCGCCTGTACCACGGCTTCGACGCGTACCTCGGCGGCGACGACTTCGGCCCCAGCTTCGCGTCGGTCGGCCCGCCGGCGCTGGTGGGCGGCTACCGCCCGGCCAGCAACATCGTCGAGGCCTGGCGCTACCGCTCGGGCCTCAACTGGACGGGGTACTTCGCCGGCTTCTACGGCTGCCTCTTCGACCAGAGCCGGTGCCCGGTGGGCCAGAACAACTCCATCAACTCGGCGGTGACCTTCACCAACTACGTCGAGCCCACCACCGTCGACAACGCCTTCGGCATCATGTGGAACTTCGGCACCGCGGCCGGCACCTACGGCACGCAGAACGACCTGACGTTCTACTCGTTCCAGCCGCAGCTCTCGAAGCGCTTCGGCACCACGGTCATCAACGCCGGCGCGAGCACCAGCCTCACCTTCACCATCGACAACGTGCCCGGCGGCCTCACGCAGTCGAACATGGCCTTCACCGACACCTTCCCCTCGGGCCTCACGCTGGCCAGCGGCACCGTCAGCAACACCTGCGGCGGCAGCGTCACCTCGGCGGCCGGCGCGGCGCTCGCGGCCGGCGGCACCTCGGTGCGCCTGTCGGGTGGCGCGATGACCTCGGGCACCTCGCGCTGCACCCTGACCGTCACCGTCACCTCCGCGACGGCCGGCGCCTACGTCAACGGCCGCACCAACATCAGCAGCGTCTCGGTGCTCGAGAACCAGGTCACCGACCAGACGCTGTCGGTGGTGATGGGCGCGCCCATCGTGCGCCTCGACGCGCCGGGCACCATCAACGCCAGCAACGCCTCGGCGTACCCGGTCGCCGGCTCCTGCCAGGACACCAACGGCGTCGTCACCGTGCGCGTCGGCTCGGTGACCGTCACCACGCCCTGCAGCGGCAACCGCTTCTCGCGCACGGTGTCGGTGACCTCGCTCGCCGACGGCGCCAACATCATCGTCTCGGCCTCGCAGACCAACGGCGCCGGCACCGGCACCGACTCGGGCCTGACCCTCAAGGACACCGTCGCCCCGCCCGCGCCCACCTTCACCTCGCCCACCGCCGGCGCCTTCATCAACACCGCGACGCCCACCATCACCGGCACCGGTGAGCCCGGCGCCACCGTGCGCGTCTTCGCCGGCACCACCGAGGTCTGCAGCGCCGTGGTGCCCCCGTCGGGCAACTGGAGCTGCCTGACCAGCGTCATCCCCAACGGCACGTACACGCTCACCGCACGCGCCACCGACCCGGCGGGCAACAGCGGGCCCACCTCGCCGGGCCGCACCGTCACCATCGACACCATCGCCCCGGCCGCGCCCGTCATCACCAACCCCGCGGCCGGCTCCACCGTGGCGCCCAGCCCCTCGGTGTCGGGCACCAGCGAGCCCTTCGCCACCGTGGTGGTGACCGAGGGCGCCGTGCAGCTGTGCAGCACGCCGGCGAACAGCTCGGGCCAGTGGAGCTGCCCTACCACCCTCACCATCGGCAGCCACACCGTCACCGCCCGCCAGACGGACCGCGCCGGCAACGTGGGCCCCGCGTCGGCCTCGCGCACCTTCACCATCGCCGACGTGCCCTCGGTGCGCCTCGACACGCCGGGCCCCATCAACTCGTCCAACGTCACCGCGTACACGGTGGCCGGCAGCTGTACCACCGGCGCCTCGCAGGTGACGGTGCAGGTCGGCACCCTCTCGGCCACCACCACCTGCAGCGCCGGCCGGTTCTCGACCTCGCTCAACGCCAGCGCCCTGCCCGACGCGGGCACCGTGGTGCTGACGGCGTCGCAGACCAACGCGACCGGCACCGGCAGCGACACCCGCAGCACCATCAAGGACACGGTGGCCCCGGCCACGCCGGGCATCGTCACCCCCGCCGAGAGCGCCTTCATCAACACCACCACGCCCACCTTCACGGGCACCGGAGAGCCCGGCAGCACGGTGCGGGTGAGCCAGGGCACCACCCAGCTGTGCAGCACCGTGGTGCCGCCCTCGGGGCAGTGGGCCTGCACCAGCTCGCCGCTGGTGCCCGGCGTGGTGGTGGTGACGGCCCGCGCCACCGACGCCGCGGACAACACCTCGGGCGTCTCGCCGCAGCGCACCTTCACCATCGACACCGCCGCCCCGGCCGCGCCCGTCATCAGCGCGCCGGCCATGGGCGCCTCGGTGGCCCCCAACCCGATGCTGACGGGCACCGCCGAGCCCTTCGCCACCGTCACCGTCTTCGAGGCGGGCGCGCTGGTGTGCAGCGTGCTGGCCGACGCCGCCGGCGCGTGGAGCTGCAACACCACGCTGGGCAGCGGGCCCCACGCCGTCGTGGCGCGCCAGGCCGACCGCGCGGGCAACGTCTCGCCCGACTCGAGCCCCCGCACCTTCTCGGTGGAGGGCCTGCCCAACGTGCTCCTCAACACGCCGGCCGACATCACCACGGCCAACGCCGCCACCTACGTCGTCACCGGCGCCTGCACCGCCAACGCCGGCACGGTGACGGTCACCGTGGGCACCATCACCGCCACCACCCCCTGCGCCGGCGGCATGTTCTCGTCGACCGTCGACGTGCGCGCCCTGTCCGACGGCAACATGGTGGTGGTGCGCGCCTCGCAGACGACGGCCGCCGGCACCGGCAGCGACGTGCGCACGGTGAAGAAGGACGCCACGGCGCCCACGGGCACGCAGGTGACGGACCCCAAGGCGGGCTTCGTCTTCACCAGCAACACGCCCACCTTCAGCGGCCTCGCCGAGCCGGGCAGCACCGTCACCGTCTTCGTCAACGGCAACCCCGTGGGCACCACCACCGCCGATGCCGCCGGCACATGGACCTTCACGCCCCAGACGCCCATCGCCGACGGCCAGTACGTCGTCAGCGCCTCGGCGCGCGACGCCGCGGGCAACGAGGGCGGCGTGAGCATGGCGGTGCCCTTCGGCATCGACAGCGTGGCGCCGCCGGCGCCCGTGCTCATCAGCCCCGTGACGGCAGCGACGCTCGACGCCGACCGCCCCGCGGAGGTGACGGGCGTGGCCGAGCCCAACAGCGCCGTGTCCGTCTACGTCGATGGGGTGCTGGTGGGCACCACCACCGCCGACGCCAACGGCCGCTTCGCGCTCCCCTTCGACCCGGCGGCCCTCGGCACTGGCGACCACGTGGTGGAGGCCGAGGCCCGCGACGCCGCCGGCAACGTGAGCCCGCGCTCGGTGGGGGTGCGCTTCACGGTGCGCGCCGTCGACGAGCGCTTCGCGGGCCAGGGCCTCATCGGCTGCAGCGCCGCCGGCGGCCTCGAGTGGCTGGGCGCCCTGGCGCTGCTGGCGCTCGCCCGTCGCCGCGAGGTGCGCCGATGACGCGCGCGACGCTCCTGGGCCTCGTGCTCGCCGCGACGGCCGCCTCGGGGCAGCAGGCGCAGCCGCTGCCGGCCTTCTCGCTCACGCGCTTCACGCTCAACGACGGCGGCCGCGGCGGCCTCGCGGCGGCCACCGGCGACGTGCTCCCGAAGCACCGCCTGCGCGTCACCCTGGGCTTCCACTACGAGAACAACCCGCTCGTCTACTACCGCAACACCACGCGCATCGGCGCCGTCGTCTCGCACCGCGCGCAGCTGCACCTGGGCCTGGGCTTCGGCGTCACCTCGTGGCTGCAGCTCGCCGCGGAGCTGCCCGTGGTGGTGGCCCAGGGCGGCGACGACCTGTCGGCGCTCGCGGGCACCACCACCCCTGACTCCTTCGGCGTCGGCTCGCCCCGCGTCGCGGCGCGCGTGCAGCTCGTCTCGCAGTACGGCACGGGCCTCGCGAAGAACGCGCCCCTCGACCTCGCCCTGCAGGTGGGCGTGGCGCTGCCCTTCGGTTACGGAAACGCTCTGGCCGTGGAGAGCGGGTGGAACGTTGTGCCGCAGCTCTCTTTGGGCCGCGAGCTGGGCGTGGTGCGCCTGGGCGGCGAGGTGACGGCCCTCCTCCGCCCTGCGACGGCGCTCACCGCGGGCACGGTGAAGGACACCGTGGGCAGCCAGCTCGGCCTGCGCGCGCTGCTCTCGAGCGTCGGCGACGGGGCCCGCTTCGAGGCCTCCTTCCACTCGCTCGTGGCGCTGGAGGGCGGCGCGCCTCCGGGCTTCGAGCTGCTGGGCGGCGCGCGCGTGCCCGTGGGCCCGCTGGAGCTCTTCGCCCTCGGCGGGCCCGGCTTCGGCAGCCTGCCGGGCACGCCCAGCTTCCGCGTCTTCGCTGGCGTGGGGCTCAAGCCGCAGGCCGACCGCTGCGAGGTGGGCCAGCCCCACCAGCCGGCCGACTGCCCCGAGCTCGACGCCGACGGCGACGGCATCATCAACCGGCGCGACCGCTGCCCGCTCGAGCCCGAGGACAAGGACCAGTTCGACGACGAGGACGGCTGCCCCGACCTGGACAACGACGGCGACCGCGTGCCGGACACCGAGGACAAGTGCCCCATCGACTACGGCCCGCGCTCGAACCAGGGCTGCCCGGTCAAGGTGCAGGACCGCGACTACGACGGCACGCCCGACGCCCTGGACAAGTGCCCCGACCAGCCCGGCCCGAAGAACCGCGACGGCTGCCCCCTCATCGACCAGGACGGCGACGGCGTCGAAGACGCGGTGGACGCCTGCCCCACCGAGTACGGCCCCAAGGAGCGCAGGGGCTGCCCGCTGCTGGACAAGGACGGCGACGGCGTCGAGGACGCGCGCGACAACTGCCCCGACGTGAAGGGCACGCCCGAGAACCAGGGCTGCCCGCCCGAAGAGAAGCAGCTCGTCATCATCACCGCCGAGAAGCTGGTCATCACCGACAAGGTGTACTTCGCCACGGGCAAGGCGACGATCCTCCCGGTGTCCTTCCCGCTCCTCAACCAGGTGGCGAGGGTGCTGCGCATGCACCCGGAGCTCGAGGCCATCACCGTCGAGGGCCACACCGACGATCAGGGCAGCGCGAAGCTCAACCGCAAGCTCTCGCTCAACCGCGCCAAGGCGGTGAAGGCGTACCTCGAGCACCAGGGCATCGACTCGGCGCGCCTCAACGCGCAGGGCTTCGGGCCCGACCGCCCGTCCGACACCAACGCCACCGAGGCGGGCCGCGCCAACAACCGGCGCGTGGAGTTCATCATCGAGCACCGGTGACGTGTGGCGGGGCTCCCCGGGGCCTCGCCGCAGGAGCAACCGGCGCCCGCGCGATTGAGCGGGGCCGGGTGGAGGAGCCAGCGCGGCGGCGCGGATGGGGCCACACGCCTCGACCGCCCGGGGCTTCGCGGGGCGCGCGGCGCCGTGCAGGGCGAGAGCTCCGGAGTTGTCGCCGCCAGCCAGCGAGAAGTTGCGCCGTCGCGCGCGACGAAACGATCGCCGGCGAACCGGGACAATCCCCGACAGGAGTGCACGTCCCCAAAGGGAGCCGCCGATGCCCGTGACCAACCGTGTTTCTGCCCCCGCCGTCTCCGTCGTCTCGTCGCGGGCGCCGGGGACCAGCGCCCTGCGCCGTGGCTCGAGCGGCGCCGAGGTTCGCCAGTTGCAGCAGTCGCTGAAGAACCAGGGCTACGAGCTCGCCGACGACGGCCGCTTCGGACCGGGCACCGAGGCGGCGGTGCGGCGCTTCCAGGCGGCGCAGGGGCTCGAGGTGGACGGGCTCGCCGGACCGGCCACGCTCGGGCGGGTGCGCGCGGCGTCTGTGGCTGCCCCGGCGGCGCCCGTCGACGTGATGGAGCCCGCGACGCCGCGCCCTGCTTCGTCCGCGACGCCCGGGCTGGCTCCAGGGATCCTCCAGACGCGAGGCGGCGCGGTGCGGATCCGCGAGGACACCACCGCGGCGCAGCTCCGCGCGCGCAGCGCCGAGCACGCGCGCCTCGTCGATGAGCTGCGCGCGCAGGGCTTCCACCCGGTGCGCACCGCGAACGGCAGCTCCGTCTTCATGTCGACCCCGAGCTACGCGGCGGACCCCGACGGCCGCGGCGTGAGCAGCCGCGAGGCGCTGGCGTACGCGGCGCGCCATGGGCTCAGGCTGCCCACCCGCGCCGAGGCGGACGCCTTCCGCGCCCAGGCGCCGGTGGTGGTGCAGTTCGAGTCAGGCCCGACGCCGGGCACCGCGGGCGCGCGCCTGGCCACCGAGCAGCAGGCCCGCATCGCCGCGCGGCTGCGCGAGGCCGGCGTGCCCGAGTCGGGGGTGGCGATCGCCGGGGCGACCAAGGTGTGGGCGCTCGAGCCAGGTCAGCGCCCCGGCCTCAACGGCGGCGTCACCAACGTGAACACCGGCGCGGCGCTGCAGACGTACTCGAGGGTGCACGGGCCCGACTACGAGGACTACTCGCAGGCGGCGCAGTTCGTACACCCCGTGCGCGTCGAGCCCGGCGGCGCCATCGTCCGCTGAAGGGAGCCGCTCAGCGGCGCTGCGATGGCGCCGACTTCTCAGACCCGGCGCTGGGGGGCCCTGCCCCGCCGGGCTGGCGAGGGGAGCACCGCCGCGCCCGTCGCCCTCGCAATCCAGGCTCAGCCCGGCGTCGGGGCCAGCGCGGCCTCCACCGCCGCAGGCACGGCCTCGGGCGCGGTGGGCACCACCGCCGGGGCGACGGCCTTCGGGAGCGGCGCCTCGCGGAGGTGCTCAGTGTGCGTGTCGATGACGTACTGCTTCACGAGGAGCTTGCCCTGGGCGATGCGGCCCGCGATGGCCGGCCGCGCAAGGAACTCCGCCACCCGCGCGTCGCGCTGGTCGAGGGAGGCCACGAGCGCCGGGTACTGGGCGCGCAGCGCGGGGTCGGCGGCGACCTTCTCGGCCGCGCAGTCCGTGTGCCGGGTGAGGAGGATGACCTTCACGCCGTTGTTCACCGCGAGCTCGAGCATGTCCTCCTCCTCGACGCTGAGCGCCGAGCCGGCGGTGCGCAGCACGTAGTAGTTGCGGCGCGTGTCGCCGACGAGCTCGTTGGTGTCGATGCGCGCGTCCATGCACACCAGGAGCGCCACGAGCGGGTGGTACGTCGAGCGGGGGAAGGTCTCGCGCACCGAGGCCGCCAGCTCGTTCTGCTTGAGGAACTCCGTCCACACGTGCTCGGGGGTGATGTCGTCGTGGTGCTCGAAGTCGAACTCGTGCAGGTGGTCCTGCATGCGGTAGCCGACGTTCACCAGCGCCCCGCCGGCGAGGAACTGCGCCTTCTGGGAGACGAGGAGCCCAACGGCGGCGACGAGCGCCAGCAACCCGAACGCGGCAAGCCAACGATGACGGCTCACGACGACTCCATCTTTCTCGGGGCGAAGGGGCCCCGTAGGTCCATCGGTAGCAGGTCGGTTGACGAGCGCCAACTCGCTAGATTTGCGGGGGTCTTTCGCCCCGGCAAGCCCTGCGCTTCGGCCCCAGTCTGCCCCACGAGGCCGTCTGAACCACGGTAAGACCCCAGGCCGTGCGCGCCTCGCTGGAGCTCCCTGCTGCCCTGCCGGTGAGCCCGGGCCATGAGCACCGGGTCATCACGGCGCGGGGCTGGGAGGTGCCGACGCGCAGCGATCCGCGGCTGCCCTTCGCGGGCCTGCTCGTGCTCTACGCGGTGCTGGGCTTCACCTTCCTGGGCTTCAACCGGCAGTGGTGGCAGATGGCGCTCATCGTCGGCTCGGGCATGGCCCTCGAGGTGGCGCTCAGCTGGGTCTTCCACCGGCGGAAGATCGTCCCCCTCTCGGCGATCATCAGCTGCACCTCCTTAGGGCTTCTCCTCAACTACTCGCACCACTCGTGGGTGCTCTTCTTCCCCGTCTTCCTCACCATCGGCTCGAAGTACCTGCTCACCTTCCAGGGGCGGCACGTCTTCAACCCGTCGATGTTCGGCATCGCCACGTCGCTGCTCTTCACCCAGGAGCTCATCACCGCGGCGCCGGCGTACCAGTGGGCGGGCGGCGCGGTGACGATGTCGCTCTTCATCGCCGCCGGCGCGGTGCTGCTCTTCATGGCGCGCGTGGGCAAGACGTGGCTCGTGGTGAGCTTCCTCGTCTTCTACGCGCTGCAGACCGCCGCGCGCGCCTACATCATGCGGCACCACCTGCCGTGGCAGACGCTCTTCTTCGGCACGCTCGAGTCGCCGCCGTTCTTCCTCTTCACCTTCTACATGCTCACGGACCCCGCGACGTCGCCGCGCACGCCGCGGGGCCAGGTGCTCTTCGCGCTCGTCCTCACGCTCGTCGACGGGGTGCTGCACTTCCGCGAGAGCGTCTACACGTTCTTCTACGCCGCGCTCGCGATGGGCACCGGCAAGTTCGTCTTCTTGCACGCGCGCGAGCTGTGGCGCGGGCGGGCCGCGCGGCTGCGGGCGCTCTTCGACGCCGACTCGCTCCGGCGCGTGGCCCTCGTCGGCGGCCTGGGCGCCGCGCTCGTCGCCGCCTGGCAGCTCGCGCTTTCGCCCCTGGCCGCGCCGGCCGACCCCGGCTTCCGCCTCGAGGCGGTGCCGCTCTCGCACTCGGGCCTGGGCTCCACCATGGGCCAGACGCTCGAGGAGGTGGACGCGCGCCTGCACCACGTCGCCAAGTGGGTGCTCTCGGTGGGCGACGCGGCGGCCACCGGCGACGTCGACGGCGACGGCCGCCTCGACCTGCTCCTCGTGCACCCCCTGGCCGTGCCGGGCGACCGCGTGGGGCTGTACCTGAACCGCGGCGACCTCCGCTTCGAGCGGGTGCCGCTGCCCGCGCTCGACGCCCTGGTGAACGACCCCTGGTCGCACGGGCTCGCCGGCGGCGCGGCCTTCGTGGACGACGACGGCGACGGCGACCAGGACCTGCTCGTCACGGTGGCCTTCGGCAAGACGCGGCTGCTGCGCAACCGCTTGAAGGAGACCGGCGCCCTCGCCTTCGAGGACGTCTCCGTCGCCGCCGGGCTCGACGCGCACACCGTCTCGCTCGGCGCGACCTTCCTCGACTTCGATCGCGACGGGGTGCTCGACCTCTTCGTGCTCAACGCGCTGACCACGCACCTGCCCGACTACGCGCCGCCCGAGCCCCTCAACGTCTTCAAGCTGCCCGCGGCGGCGTACCCGGGCGATCGCCGCATGCTCCGCTTCATGCACAACGGCTGGCACGACGCCGACAACGGGGGCAAGAACCACCTCTACCGGGGGCGCGGCGACGGCACCTACGAGCGCCTCGACCAGGACGCCCTGGGCATGCCCGACACCCGGTGGTCGCTCGCCGTCAGCACGCACGACTTCAACCACGACGGCTTCACCGACCTCTACGTGGCGAACGACTTCGGCCCCGACGATCTCTACCTGAACGAGGGCGGCCGGCGCTTCCGCCGCGTCACGGGCGAGCGCTTCGGCGACATCGGCAAGGACACCTACAAGGGCATGAACGCGTCGGTCGCCGACTTCGACCACAACGGCTACGGCGACGTGTACGTCTCGAACGTCCACCACGCGCTGCAGTCCGAGGGCAGCCTGCTGTGGATGGTGCGGCCCGGCGCCGACCCCTTCGTGCCCGAGTTCACCGACGAGGCGACGCAGCGCGGGGCCCTGAACGAGCGGCGCTTCGCCTGGGGCGCGGCGGCCGGCGACCTCGACCTCGACGGGTGGGACGACCTGCTGCAGGCCAACGGCATGGTCGACGATCGCCTCGACGCGCGGGAGCTCAACACCCGGCGCCGCGACTACTGGTACGTGAACCAGAAGCTCATGCAGTCGGGGCCCGAGCTCCACACCTACGCTGACCGCTGGGGCGACATCCGCGGGCGGCACATCTACCCGAACGAGGCGCGGCGCGCGTACCTGAACCGCGGCGCCGCGGGGCCCGGCACCTTCGTCGACGTGGCGCAGCAGCTGGGCGTCGACGACCCCGACAACTCGCGCGGCGTGCTGCTCGCCGACCTCGATGACGACGGCGACCTCGACGCGCTCATCACCAACCAGCACGGCCCGGTGTCGCTGTACCGCAGCACCCGGCGCGACGGGGCCGTGAAGCCCCACTTCCTCGGCCTCGCGCTGCACGGCGGCGCGGGCGCCAACCCCGAAGCCCTCGGCACACGCGTGACGGTCACCTCGAGCTCACACGGCCAGCCGCTGGTGCAGACGAAGGAGCGGCAGGTGATGGGTGGCTTCTCGGCGCAGGCCGACCCGCGGCTGCTCTTCGGGCTCTCCGACGACGCGCCGGCGGAGGTGGAGGTGCGCATCGAGTGGCACCACGGCCCGGTGGAGACGCGGCGCCTGGCCATCGATCGCTACCACGCGCTCTCGCCCTCGCTGCCGCTGCGGTGACGCCGGGCACACGGCGCCGGCAGCGCGTTCCTGCTACACGACGGGCCGTGAAGAAGGTCCTGCTTCCTCTCCTGGGCCTGGCCCTGGGCGGCTCCCTCGCGGTGCTGGTGCTGCTGCGCGGCCGACTGCACACGCCGACCCAGGCCGAGGACTACGCGCACCTGCGGCGCAAGGCCGAGCCGCCCGCCCTCTGGCCCGCGCCCGACTTCCGCTTCAGCGATCACCGCGGGGCGACGCTCAGCCGCGAGGCGCTCCTGGGCAAGCCCTGGGTGGCGAACTTCGTCTTCACCACCTGCCGCACGGTGTGCCCGCTGCTGACGGCCAAGATGGTACGGCTGCAGCGCGACGTGCCGAAGGCCGACGTGCGCTTCGTCAGCTTCTCGGTTGACCCCCAGAACGACACCGTCGAGGCGTTGGCCGCCTACGCGCAGCAGTGGAACCCCGAGGAGGACCGCTGGTCGCTGCTGGCCACCACGCCCGAGGGCCTCGCGGCGGTGGCGCAGGGCTTCCGCGTCACGGCCGAGCGCACCGACGCGGGCCTGGACCCCATCCTCCACAGCGCCGTCTTCGTGTTGGTCGACGAGCGCGGCGTCGTGCGCGGGGTCTACGACTCCGAAGACAGCGCCGACTTCCGCCACCTCGCCACCGCGCTCGGAGCCCTGGGGGGCCAGCCCGAAGCGCCGCGGGCAGACCGCACCGGCGAGGTGCTCTACCACGAGCTGTCCTGCGCCAACTGTCACGAGCACCCGGAGCTCGCGCCCG
Source organism: uncultured Archangium sp. (assembly GCA_964449625.1). Lineage (GTDB taxonomy): Bacteria > Myxococcota > Myxococcia > Myxococcales > Myxococcaceae > Archangium_A. Next base: position 12,742 of record CAYUZK010000093.1, read on the forward strand.
CGCTGGGCGGCATCCTCGGCACGCGCCGCGAGCTCGAGACGCGGCTCCTCGTCACCGCCGACGAGGCGTACCTGCGCGAGTCCATCGTCGCCCCCGTGGCCAAGCGCGTGGTGGGCTACCCGCTGATGATGCCCTCCTACGAGGGGCACCTCACGCCGACCGAGCTCGACGCCCTGGTGCGCTACGTGGTGGCGCTGCCCGCGTCGTCGGCGCCGACGCCAGACGTCACCATCGCCCTGGACCCGGTGTGCCACATGAAGGTGCGCGTCACCGCCGACGCCCTGCACGAGGGCGAGGTGTACTTCTGCTCCAAGTGGTGCCTCGACCGCTACCGCGAGGCGCCCGACGCCTACCGCGCTCCGCCCGGGCGGTGACGCGCCGCGCCCGTGAAGGAGGGAGGCCAACGCGTGCTGGCCAGCGCCCCCGCTCGCTGGCAGCGTAGGCCCCTCGTCTCACCTGAGGGGGTCCACCATGCACGGGTTGCTCTTGCTGTTGTCGCTGGCCGCGAACAAGCCGAACTTCGACGAGGCCTACTTCGACAAGTGCTTCGACGGCGAGTCCGCCGACACCTGCTCGCGCCGGCAGGAGCGCTGGCGCGAGTCGATGGCCCGCTACCGCGCAGAGCTCGCCGAGGAGGCGAAGCGCGAGCTCGAGTACGTGAAGAACGACGCCGACGAGCTCAAGGTCGAGCCTGGCCCGGGCCGCGAGAAGGTGGCCCCGCTGGCGCCCAGTTGGTGCAAGGTGGTCAAGGCGCCGGAGAACCTCAGCGGGCTGCGGGCCATCGCGCGCAACATCACCAACTTCACCGAGGGCCGCTACTTCGGCTTCTCCCCGGCGCTCTACGCCGCCCAGGCGATGTGCATCACGCCCGACAACGAGGACGTGAAGAGGCTCGCGGGCGCCCTGGTGCAGGCCCTCGTCAACACCATCGGTTACTCCGCCGCCGACGCGGTGACAGACCTCACCCTGCGCCTCGACGAGGAGCGCTTCGTGAAGTCGAAGAAGACGCTCTGCAGCGAGCTCACGGTCTCTGATGAGGCCGAGGGCCTCGCCAAGGCCCAGGCGGCGGCCACCTTCGCCCTCTTCGGGTGCGGCGACGGCGACAAGACGGACTCGGCGCTGTGGCTCGACGCCTCGGGCCTCGATCGCGAGGCGACGGTGTACTTCCTCGACACGGGCCTCGAGGTGCCGTCGGAGACGATGCGCCTCGCGTGGCTGCTGATGGCCGTCAGCCGCCCGGAGGAGCTGCCCGAGCGCCCCTTCCGCCTCGTGCAGCACCCGCTGGTGCAGCCCGACCTCGACGGCTTCGACGAGAAGAAGCTGCGACAGGAGCTCTCGGGCGCGCCCTTCGCCGACAACGCGTGGGCGAAGGCCGTGCTGCTCGAGTCGCTCGGCTGGTACCGCAGCCAGTCGGCCGACTACGTCGCCGCCATCGCCAGGCTGACGAAGAAGGACGAGGGCTGGAAGGAGCTCCTCGTGGAGGCGCCGAAGCGGGGCCTCAAGGACTGGTCGACGCGCACCGCGCAGTTCAAGGACGCCCTCACCCGCTCCGCCGAGTTCGAGGCGAAGGCCTTCGGCCCGTCGCGCAAGGCCGTGAAGGGCTGCTCTGCCACGCTGCGGAAGGACTTCGGCGCCTACCTGAAGACGGTGAAGTCACCCGCGAAGGAGTTCTCGCAGGTCGTCGTGGGTGACCCTGTGGGCAACGTGCTGCTCCACCGCCTCGCCGCCTGCGAGGCCGCCGAAGGCAACGCCGCCTACGCCGGGCTCCTCAAGGGCTCCTGGGAGGAGGGCCGCGTGATGCGCGGCGCCCGCTTCGCCGCCATGTACGGCGCCATCGAGGCGCTGGGCGAGCTGAAGAAGGATCGCCCGAAGTTCCCCCTCGAGCCGACGGAGGCGCGCGTGCCCAGCAACCGCGAGCTCCTCGCCCGCTTCGACGACGGCATCGACTCGATGCCCGTGAAGTCCTACGGGCCGGAGGCCACCGGCAGCGTGGTGAAGAGCCTCACCAGGCAGGGAAACAACGTGAAGGTGGTGTTCATCACCGAGAAGTTCACCCGGCCCGCGCACGACTGCTGGGACACGAACAAGATCATGGGCATCAACTCCGACGGCTCCATCCGCTACTACCGCAACTGCACCTTCGGCAAGCGCATGGAGACCATCACGCTGCACCTCGAGGACGCGGTGTTCCCCGCGGACCTCGCGGCGGGCATCAAGCCGGGCACCTGGGTCGACGTCGCGCGCTCGTCGCGCGCCTCGATGCCGCTGGCCGTCTACACGGACAAGAGCCAGCAGAAGCTCGTCGCCTGGCGTGGCTTCGGGCTCTGACGGGCCGTCAGGGCTCGGCCCCGGCGACGGGCGCGCCCTCGACCGACGGCGTGACCGCGGCGAGCGTGAAGCTCTTGCCCATCCACCTCCACGGCACGCCGGGCTCCACGTACGCCTCGCTCGGAATCTTCGCCGCGATCTCCGCGTGGAGCGCGGGCAGCTTCGACCAGTGCACGCCCGGCTTGAGGTGGTGCGCCGTGTGGTACCCGAGGTTGCCCGTCAGCACGTTGTAGAAGGGCTGGAGGATGTTGTTGCACGCCACGAAGTGCGACGCGGTGTCGCGGTCGCTGTGGTGCGCGTAGGTCGCCATGGCCGTGCCGAAGAGCATCACCAGCGGCACCATCACGAACAGCAGCAGGCCCTGCACCGGCCGGTACGCCACCAGGGCCGCGGTGAGCGACGCCGTCAGCACGCCCATCACCAGGAAGAGCCGGCGCTGCCGCGGGTGCTTCGCGCCCACCGCCCACGCGCGCGTGTACGCCGTCGCCGAGGTGAGGAAGGAGTACTCCCACTCGCCCATGCGGCTGCCGTCGGCGCGCGCCCAGCGCGACTCGTCCTTCGACTGGTCGAGGTAGTTGAGGTGGTGGCCGAGCGAGTGGTGCAGCACCCAGGCCTGGCTGGTGACGCCCGTCTGCAGCGCGTAGACGAGCTCGAGCAGCCGGTTGGGCAGCGCCCGCTGGAACGTCGTCACGTGCTGGTGGTGGTGGTTGAAGGCGCAGACCCCGGCCTTCGGCAGCATCGAGAGCAGGCTCCAGGCCAGCACGAGCCAGAAGGACTCGACCGCGGCGAAGACCGCGAGGTCCACGGCGAACAGCGAGAGGGTGAGCAGGACAGGCAGGCGATCTTCAGGGTGTCGGAACATGGAAGAGGCCCCGCCCTACCCCGGAGGTGGGGGGCGCCGTCAATCGCGGCCGCGCGCGGCGGTCCAGCCGCCCTAGGCTCCGCCCATGAGCCCCTGCTTCACCGACGCCGAGCTCGACGCCGTCGCCGCGGGCACGCCCCCGCTCCCCGCGCAGCAGCACCACCTCCTCTCGTGTGACGCCTGCCGGGCGCGGCTCCTGCGCGCCTTCCAGGCCGTGACGGCGCAGCCCGAGGCAGCGCCCCTCACCGCCCCGCCCGCCCGCGCCCCCACCGACGAGAGCGAGGCCACCGAGGCTGACCCCTTCGACGTGCCCGTGTCCGCCGGGCGCTACGAGCCCCACCTCGGGGCCGACGGCCAGCCCACGATCCTCGGCCGCGGCGGCTACGGCAAGGTGCTGCTGGTCAAGGACCTCGCCGTCGGCCGCGACGTGGCCCTCAAGCGGCTCAGCTCGCGCGTGACGGCCCAGGGACAGCGGCCCCGCGCGGAGGCCCGCCTGCTGCGTGAGGCGCGCGTCATCGGGCAGCTCGACCACCCGGCCGTGGTGCCGCTCCACGACGTGGGCCGCACGCGCGCGGGGCAGCTCTTCTACACGATGCGCCGGGTCCGCGGCCGCACCCTCGCCGAGGCCGTCGCGACGGCCGCGTCCTTCGCCGAGCGCCTGCGGCTCCTGCCGCACGTGCTGGCCACCTGCCACGCGGTGGCCTACGCGCACGGCCGCGGCATCCTCCACCGCGACTTGAAGCCCCAGAACGTGATGGTCGATCGGTTCGGCGAGACCTACGTCATCGACTGGGGCCTGGCGGCGAGCCGCGAGGGCTCACCAGACGTGGCCACCCCCGACAGCTCCGGCGCGCTCGCGTTGATCGGCGACGGAGAGACCCTGAGCGACGGGCGCGGGCGCCTCGGCACGCCCGCGTACATGAGCCCCGAGCAGCGCACGGGCGTGCGCGCCCTCATCGACGAGCGCAGCGACGTGTGGGGGCTGGGGGGCATCCTCTACCAGGTGCTCACCGGCGCTGCGCCGCGCGAGCAGGGCGCCCTCGACGCGCCGCCGCGCCCCGTCCGCGCGCTCGAGCCCACCTGCCCGGCGGACCTCGCCGCGCTCTGCGAGAAGGCGCTCGCCACCTCGCGGGAGGATCGCTACGCCTCGGCCGAGGCCCTCGCGAACGACCTCGACGCCTGGCTCCACGGCCGGCAGGTGACGGCCCACAGCTACCGCGCGAGCGAGCTGCTCCGACGCTTCGTGAAGGAGCAGCGGGCGCCGCTGGCCGTGGGCGCCATCGGGCTCCTCCTGCTCCTCTCGCTCGGCGTCGCCTCGTTCCTGCGGCTGCGAGACGAGCGCAACCGCGCGCGCACCTTCGGCCTGGTGATGCTCGAAGAGGCGCTCCCCCGCCTGCGCCACCAGGCCGACACCACCTTCCTCACCCGCTTCACGGGCCTCGCGCAGCGCTGGCTGGAGGACGTGGGCACCGGCGACGACGACGCCGCGGTGGCGCGGGCCTGGCGCAGCCTCGCGCGCACGGCCTCGCACGGGCGGAACTACGCGCAGGCGCACGCCTGGGCCGAGCGGTGCCTCGCGGTAGCCGCGAGCGTGCGGGCCGAGTCGGCCCGCTACGCCCTGGAGGTCAACTGCGGCGCCGTGCACATCGACTCGCGCCCCGAGTCCTCCGACGCCGAGGAGCGCCTCGCGGCCCTGCGCGCGCTCGCCCAGCGGCCGCTCCCCCCCGGCGCGGAGAACGAGCTCGAGCTGCTGCAGGCGCGCTTCTCGGTGACCTCGACGCTCCTCTACTACGTCAACCGCCAGGGCCTCGACGAGGAGCGCCTGGCCTCGAGCGAGGTGCTCCGCGTCGCCGAGCGCTGGCTGGCCCTCGAGCCGGCGAGCGCCGACGCGCGCAACGCCTTGAGCTATGCCGCGGCGGCGGCGTCGGTGACGGCGTCGAACCAGCGAGACCTCCCCCGCGCCCTGGCCCTCTCCGCGCGGGCGACCGCGCTGGCGCGCGAGGCCCTCGGCCGCCGCCGCGACGAGGCGTCGCTCCAGAGCTACGCCAACGCCCTGGTCACCGAGTACGACCAGCGCCGGTGGTACGCGGCCGATGACGCAGAGGCGCTGGCCCGCCTGGCGCGCGAGGCCCACCGAGCCCTCGACGCGCTCGTGCTCCTGCTGCCTGGCGCCTCGAGCCGCCGGCTGGCCCTGGCCGGGTTCCTCGTCGAGGCCGGCGAGCTCGCGGGCGCCGACGCGCTGCTCCGCGAGCTGGCCTGGACGGACGTCCTGCCAGAAGACCGCGAGGCGTGGGTCCTCTCGCTGGTCGCGGTGGGCCAGGGCGGGCGGCTCCTCGAGCACGCCCCCGCGCTCCTCGCCGCCCAGAGCCTCGACCTCCCCATGGCCCTGGCGCTGGCCCGCCTGGAGGCCGGGGACCTGGGCGGCGCGCTCGAGGCCACTCGAGCCGCGCTCACGCAGGACACGGCGAGCCACTGGCAGCTCCACGCGCTGAAGAGCTGGGCCCTGAAGCTGCCGGGGGCCGCGGGCGCCGCGGCGCAGCGCTTCGAGGCGGCGACGAGCCAGGCCCTCGTCGCCGGCGACGACGACGCGGCCAGGCAGGCCCTCACCGAGCTGGCGCAGACCCTGGAGCGGCTGGCCGGGCCCTGAGGCGCCCGAGCGGCCCGACGAGGAGCGACCACGCCTGGCGCGGCGCGTGGTTGAGGGCCGCCGGAGGCAGCCCGAAGGCCACCGGCCGGCGCTCGGCGGGCACCCAGGTGCCGGCGAGGCGATCCCACAGCGCGAGGAAGGCCCCGTAGTTGACGTCGCGGCCGCCGGTCTCGAGGTCGTGGTGGAGCTGGTGCTGCGCGGGGCTGAGCACCACCCGCTCCAGCGGCCCAAAGCTGAGCCAGACGTGCGAGTGCCGCAGGTTGGCGCCGGCGAGGTTGAGCGCGAAGGCGATGGCGTTGACGCCCAGCACCTCCGCCGGCACCGCCGACCCCCGCGTGAGCCAGGCGACGACGCCGCCCACGAGGCCCGTCACCAGCACGCCGCGCAGCGCCATGAGGAGCCCCTCGACGGGGTGCGTGCGGTAGAGCGTGATGGGCGTCATCACCTCGGCCGAGTGGTGCACCTGGTGGAAGCGCCACAGCAGCTCGACGTCGTGCATCCACTTGTGCAGGCACCAGCGCGTCGCGTCGGAGGCGACGAAGAGCACGACCGAGTAGAGCGCCGTCGTCGCCAGGGCCCCCAGCGGCCAGGCGGGCGGCGCCCCCAGCACGCGGGCCAGCAGGAGCACCACCTTCACCGCCACCACGGTGGAGGACACCAGCAGCGGCGCGATGACGAGCGCCGAGAGCAGCGCCCGCATCACGAAGAAGACGTAGTCGGCCCGGGCGCTGGGGTGCCACCACAGGGCCTTCGAGAAGACGTCGCGCGTGAGCGACACCCTGCCCGCGGCGGCGCCGACGAGCGCGAGCGCCAGCGCCGAGATGAGGTAGGGCCAGTAGAGGCGCTCCTCCGGGGCGTCGAGGTGGCTGACGAGGTCGCTCCACACGGTCGGCGTCATGTAGCCGATGCGTGGGCGCGGGGGCCAGCCGGCGACCCGGTCGACGGGGCGGGGCCCCCCACCGGCTCCGCCCTGCGCCGCTGGCACGCCGGGCCGCGCCCTCGCCGCCCTCGCGGCCGGGTGAGGGCCCCGGTACGGTCCGCGCCATGGAGTGGAGAACGCGCCCGGCCTCCGGGGAGGCCGCCACCGGCAGTCGCCGCATCGAGCTCGAGGCCGAGGCCGACCGGGAGCGCTGCGGCGCCCTCAAGGACTACTGGTACGTCGCCTGCCTCTCCTCGGAGCTCCCGGCGGGGCGGTTGCTCGCGCGCACCATCCTCGGCACGCCGCTGGTGGTGTTCCGCGACGCCGCGGGCGCGCCGGCCGCGCTCTTCGACCGCTGCCTCCACCGCAACGCGCGGCTGTCGGCCGGCGACTGCTTCGACGGCAAGGTGGGCTGCCCGTACCACGGGTGGGTCTACGACGCGTCCGGCGCGTGCGTCGAGATCCCCTCCCTCGGCCCCGCGCAGTGCGCTCAGGCGCTCGACGCCCACGGCCACGCGGAGGCAGGGCTCCAGCGCGCGCCGGCCGACGTGGGCCGGGTGCGCCGCTTCGAGGTGAAGGAGCAGGACGGGCTCGTCTTCGTCTTCCTCGGTGACGACGTCGCGCATGCGCGGGCCGAGCCCTTCCGCGTGCCGAAGTGGGGCGAGGCCGGGTGGCTCACCTACTTCATGGTGACGCGCTTCCCCAACGGGGTGACCAACCTCGTCGAGAACTTCATGGACGTGCCGCACACGGTCTTCGTGCACAAGGGCTGGTTCCGCAACCGCAAGCTCAAGCCCGTGCCCGCGGTGGTGGAGCGCCGCCGCGGCGAGGTGCTCGTGACCTACGAGCAGCAGCAGGACGAGCTCACCGGCGCCGGCTTCCTGATGAACCCCACGGGCGAGCCCATGGTGCACACGGACCACTTCTTCGTGCCCAACGTCACGCGCGTGGACTACCTGTGGGGGCAGCGCTCGGGCTACGTCATCTCGAGCCAGGTCACGCCCATCGGGCCGCTCGACTCGCTCGTCTACACCTCCATCTCGTACCGGCTGCCCTTCGACGTGCCCGGCGACCTGCTGGCCCGCGGGCTGCGCCGCTTCATGAAGTGGTACACCACGCAGGTCATCGGGCAGGACGTGGACATCATGCGCGTGCAGCGCGAGGGCCTCACCAGCGCGCCCGGCGGGCTCGACTTCACCAGCACCGAGGCCGACCTGCTCCACGCCGACATCGAGGCGCTGCGCGGGTGGCTGCGCGACGGCGCGCAGGGCGAGGGGCCGGCCCCCGCGTCGCGGCGCATCTCGTTCTGGATCTGACCGAGGCGCTCAGGCGCCGGGCACCACGAAGAGCGTGTGCGCGAAGGCCCAGCTCGCCTCGCGCCACTGCGAGCGCACCACGAAGCCCGCCGCCTCGCCCCACCCGCGCAGCTCCTCGCAGGTGAAGCGGTGGCTCGACTCCGTCCACAGCGTCTCGCCGGGCGACAGCGCCAGCGGCACGCCGAGCACCTCGGCCCGCACTGGCCGCAGCGCCTCGAGGTGCATCTCGATGCGGCGCTCGGCCTCGTTCCAGCGGGCGCGGTGCGCGAAGTCGCCGACGGCGAGCGTCGCGCCGTAGTCGCGCGCGAGGCGGGCCACGACGTTGCGGTTGAAGGCCGCCGTCACGCCGAGCGCGTCGTCGTAGGCCGGCAAGAGCTGCGCCGCGGGCTTGTCGAGGTCCGTCGCCAGCAGCAGCGCGTCGCCCGGCCGCAGCGCCGCGCGGACGTCGCGGAGAAAGCGCGCGGCCTCGGGGCGCTCGAAGTTCGAGAGGTTGCTGCCCAGGAACGTCACCAGGCGCTGCACGCCGGCCGTCGGTGCCGCCGCGCGGAGCCCCTCGAGGTAGGTCGCCTCGACCAGCTCGACGCTCACCCCCGGCAGCGCCTCGAGCGTGTCCTGGCAGGCCGCGAGCGCCGTGGCCGAGACGTCGACGGCGACGAAGCGCAGCGCCGGCTGCCGCGCCGCGAAGGCCGACAGCAGCAGCGCCGCCTTCCGCCCCGCGCCGGGCCCCAGCTCCAGCACCTCGAGCGGCCCGCCGAGCGCGTCGTAGAGCGCCCCGGCGTGGCGCGCCAGCAGCGCGAGGTCGGCGCGCGTGACCTGGTACTCCGGCAGCAGCGTGATGGCCTCGAAGAGCGTCGAGCCGAGCGCGTCGTAGAGCAGCGCCGCCGGCAGCCGCCGCGGCCTGGCCGAGAGCCCCGCGCGGATCTGCTCCTCCAGCGCCCTCACGCCGACCTCGCCAGGCGCACCGTCGCGAAGACGTAGGGGTAGTGCGGTTGGAACCAGTTGCGGAAGCTGGGCCGAAGAAAGGTGACGTCGGTGTACGGCGAGGCGCCGGCCATCACGAAGTGCTTCCCGTCGAAGAACGGCGCCGAGTAGCCCGGGTAGTACGGCAGGGCCTCGAAGCCGGGCCACGGCGCGAAGGGGGTCGCCGTCCACTCCCAGCCGTTGCCCAGCGGCTCGTCGAGCCCCTGGGCCGAGGCGCCCGCTGGGTGCGCGCCCACCGGCGTGGGGTCGAGGTGCGCGAAGCCGAAGTTGCCGTGGGTGCCGGGGCGCGGCGCCTCGTCACCCCACGGGTACCGCGCGGGGCCCCCGAAGACGGCCCGGTGCCACTCGGCCTCGGTCGGCAGCCGCGCCTGGCGCCAGCGCGCGTAGGCGCACGCCTCGGCGTGGCTCACGTACACGGGCCAGTCCAGCGGGAGCGGCACCTCGCCGAAGAGCGCGCGCCAGTGCCACCCGCCATCGCGGTGGACCCAGAAGGCAGGGGCCTCGAGCTGCCGCGCCTCGCGGAAGGCCCAGTCGGCCTCGCCCCACAGCGCCCGCGCCGAGTAGCCGCCGGCCTCCACGAAGGCGAGCCAGTCACCGTTGGTCGTCTTCCGCGCCTCGAGCGCGAAGGCCGACACCTGGGCCTCGTGCTGCTCGTACTCGTTGCACCAGCCGGCGTACGGCGCCGCGGCGCGCGAGAGCACGAGGGCCCCGCGCCCAGCCGGAAACGAAAGCCAGCGCTGCGGCGGCGCGCCCGGCGCGGTGGCGCGCGGAAGCGGCCCGGGGCGCTTGGGCCC
>CAYUZK010000094.1:0-22538 GCA_964449625.1 uncultured Archangium sp.
GTGGGCGCAGGCGCGCGAGGCGGCGCGGCCCGCGGCGCTGGCGAAGGCCCTCGAGGCCCGGCACGACGCGCAGGCCGCGGCGGCCCGGCTCGCCCCGTGGCGGCGCTGGCGGTGGGTGGTGTTCTGCGCCAACACGCTCCTGGGGCTGGCCCTCTTCGGCGGCTGGGGGCTGCTGAGCTTCCACGAGCGCCCGCCGCCGCTCCCGGTGCTGCTGGGGGCGATGCTGGGGGCCTGGCTCCTCGCCGTCGCGGCCACGGTGCTGGCCATTCGCCGGGTGCTGCCGCGCGAGGCCTGGCCCACGCGCTTTCAGTGGGTGCTGACGCTGCTCTCGCCGCTGTCGCTCCTGCGCAGCCCCGACGTCATCGAGGCCGAGCTGCTGGGCGACCTCGAGCCCGCCGCCCTCGCGGTGGCGGTGCTGCCCCGGCAGGCCGCGCGCGACTGGCTGGAGGCCGCGGCGCGGGAGCTGCGGCACCCGGTGACGCCCTCGGGCGCGGCGCCAGCAGCGCCCGAGGTGCTGGCCGACGACGCGTGGCTCCGGGAGACCCTCTCGGCGCAGCTCGCGCGGCTCGCGGCGGGCCTTGGCGACACCACGGCGGTGGCGGGCGCGGGGCTCCACTGCCCGCGCTGCCTCACCGAGTACGCCGGCGAGGCGACGACGTGCAGCTCGTGCCCGGCCGTGGCGCTGCGCCGCGCCTGAGCTCACTCACGGCGTCGAGGACACCGTGACCTGCCGCATCACCCGCGCGGTGAAGGCGCCGCCCTTGCCGTAGGCCGGGTCCACCGTGCCGCGGCGCACGCGGCGGAGCGTCAGCGTGACGTTGCAGGTCGTCGCCGCCTCGTTCTCCTTCGCCTGGAAGGCCGCGAGCTGGTGCGAGCCGCTGTCGCCGGTGAGCGCCGCCTCGGGCACCGACTCGATGCACGGGCCGCTGGCGCCCAGCCGCAGCTCGTCGGTCGAGCCCGCAGCCTGCCAGGTGAGCGCGAGCGGCCCCCCGGCGCGCGAGACGACCTGGTTCGCGGTGGGCGCCAAGATGGTGAAGGGCGCGGGCAGGGTGACGGTGGAGGCGGGCGCGCTCGTGTCGCTCACCCGCGTCAGCGCGATGGTGAAGGGCGTGTCGGCGGCGTCGGCGGCGATCTCCGTCTCGTACCAGGTCGCGCCGAAGAGCGAGGTGCGCGACATCGTCTTGCTCGTCGTGCCCGAGGTGGCGACGAGCGTCTCGCCCTCCTCGAGCCGCAGGTAGGTGAGCGACCCCGGGCCGAGCGTCAGCGTGGCCTTCAAGCTGGTGCGGCCGTTGCCGGTCGCGTCGGCCTCCAGGTCGGCGTACAGCCCGGAGGTCTTGATGTCGCCCGAGTCGACCGTCTCGCAGGTGCAGCCCGCCAGCGAGAGGACGGCGGTGGCCAGCAGCAGTCGGGTCTTCATGGGCGCTCCGGGTGAGGAGGTACGAGGGCTCCATAGCGCGCTCTGGGGCACCGGCGGTAGCGGCCGCGAGGGTGGACGGTGCGCGCAGGCCGGGGGACGCTGCGGCCATGCGACGCTGGGTGCTCGCGCTGGGGCTGGGCTGGGTGGCGTGCGAGCCGGCGCCCGTGGGGCCTCGCCGCGATGCGGGCACGCCGTCGACGGGCTGCGCCGCGCTCGCCGGCACGCCCGTGGGCACGCTGGCCCAGGCGGTGGCGCGGCTCCACGCGCTCCCGGCGCCGACGGTGGCCTGCTTCGTCGAGAGCCTCCCGCGGCCGCTCGCCCTCGTCGCCACCCGGAGCGTCATCAGCGCCCAGCCGGCGGCGGGCCCGGAGAACCCGCGCCTCTTCCTCTTCTCGGGGCAGCTCGTGAGCTCGGTGGTGGCCGCCGGCGCTGGTGCGCCGCTCATCGAGTTCGGCGAGTGGGTGACGCCGACGCGCACGCTCAAGGGCGAGGTGGAGCTGCCGACCGACGGTGGTGCCGCCACGCTCGACCCCTTCGCGCGGCTCAACAGGCAACCCGGGCAGACGACGTGCGCGGTGTGCCACCGCGAAGAGACACCCTCCGAGACGGTGGACGGCGGGTACATCTCGGTGGCCTTCCAGCTCCAGCCGGGGAGCGAGGTGTCGCTGGCGGCGGTGCGCGCGCTGCACCAGGCGTGCGTCGACGGCGGCGAGGTGTCGGAGCGGTGCGCGCTGTACCGGGCGCTCTTCGAGCACGGCGAGGTGAAGGCGGGGGCCTTCGACCCCGCGGTGGAGCGGCTCATTCCCTGAGCAGCACCGACACACGCAGCACCAGGGGCAGCATGGGCCCCAAGGCCAGCCGCCCGCGGCGCCGGCTGCTCCCCCGGGCCTCCTTGCGCGTCACGGCGAGGCGGCCGGGCAGCGAGCGCGCTAACAGTCGCCCGGTGAGTTCCCCGGTCGCCGTCACGCAGCCCGCCTCGCACCGCTTCACGCGCGTCACCGTCGTGCTCCCCTGGGACCTCGACCCCACGCTCGCGGCGTTCCCCAAGACGCCGGCCGACGGTCAGCTCCTCGTGCTGGAGACGCGGGCGAAGGTGCACGCGCTGCCGTGGCACCGGCAGAAGCTGGCGATGCTGGTGAGCGCGCTGCGGCACTTCGTCGAGGAGCGCCGCGCCGCGGGGTTCCACGTCGAGCATCGGGTGGCTGACGACTACGCCTCGGGCGTCGAGGCCTTCGCGGCGTGGGCCAGGCCCGAGTCGCTCCACGTCACCGCGCCGCGCGAGTGGGCCATCGACGCCCGGGTGCGCGCGCTCATGGGCCGCCTGCCCCTCACCGTGCACGACGACGGGGGGCCAGGCGGGCACTTCCTCCTCTCGCGAGCCGACTTCGAGGCCTGGGCCGCGATGCAGCGCGGGCCGCTGCGCATGGACCGCTTCTACGCCCACGTGCGCACGCGGCTGGAGCTGCTCCTCGACGCGCGGGGCAAGCCGCTGGGCGGCAAGTGGAGCTTCGACGCCGAGAACCGTCAGCACGCGCGGGGCGTGAAGGCGCCGCCGATTCCCTGGTTCGAGCCCGACGCGCTGACGCGCTCGGTGCTGCGCTGGGTGGCGCGCGACGACGTGGGCGCCTGGGGTCGCCTCGAGCCCTTCGGCTGGCCGGTGACTCGGGCGCAGGCGCGGGCGTGGCTCGAGCACTTCCTCGACGTGCGCCTGGCCGGCTTCGGCCCCCACGAGGACGCCATCCGCAGCGACGAGCGCTTCCTCTTCCACTCGCTGCTGTCCGCGCCGCTCAACCTGGGGCTCCTGCGGCCCGACGAGGTGGTGGCCGCCGCCGTCGAGCGGCACGCGCGCGGCGAGGCCAGCCTCGCGAGCGTCGAGGGCTTCGTGCGGCAGCTCGTCGGCTGGCGGGAGTTCGTGCGCGGCGCGTACTGGCGCCTCATGCCGGGGCTGCGCGAGGCGAACCAGCTTGGCGCGACGGCGCCCCTCCCCGACTTCTTCTGGGAGCCCGAGCGCACGGAGCTGCAGTGCGTGCGGGAGGCCGTCTCGTCGGTGCGCGACACCGGGTACACGCACCACATTCAGCGGCTGATGGTGCTGGGCAACTACGCGACGCTGGCCGGCCTCTCGCCGCGCGCGGTGTCGCACTGGTTCTGGGCCGCCTTCGTCGACGCCTCCGAGTGGGTCGAGCTGCCGAACGTCGTGGGCATGGCGCTCTTCGGCACCGACGCCTTCACCACCAAGCCCTACGTCGCCAGCGCCGCGTACCTCAAGCGCCAGTCGGGCCTCTCGGCGAAGGGTCGGGGCCCGGTGGCCGCGCGCGACGAGGCGCCCTGCGCGCGCTGCCGCTACGACCCCGACGCGCGCGTGGGGCCGGGCGCGTGCCCCTTCAACGCGATGTACTGGGACTTCCTCGCGCGGCACCGTGAGCGCCTGTCGGCCAACGTGCGCATGCGGCAGCTCCTCGCGACGCTCGACCGCTTCGGGCCCGCGCAGGTGGCGGCCATTGCCCAGACGGCGGCGCAGCACCGCGCGGGCCTCGTGCCGCGGCAGCCCGCGTGGCCCGTCGACGAAGACGCGGGGTAGCTCAGGCGCCGGCGGCGGCCAGCGCGGGGAGCTCCAGCACCACCTGCGCCCCGGGGCCCGCGGCCGGCGCCTCGGCCCAGGCCCGCCCGCCGTGCTGCCGCAGCACCTCGCTCACGATGGCCAGGCCCAGGCCCGAGCCGCCGCCGCGGTCGAGGCGATGGAAGGGGGCGAAGACGGCCTCCCGCTGCGCCTGGGGGATGCCGAGGCCCTCGTCGCGCACGGCCAGCCGCCAGCCCCCGGCGCTGCGCGCCAGCGTGACGTGAATGGCCGTGCCCTTCGGCGCGAAGCGCAGCGCGTTCGACAGGAGGTTGTCCACGGCCTGCCGCAGCGCGGTGTCGTTGGCGCGCGCCATCGCCGGCCGCGCCGCCTCCACCTCGAACCAGGTGCCGCGGTGCTCCGCCTCGGCGCGCGCGGCCTCGGTGGCCTCGTCCACGAGGGCGGCCAGGTCCGTCGGCGCGGTGTCCCACCCGCGGCCCGCGGCGGCCATGTCGAGGAGCGCGGTGGCCAGGCGCGCGAGCCGGTCGACCTCGGCGCGGGCCTCGGTGAGGGCCTCGCGCAGCTCCTCCGGGGTGCGCTCCCGCCGCAGCGCGAGGTCGAGGCTGGTGCGCATGAGCGTGAGCGGCGTGCGCAGCTCGTGCGCGGCGTCGGCCAGCAGCCGGTCTTGCACCTCGCGCGCCCGCTTGAGCTGCCGCGTGGTGGCGGCCAGCACCTCGCGGAGCGTGGCCACCTCGTCGCTCGCGAGGTCCGGCTCCGGCTGCGCGTCGAGCTCCCCGCGCTTGAGCAGCTCGAGGTGCGCGCCCAGGGCCTGCAGGCGCCGCGAGAGCCGCCGCCCCAGCAGCGTCTGCAGCACCACCAGCAGCGCGCCGGCGCCGGCCACGAAGGTGAGGGCGACGAGGTGGAAGGTGCGCACGCTCTCGTCGACCTGCGCGAGCGACGCGGTGAGGCGCAGCACGTAGCGGTGCTCGCCGCTCCGCACGCGCGCCAGCAGCTCCCGCGTGCGCGCGCCGCCGTCCTCTCGCGTCACCAGCTCGCTGGCGGGGCCCTCGACGCGGGGTGGCTCGAGGGGCTCGGGGTGCGGCGTCGGGGGGAAGTGCGCCACGAGCCGGCCCGCCTCGTCGAAGAGCTCGCCGGTGGGCGCGAAGGGCTGCACCTCCTCGAGCAGCGGCGACTCGGCCATGTGCAGGTGGGGCCCGTCTTCGCGATCGAAGAGGCTCACCGACTCGGCGGCGGCCTGCGCGAGGAGCGCGCGGTCGAGCGACGACTCGAGGGCCGCGCGAAAGGCCTGGCCCGCCAGCACCAGCGCCACCAGCATCACGCCCGTCGGCAGCAGCGCGCCGAAGAGCCACAGCCGCGTGCCCAGCTTCATGCGCCCGTCACCAGCCGGTAGCCGACGCCGCGCACCGCCTCGACGCGCACCTGCGCGGTGCCCAGGCGCTCGAGCTTGGTGCGCAGGTAGCCCACGTACACGTCCACCACGTTGCCGGTGCCCTCGAAGTCGCCGCCCCAGACCTTCTGGAGCAGGCGGCTGCGTGTCGCGGCGTCACCGCCCAGGAGCAGCAGCTCGGAGAGGAGCGCGAACTCGCGGCCGGTGAGCGTCACCTCCACCGCGCCGCGCTTGAGCACGCGGCGGCGCACCTCGAGCGTGCAGTCGCCCACGGCCTGGCTGCTCGCCTCTGCGGGGCCCGCGCGGCGCCGGAGCACCTCGAGCCGCGCGAGGAGCTCGTCGAAGTCGAAGGGCTTGACCAGGTAGTCGTCGGCGCCCGCGCGCAGGCCCGTCACCTTCTCGCCCGTGGAGCCGCGGGCCGTCAGCAGCAACACCGGCGTGCTCAGGCCCCGCGCGCGCCAGGCGCGCAGCACCGAGACGCCGTCCATGTCGGGCAGGCCCCAGTCGAGCACCACCGCGTCGTAGGGCACGTCGAGGGCCTGCTGGAGCGCCGCCTCGCCGCCGTGGCACACGTCGACGTGGTGGCCCTCCTCGGCGAGCCCGCGGTGGAGCATGCGCGCCATCTTCGGCTCGTCTTCGACGACGAGGAGTCGCATGGGCGCACCGTAGCAGCGCGGCGGGCGTAGACTGCCGCCATGTTCGACACCGCGGAGATCGCCCACGAAGTCGACAAGGCCACCTGGAAGAAGGAGGAGCCCCCGCTGCGCCAGGCGCTGCTCGCCGCCCAGTTCGAGCTGCTGACCCAGAAGCGCTTCCCGGTGCTCATCCTCGTCGGCGGCGTGGAGGGCGCGGGCAAGGGCGAGACGGTCAACCTCCTCAACGAGTGGATGGACCCGCGCCACATGGTCACCCACGGCTTCGACGAGCCGACCGAGGAGGAGGGCGAGAAGCCCTACATGTTCCGCTTCTGGCAGCGGCTGCCCCCGAAGGGCCGCGTGGGGGTCTTCTTCGGCGCCTGGCACAGCCTGCCCATCCTCGACCGGGCGCTCGGGCGCAGCAGCTGGGCCGACCTCGACCAGCGCGTGGCCCAGGTGCAGCGCTTCGAGAAGATGCTCACCGACGAGGGCGTGCTCCTCATCAAGTTCTGGTTCCACCTGACGAAGAAGCAGCAGGCGCAGCGCCTCGAGGAGCTCGCCGCGAAGAAGGCCACCCGCTGGCGCGTGGGTGAGCACGAGTGGGCCTTCTTCAAGCGCTTCGACAAGTTCGCGAAGGCCTCGGAGCGCTTCGTGCGCGCCACCTCTACCGGCGAGGCGCCCTGGTACGTGGTGAACGGCCGCGACCCGCGCTACCGGGCCTTCACCGTGGGCAAGACGCTCCTCGAGGCCATGCGCGCCCGCCTCGACGACAAGGCGCCGCGGCCCGCCACGGTGAGGCCGCCGCCGCTGCTGCCGCCGGTCGACGGGCGCAACGTCATCCGCGCGCTCGAGCTCGACCAGCCGCTCGCGCAGGCGAAGTACGAGAAGCTCCTCGAGCGCTGGCAGGGGAAGCTGAACCTCCTCACCCGCGACGAGCGGTACAAGCGGCTGTCGGTGGTGGCCGTGTTCGAGGGCAACGACGCGGCGGGCAAGGGCGGCGCCATCCGCCGCGTCACGGCGGCCATCGACGCCCGGTACATCCGCCCCATTCCCGTGGCGGCGCCCACCGAGGAGGAGCGCGCGCAGCCGTACCTGTGGCGCTTCTGGCGGCAGCTGCCGCGCCACGGGCGCATCGCCATCTTCGACCGCAGCTGGTACGGCCGCGTGCTCGTCGAGCGCGTCGAGGGCTTCTGCGCCGAGGACGCGTGGATGCGCGCCTACCGGGAGATCAACGACTTCGAGATGGCGCTGCGGCAGGCCAACACCGTGCTGGTGAAGTTCTGGCTCGCCATCTCGAAGGAGGAGCAGATGCGCCGCTTCAAGGAGCGCGAGCGCACGCCGCACAAGAAGTTCAAGATCACCGACGAAGACTGGCGCAACCGCAAGAAGTGGGACGCCTACGAGCGCGCCGTCTGCGACATGGTCGACCGCACCTCGACCGACGACGCCCCGTGGACGCTGGTGGAGGCGAACAACAAGTACTTCGCGCGCCTCAAGGTGCTGCGCACGCTGTGCGAGGCCATCGAGCGCGGCCTCGCGCGGGTGGAGTGAGCCTCACCCGGCCTTCGCGCGGCGCCGGCGGAAGAGCGGGTAGAGCACCGGCAGCACGATGAGCGTCAGCGGCGTCGACGACGCCAGCCCGCCGACCACCACGGTCGCCAGCGGGCGCTGCACCTCGGCGCCAGGGCCGGTGGCCAGCATCATCGGCACGAAGCCCAGCGCAGCCACGAGCGCCGTCATCAGCACCGGCCGCATGCGCGCGTGCGCCGCCGCGGTCGCGGCCTCCCGCGGCGCCAGCCCCGCGGCCTCCTCCTCGAGGATGCGCGAGAGCATCACCACGCCGTTGAGCACCGCGATGCCCGCCAGCGCGATGAAGCCGATGGCCGCCGAGAGCGACACGGGCATGCCGCGCAGGCCCAGGGCCACCATGCCGCCCACCGCCGCGAAGGGCACGTGGCTGAAGATGATGGCCACGGGGGTGAACTCGCGGAAGGCGAACACCAGCACGCCCACGATGAGGAGCAGCACCAGGGGCACGACCACCGCCAGCCGCCGAGTCGCCTCCTGGAGCTGCTGGTACTGCCCGCCCCACTCGAGCCGGTAGCCCGTGGGCACCTTCACCTCGCGCGCGACGCGGGCCTGCGCCTCCTTCACCACGGTGCCCAGGTCGCCGCCGCGCACGTTGAAGCCCACCAGGAGCCGGCGCTCCCCGTCCTTCCGGTTCACCTGGCCCGCGGCGTCTTCGAGGGTGACGTCGGCGACGCGCGAGAGGGCCACGAGGCCCCCGCCGGGCAGCGGCACCGGCGTGTCGCCCAGGGTCCACGCGCTCTCGCCGCCCGCCTGCTTGAGGACGAGCGGCACGCGCACCACGCCGCGGTAGGTGAAGCCCACGTCGCGGCCCTGCCGCAGCGCCTGCACCGTGCCGAGGACGTCGTGCGCGTCGAGGCCCCAGGTGGCGGCGTCGAGGGCGCGCGGGCGCACGGTAGCCAGGGGCACCGCCGGCGGCGCGAGCACCTTCGCGTCGGCGGCGCCCGGCTGCGCGTCGACCGCCACGCGCACCTGCGCGGCGACCTTCGCGAGCGTGGGGAGGTCGTCGCCGTAGACGCTCACCACCACGTCGGCCACGGAGCCGCCGAGGAGCTCGTTGAAGCGCATCTGGATGGGCTGGGTGAAGGAGGGCTCGCCGCCCGGCGCGTGCTGGGCGATGAGGCCGTCGAGCTCGTCGATGAGCCCGTCGAGGGTGAGGCCCTCGCGCCAGATGCCCCGGGGCGCGAGGCCCACGAAGACGTCGGCCTGCTCGAGGCCCATGATGTCGGTCGCCACCGCGGGGCTGCCCACGCGGGAGACGACCTGCGTCACCTCGGGCACGCCGGCCTTCACCACGCGCTCGAGGACCATCGCGTCTTCCACGCTGCGGGCGAGCGAGATGTCGGGCGCGCGCGTCGTCTGGATGACGAGGTCGCCCTCGTTGAGCTGCGGCGTGAACTCGGTGCCCGTGCGCGAGAGCAGCACGCCGCCCAGCACCAGGCCCGCCCCGGCGAGCAGCGCCACCACCGCGGGCCGGGGCGTCAGGGCGGCCAGCACCGGCGGGTAGGCCCGCTCCACCAGGCGCACGAGGAGCGGGGGCCGGGCGGGCACGTCCTTCGCGCGGAGAAACAAGGCCGCGGCGGCGGGCACGAAGGTGAGCGAGAGCACCAGCGCCGCGGCGAGCGCGAAGACCACCGTCAGCGCCATCGGGCGGAAGAGCTTCCCGTCGGTGCCCGAGAGCGACAGCACCGGCACGTACACCAGGAGGATGATGAGGACCGAGAAGAAGACGGGCGAGGCGAGGCCGCCGCTCACCTCGCGCACGCGCGCGCGCAGCCCGGCCCTGTCCAGCGTCAGCGCGGCGCCGCCGAGGGCCAGCGCGTGGAAGAGGCCCTCGACCATCACCACCGCGCCGTCCACCAGCAGGCCGAAGTCGATGGCCCCCAGCGACATGAGGTTGCCGGGGATGCCCAGCAGCGTCATGGCCGCCGTGGCGAAGAGCATCGAGAGCGGAATGGCCGAGGCCACCAGCACGCCCGCGCGCCAGCTCCCCAGCATGGCGAAGAGCACCAGCATCACCAGGAGCCCGCCCTCGAGGAGGTTGAGGCCCACCGTGCGCAGCGTGCCCTCCACCAGCACGCTGCGGTCGTAGATGACGTCGAGGTGCACGTCGGCGGGCAGCGCCGCGCGCACGGCCGGCAGCTTCGCCTTCACCCCGTGCACCACGTCGAGGGCGTTGGCGCCGCGGAGCATCTGCACCATCACGTAGACGACCTCGCCCTCGCCGTTGCGCGTCGCCGCGCCCAGGCGCACCCGCTCGCCCTCGCGCACCTCGGCGACGTCGCCCGCGCGCACGACGCGGGGCGGCCCTTCAGGCTGTCGCTCACGCGCCACCACCGTCGCCGCCAACGCCGCCGGCGAGTCGGGCAGCGCCTGCCCGCGCAGGAGCACCTGCCTGCCGCCCTGCGGCAGCGCGGCGCCCGCGGCCGTGCCCGAGGCCCCCTCCAGCGCGTCGCCCAGCTCGCCCAGCGAGAGGCCGCGCTGCGAGAGGCGCACCGGGTCGGCCACCACCTCGAGCGTGCGCTGCGCGCCGCCCCAGGGGTTGACCTCCACCACGCCGGGCACCTGCTTGAGGAGCGGCGCCACCCGCAGCGACATGAGCTCCTGCAGCTCGGCCAGGGAGCGCGCGTCGCTCGAGAGGGTGAAGTGGAAGACCTCGCCCAGGCCGCCGGTGACGGGCCCCAGCTCCACCGACTGCACGGACGGCGGCAGGGTGACGGAGGCGAGGCGCTCGGTGACGAGCTGCCGCGCGAGGTACACCGGCACGTCGTCGGCGAAGACGAGCGTCACCGCCGCGATGCCGTAGCGCGAGAGGCTGCGCTGCTCCACGAGGCCCGGCGCGCCGCCCGAGGCCACCTCGATGGGCCGCGCGACCAGGCGCTCCATCTCCTCGGGCGTGAGGCCCGGGGCCATGGCCAGCACCAGCACCTGGTTGTTGGTGAGGTCGGGCAGCGCGTCGAGCTCGAGGCGCGCGGCGAAGAAGGCGGCGCCGGCGGCCAGGGCCAGCACCAGGCCCACCACCAGGCGCGCGTGGTCCACCGAGGCCTCGACGACGCGGCGAATCACCGCGCGCTCCCGGCCTTCACCTCGTCGGTGGCCTCGAGCGCGCCTTCCACCACGCAGTCGGTGGCGTCGCAGCGCACCACGGTGACGGGCACGGGGCCGCGGCGCGTGGTGACGCTCGCGGCGCCGTCGCGGCGCAGGAGCGCCGTGGCGGGCACGAGGTGCAGGGGCCCGGCGCCAGAGCCCCCGCGCAGCACCACGCGGCCCTGGAGCCCGGCGGTGAGGGCCGCGCAGGCGTCGGGCTCGAACCACGCGAGGAAGACACCGTCGCGGGGATCCGCCGCGGGGGCGGCGCCCACCAGCCGCACCGGCAGCGCGCCGGCGGCCGTCACCAGGCTCCACGCGCCCTCCACCGCGGGCCTCGTCAGCCGGGCCTCCACGCGCGCGGCGCCGGTGCCGACGAGCTGCACCAGCGGCCCCGCGGCCGGCTCCCGCGACTCGCCGACCGAGGCCGTGACGGCCGTCACCACGCCGGTGATGGGGGCGCGCAAGGGCACGGCGCCCGAGCCCGAGCGGAGCCCCGCGGCGTCGCCGTCACGCAGCCCCGCGGCCAGCAGCACCGCGCGCCCGGCCTGGAGCTCCGCGCGGGCCTCAGCGACGCGGGCCGCCGCCTCCGACACGTCGAGCGCCCGGGCGAGCCCCTCGGCGCGCAGCGCCGCGAGCTGCTTCTGGCGCTCACCCCAGGCCTCGAGGCGGGCCCTCGCGCCCTCCAGGCGACCGGCTGCCTCCAGCACCTCGGGCATGAGGACGTCGAGGAGCGGCGCGCCCGCGTCGACGCTGTCGCCGGCTCGCACGCGCAGGCGCACCACGGTGGCGCGCATGGGCGGGGTGACGACGGCGAAGGCGCCGGGGCCGGCGAGCACCCGGGCCGGGGCCTCGAGCACCGCCTCGTCGGAGGCGCTGCGCACGGCGACCCACGAAGGCTCCGCGGCCGGCGCTTCCGCCTCGGGCGCGCTGGAGGTCGATACGGGGCACGCGAGCAGGCCCAGGGCGAGGGCGCCGAGGAGGCCATGCATGACAGGGCGTGCCGCCGCGCGAAGGTGGGCCGCGCTCGTGCCAGGCGCCCGCCGTTCCGCGCGTGCTGCCGCGACGCCGACCTGCGGCGCGACGCTCGCGTGAGCCGCGCACCCGGAGGTGGCGCTCTCGTGGGCTGGAGCGTCCTCGTGCCGCACGGCCTCTCTCGCGCGCCCCGTCGCGTCGTCGACGCTCGCGGCCGTGCGCCGCGCCCCAATTCCTCCCGACCTCATGGCGTCCTCCCGCTCTCCAGCACCTCGCGCGCGGCGACGCGGGCGGCGAGCAGCCCGGCCTGGGCCTCCACCGCGGCGGCCGTCGCCTGCAGCGCCTGTCGCCGCACCAACAGCAGCTCGAGCAGCGTGGCCTCGCCCTGCTCGAAGCGCCGCGTCTCGAGGCGCGCGGCCTCCTCGGCGGCCGGCTGCTGGGTGCGGTGCACCACCTCGAAGACCTCGGCGGCGTGCTCGAGCTCGTGGGCGAGCAGCTGGAGCGTCACGCGGGCCGCGGCCGACGCCTGGCGCTTGAGGCCCTCGAGCTGCGTGGCCTCGGCGCGGGCCCGGGCGACGTCGCGCTGGCCGCGCTCGAAGAGCGGGAGCGTCACGCCGACGCCGACGTTGCCGTACCACTGCGTCGGCGCCTCGTGGCCACCCTGGAGCGAGAGCTGCAGCTGCGTCGAGTACTGCGCCTGCGCTTCTGCCACCCGGCGCTCCGCGGCCTCGGCCTCGCGCGCGCGCAGCCGCGCCTCGGGCAGCGCCTCGGCCACGGAGAGGTCCACCTCCAGCGCCGCGAGCGAGGGGGCCTCGGGGGCCACGGTGACGACGTCCGGGAGCCCGAGGAGGAGCGCCAGGTGCGCGCCCGCCTCGAAGCGGCGGCCCTCCCACGAGAGGTGGAACGCCGCGGCCTCCGCCGCGAAGGCGCGGGCGCTGGCGACGTCGGCGGTGGTGACGCCGCCGCCGGCGACGAGCCGCTCCAGCTTCGCCACCAGGGCCTTCGCCGCGTCGGCCTCGGCCAGCGTGGGGTCGTGCAGGCGCTGGGCGGCCCAGGTCTCGAGCCAGGCGCGGGCGACGGCGACGCGGCGCTCGGTGCGCGAGCGGGTGACGCCCAGGCGCGCGGCCTCGAGCTCGGCCGCTGCGGCGCCGCGGCGCGCCGAGGAGAGGCCGCCGAGGTTGAAGCCCTGCGAGAGGGTGAGCTGCCCCTCGGGCCGGGGGCCCTCTCCCTCGGTGCGGAAGCCGGGCTGGAGCGAGAGCGTGGGGTTGCTGGTGAGCCGCCCGAGGTGCGCCAGGCCGTCGCGCCGCACGCCCACGGCGTCACGGGCCGCCACCTGCTCCGGCGCGGCGTCGGCGCGGGCGAGGGCCTCTTCGAAGCTCAAGGGCGCCGCCGAGAGCGCGAGGGGCATAAGCCACCACATGCCGCCTTCGTAAGGGGCGGGCCCGCAGAGTGCTTGAGAGGATGATGAGAGTCTTCTCAGCGCTCGGTGACGGTGCGCCAGGCGCCCCCGCCGTTGAGCTCCACCACCACGGTGCCTTCCCACCCGGTGCCGTAGAGCGCGTGCTTCACCGTGAAGCCCTCGAAGCGGCGCATGCCCACGCCCACCTGCACGTCGCGGGCGGGGCGGCTGCACCCCAGCCCCGAGTGCACCGTCTGCACCGCCACCTTGCGCGGGTGCCCGTAGGCCCAGGCCGTCCAGTCGTCTTCGCGGCCGGAGTCGCCCATGGACACCACGGCCACGCAGGGCGTCATCGTCTTCACGAGGTCCATGGTGACGCCGTTGTGCGAGCCGTGGTGGCCGACGAGGTAGACGTCGACGTTGAGGTGCGCGCCGTGCTCCGCGAGCATCGAGTGGAGCGCCTCGGTCTCGAGGTCTCCGGGGATGAGGACGTCGTGGCCGTCGACGCTCACGCGCACGGCGAGGCTGTGGTTGTTGGCGTTCTGGAAGGCGCGCGGCTCCCACGCCTCGGTGTTCTGGTCGAGGCTGCCCCACAGCACCGACAGCTTCGGGTCCACGCCCTCGCAGCGCACGGCGTCGATGTGCTCGTCGGTGAGGCCGGTGCCCGCAGGCACCTCGGCGCGCGTCACCGTGCGCAGCGCGTTGCGCTTCTTCATCAGCCGCTCGGCCTGGTCCTGCTGCTCGCCGCCCGACTCGAACTGCACGCCGTGCACGCCCTTGGGCCGGCCGTTGGTGACGAGGTGCTGCACGCTGAAGGCGGCCATCACCGCGGGCAGCCCGCGGGTGTGGTCGAGGTGCGGGTGGGTGATGAAGACGGTGGCGAAGGTGTGGTCCAGGTCGGCGCGGCGCTCGAAGAAGGCGTTGAGGTACGCCATGAGCGCCCGGGTGCCGTTGAAGGTGGCCGAGTCTTCGCCGCCGGTGTCCACCAGCACCGCCGCGCAGGGGAACTCGAGCAGCGTGGCCAGGCCCTGCCCGATGTCGATGACGTGCACCCGCATCTTCTCGGGCGGCGGGGCGTCCGGGCCGGGCAGGCCCACCTGCGCGCGGGCCGCCGGCGAGAGGGGCCGCTCCCGGGGCGCCCGCTTCGGCGTACACGAGACCGCGACGAGCGCGAGGGTGATGACGAGGAGGCGCTGCATCGGAGCTCCACATGCTCGCAGCCTGGCGCTGCGCGGTTCAAGGCTGGAAGCGCGATGCCCTGGCTACTTCGCCAGGTTCACCACGCCCGTCGTCAGCACCTCGACGTAGGTGATGAGCAGCACGCCCACCGCGAGGATGAGGAGGAACGGGAACGTCTTCGCGTAGAGGTACGGCAGCGGCTTCTGGAAGCGCGTCGACGAGAGGAAGAGGTTGAGCCCCATGGGGGGGAAGAGGAAGCCCAGCTCGAGGTTCGCGAGGAAGATGATGCCCAGGTGCACCGGGTCGATGCCGTAGGCCGCCCCGATGGGCGCCACGAGCGGCGCCAGCACCACGATGGCCGCGTAGATCTCCAGGACGCTGCCGAAGATGAGCAGCCCCACGTTGAGCGCGAGGAGGAACACCCACGGGCTCTTCACGTGCGTGGTGGTCCACTCCAGCAGCGCGGTGGGCACCTCGGCGTCGACGAGCCACGAGGACAGCCCCATGGCCACCCCGAGGAGGATGACCACCGCCCCCACCAGCGTGGTGGCCGTCACCAGCACGCGCGGTAGATCGCGGGTGGGGTGAATGGTGCGGAAGATGACCATCTCCACCACCAGGGCGTAGGCGCAGCCCAGGGCGCTGGCCTCCACGATGGTGCCCAGGCCCGAGGCCACCGTGAAGATGACGAGCGTCGGCAGGCCCAGGTCCCACTTCGCCTCCCACAGGCCGCGCCCCGCCTCGCCGCCCTTGAAGAGCTGCCGGGGAATGCGGTGCTTGATGCCCATGAAGGCGCCGTAGGCCGCCACCAGCGCCATCATCAGCAGGCCCGGCACCAGCCCGCCGAGGTAGAGTTCCCCGACGGGCACCGAGGCCACCACCGAGTAGAGGATGACGGGCAGCGACGGGGGGAAGAGCAGGCCCAGCGAGCCCGAGGCCGTCACCAGCCCGTGGCTGAAGCCCTCGGGGTACTTCTCTTCCTTCAGCATCGGCACCAGCAGCCCGCCCAGCGCGAGGATGGTGACCCCCGAGCCGCCGGTGAAGGTGGTGAAGACGGCGCACACCACGGTGGCCATGATGGCCACGCCGCCGGGCAGCCAGCCGAAGAAGCCCTTGTACGCGCGCACCAGCCGCTTCGCCGCGCCGCCCTCGGCCAGCACGTAGCCGGCCACGGTGAGGAGCGGGATGGCCGGCAGCGTCGCCGAGGACACGAGGCGGAAGGTCTCGGCCGGCACCGCCGCGATGGGCGTGTCGTCGTGCCAGAAGAGCAGCATCGCCGCCGCGCCCATCACCACGAAGACCGGCGCGCCGCTCAGGAAGGCGATGCCCACCAGCACGAAGAGGGCCGTCACCACGGTCGCCGACGGGGCCAGCGCGCCCAGCGCGAAGGCGAGCGCGATGGCCACGAGCGCCACCCCGCGGTCCACCCACGACTGCGGCCCGCGGCCGGAGCGCCAGGCGAAGGCCACCGCCATGAGCGCGAAGGCGACCGGCATGATGGCCTCGCTCCACGAGACGGGGAGCGAGCCGACCACCGTGCGGCCACTCTCCGCGTCGGCCTGCACCACCTTCCACGACGCGAAGGCCAGCAGCGCCGTGACGGCCGCCGAGGTGACGCGCGTGAGGAGCCCGGCGACCCGCCGCGGCCACCCGGCCGGAATGGCCTCGACGGT
This sequence comes from uncultured Archangium sp., assembly GCA_964449625.1. GTDB lineage: Bacteria > Myxococcota > Myxococcia > Myxococcales > Myxococcaceae > Archangium_A. Next base: position 15,918 of record CAYUZK010000094.1, read on the forward strand.
GGACAGCGCGAGGTGCTTGCCGCTGCCGGCAGCCAGCAGCGCTCCCAGGAAGCCCACCCACAGCGTGAGGTGCTGCACGATGACCGACGCCCCGGGGATGTCGGCGTCGGCCACGCGGCGCGCGACGGCCTGCACCACCGGCAGCGCCACCATCGTCAGCGCGAGCAGCCCGACGAACACGCCGACCCCCTGCGTGAGGCGGCGCTCGAACGGAGAGAGCTGGAGCTCCAGCTCGGCGGCGTGCGTCGGGTCGGTGGACAAGGGGCGTGGCTCCGCCTGAGGTCGTACCACGCGCCGCGCGGCAGGAAAGCCCGCGTTGCGCAGGGCCCCGTGAGAGGGCGGCGGCGCGGCGCTTCGATGGTATGAGGCGAGAGATGATCCGCCTGATCCTGTGCGCCACGCTGGCGCTCGCCACCTCCGGCTGCCTGGGCACGATCGCCACCGGCGCGCTCGCCGACGCCCTCTCGGGGCCGGGCACCCTGGGCACCGACGACGACCCGGAGCTCGTGCGCGACGCCGCGCCCTTCGGCCTCAAGACCATGGAGAGCGTGCTGGCCAGCCAGCCGCGGCACGTCGGGCTCCACACCGCGCTCGCCTCGGGCTTCACCCAGTACGCCTACGCCTTCGTGCAGCAGGACGCCGACGTGGCCGAGCTCGAGGGGCGCTCCTCGGTGGCGAAGGTGAGCCGCGCGCGGGCCAAGAAGCTGCTGCTGCGCGGGCGCGACTACGGGCTGGCGGGCCTCGAGCTCTCGAGCCCCGGCATCACCGAGCGCCTCTTGTCCATGCGCGGGCTGGCCGAGGCCGTCGCCCCGTTGAAGAAGGAGGACGTGCCTCTCGTGTACTGGACCGCCGCGGCCTGGGCCCTGGCCATCTCGAACGGAAAGGAAGACATGGGCCTGGTCGCCGAGCTCCCCGCCCCCGAGGCCCTCATGCGCCGAGCGCTGGAGCTCGACGAGACCTGGGGCCAGGGCGCCCTCTTCGAGTTCTTCGTGTCCTTCGAGGCGGCGCGGCCCGGCGGCACCGAGGCGGGGGCGAAGGCGCACCTCGACCGCGCGGTGGCGCTCAGCGGCGGCAAGCGGCTGGGCGTGCAGGTGTCGTGGGCCGAGGGCGTGCTGGTGCAGGCCCAGAAGCGCGACGAGTTCGAGCAGGTGCTCAAGGCCGTGCTCGCCGCCGACCTGCAGGCCTCGAAGGAAGACCGCCTCGCCAACACCATCGCCCAGCGGCGCGCGAAGCTGCTGCTGGCCCACGCTGACGATCTCTTCAACTGAAGGAGCGACGACCATGACCCGACGACTGCTGGTGGTGCTGCTGGTGCTGGCCGCGCAGGTGGCCCTGGCGCAGGACGTGACGATCAAGCTGGGCACGCTGGCCCCGCAGGGGTCGACCTGGCATTCGCTGCTCAAGGAGCTCGCCGAGAAGTGGGGCGAGGCCTCGGGCGGCAAGGTGAAGCTCAAGATCTACGCCGGCGGCACCCAGGGCAGCGAGGGCGACATGGTGCGCAAGATGGGCGTGGGCCAGCTCCAGGCCGCGTCCATCACCAACGTGGGCCTGCACGACGTGGTGCCCGAGCCGATGATCTTCTCGACGCCGGGCCTCTTCGACGAGCGCACCTTCCTCGAGGTCTTCCCCAAGCTCGAGGCGCAGCTCAACGGCTCCCTCGAGGCCAAGGGCTACGTGGTGCTGTCCTGGGCGCAGGTGGGCAGCGTGGGCATCTTCTGCACCAAGCCCTACGCGACGCCCGAGGCCGCGGCCGACGCGAAGTTCTTCGCCTGGGACGGCGACCCGGCCTCGGTGGAGGCCTTCAAGCTGGTGGGCTTCCGCCCGGTGGTGCTCTCGTCGACCGACATCGTGCCTTCGCTGCAGACGGGCATGATCACCTGCGTGAGCCAGGTGCCCGCGTACATGCTCACCGCGCGGCTCTTCGACAAGGCGAACCACATGGTGGACTTCCCGTGGTCGTACCTGGTCGGCGCGACGGTGGTGAAGAAGGACACCTGGGAGAAGGTGCCGGCGGACCTCCGGCCGAAGCTCGCCGCCATCGCCAGGGAGATCAACGGCCGCATCGACGCCGAGGTGAAGCGCCTCAACGACGACGCGGTGACGGCGATGAAGAAGCAGGGCCTGCAGGTGGTGAAGGTCGAGCCCGGCCCGTGGGAGAAGGCCGCCCAGCGGGCCTGGCCGGCGGCGCGCGGCAAGGTCGTCTCCGAGGCCTTCTTCGACCAGGTGGTGAAGCTGCGCGACGAGGCGCGCGCGGCGCGGAAGTAGGCGTGCTGGCGGAGGCGTCAGGGCTTCAACAGCCCATCGACGGCGTGCGCATCGTCACGCTCGACGACGTGCTTCGCTGAGCCAGGAAGGCGACCGCCGTCGGCGTTGCCGCTGGCGAGACCCCATCGCCGAATCCATGGCGGGTCATTGATGGTCCCCGCTATGGCGAACTCACACCACGCCCCTCATGGGCGCGTGAGGTTCACTGCCTGGAGCCAGTTCATGTCACCGACTGAACGCACCGCCGAGCCCTCCACGGCTCGCCCTCGACTGGCCGACGTCCTGAGAGCACCGGCGGCGCCGACGTCGCTGGCCCGAACCAGCGCGCGGCTGGTGCTGGGGGGCTTCCTGCTGCTGGCGGGCACCAGCCACCTCTCCTTCCTGCGAGCCGAGTTCCTCGCGCAGGTGCCTTCCTGGCTGCCCCTCGACGGCGACTTCGTGGTGGTGGCCTCCGGGGTCGTCGAGCTCCTGCTCGGCGCGGCGCTCGTGTTCCTCGGCCGCTGGCGGGTGCTCGTCGGCGTCGTGGTCGCCGCCTTCTTCGTCGCCGTCTTCCCCGGAAACCTCAATCAGTACGTGCACGGCATCAGCGCCTTCGGCCTCGACACCGAGCGCGCGCGCTTCCTCCGCCTCTTCTTTCAGCCGCCCCTCGTGGCGTGGGCCCTCTGGTCGACGGGCGCCTGGCGGGCGCTGCGGGCGGCCCGGGCCTCGAGCGACCACAGGAAGGTCACCGCGGCGCCCTGAGCGCGGCGGAGCGGGGCGTCAGCTGGACGGCGCGCGCCCCCGCCCTCAGGGCAGGAAGCTGTGCATGTAGCCTGGGTCCTCCACCGCGGCCGCGTGCACCGTCGGCTGCAGCGGCAGCGCGCAGTCGAGCATCACCGCCAGCTCGCTCGTCTCCTTCGAGCCGATGCTGGCCTCGTAGCTGCCCGGGTGCGGCCCGTGGGGAATGCCCGCGGGGTGGTAGCTCATGGAGCCGGGGCTCACGCCCTTGCGCGAGGTGAAGTTGCCCTTGCAGTAGAAGATGAACTCGTCGACGTCGACGGACGAGTGCGGGTACGGGCAGGGGATCGCCTCGGGGTGGAAGTCCACCGGGCGCGGCACGAAGGAGCAGACGAGCGCGCCCCGGGCCGCGAAGGTGCCGTGCCACGTCGGCGGCAGGTGCGTGAGGCCCACGCGCGGCTGGAAGTTCAAGATGGGGAAGGCCCACGGGTAGACGCTGCCGTCCCAGCCCACCACGTCGAGCGGCGCCTCCTTCGTGGTGAAGCCGTGGAAGGCGTCGCCGCGCTTCACCACCAGCTCGCGCAGCCCCTCGTCGAGCGGCCCGCGGAACTGCGGCGCGCGGAAGTCGCGGTGGCAGTAGGGCGCGTCCATGCGGAGCTGGCCGACCTGGTTGCGCCACTGGCGGGGAATGTGGAGGCCGCCGCGCAGCTCCATCCACAGCCACCACTGCGGCAGGCCCGCCGTGGGGAGGAAGCGGTGCAGCAGCCCGCGGGGCACGTAGACGTAGTCGCCCTCGGTGAAGGTGACGTCGCCCAGCAGCGTGCGGAGCGTGCCGCCGCCCTGGTGCACGTAGAAGAGGTCGTCGCCGTCGCCGTTGCTGAAGTACGCGCCGTCTTCGGCCATGGGCTTGAGCACGCCTAAGGTCACGTCGGCGTTGAAGAGCATCGGCACGCGCGCATCGAGCGGGCTCCTGGGCGAGGCGTCGAGCTTCTGCGAGAGGAAGTGCCGCTTGCGCAGCGGCAGCGGGCCGGTGGACTGCTTCGGCAGCCACCCGTGCGTCGTCTCGGCCGGCACCTGCCGGTGCGGCGCGTGCCGGTGGTAGGCGATGGTGTACGGCGCGTCGAAGCCATCCTGCGTGAGGCAGTGCTCGAAGTGCAGGTGGCCCGCAGCGTCCTTGAGCTGCACGTGGTGCTTCTTCGGCACCAGCCCGTTCACGAGGCGCTCGATCACGCGCGCTCCGCGGCCTGGGCGCGCTCGATGCTCTCGAAGAGGGCCTTGAAGTTGCCCCCGCCGAAGCCCTTGTCGCCCTTGCGCTGGATGATCTCGTAGAAGAAGGGGCCCGACTCCCGGTCCTTCAGGAGCTGGCCGTTCTCCTTCATGAAGATCTGGAGCATGTACTGGTGCTCCTTGTGCCCATCGATGAGGATCTGCAGCTCGCGCAGCTCCTCGAGGCTCTCGTCGATGCGCTTGATGCCGCTCTTCTCGATGCGCTCGGGCAGGTAGTCGTAATAGGCGCCCGGCGTGGAGAGGAAGTCGAGGCCCTGCGTCTGCCGCATCGCCCGCACCGTGGGCACGATGTCCTTCACCAGGAGCGCCAGGTGCTGGATGCCCTCGCCGCGCTGATCCTCGACGTAGACGTTGATCTGCGACTGCTTGAAGCGCGGGCGGGAGGGCTCGTTGTTGGCGAACTTCACCGTCGAGTGCGGGTCCCACATCACCGTCGACTTGAGGCCGGTGCCGTGCTGGTTGCCCTTCTCGATCTCCTCCTCGGTGTGGAACTGGATGTTCCAGAACTCCTCGAAGCCCATGACGTGCTTCATCCACAGCACCATCGGGGCGAGGGTGCGGAAGTTCGAGGTGATGTGGTCCACCTTGCCGAAGCCGAAGCGGTTCGTGCCGCCCTTCGGCTGCGCGTGCTTGACGAAGCCCGGGTAGAGCGCCTCGTAGCCGTCGCGCTGGAGGAAGCGGAAGGTCGTGTTGCCGAAGGGCGTGGTGATGCTGAAGAAGGCGAGCTTGCCGCCCTTGTCGTCGGCGAAGCGCTGGATGGCGTCGTCGATGATGGTGCCGCCGCGCGCCTCGAGCAGCTTGAAGGTCTTGTCGATGTCCTTCACGAGGAAGTTCACCGTGCCCACCCCCTCGGGGTGCTTGCGCAGCCAGCGCCACGCGCGGCCGCCTTCGCCCACCGGCGCCGAGCAGGTGAGCGTCACGTCGCCGGCCTGGAAGACGACCGAGTGCTGGCGCCCCCGCTGCGTCAGCTCCGGGCTCGACTCGCCCAGCTCCGCGAAGTCCAGCAGCTCCGTGTAGAAGCGGCGCGTGCGCGCGAGGTCGTGGACGTACCAGTGCACCGACTCCACCTTGATGATGCCGAGCGATTCCATGGGGACTCCGGGGTGAGGGGTGGTCATGCGGGCACGGCGTCGGGCTGCGCCTCGGGCCTGGCTCGCTGCACGAAGTCGAGCTCGAGGCAGCGCGCCTCGACGCGGGTGAGGGTGGGCAGGCGCAGCGGGTCGACCGAGGCGAAGCGCCGCGCGCCGTAGAGCTGCGGCACCAGGCACGCGTCGGCGAAGGTGAAGGCGTCGCCCACGAGGAACTGGCCCGCGCTCTGCTTCGCCAGCGACTCCAGCGCGTCGAGGCCCTGGCAGATCCACTTCTCCGCCCAGGCCTTCGTGTCGCCCTGGAGCGCCTCCTTCACGTGCGTGAGCACCTGGAGGTTGTGCAGCGGCTGGATGCCCGAGTTGACCAGCTCCACCATCGCCCGGCAGCGCGCGCGGGCCACGGCGCCCTGCGGAAAGAGCGGGGGCGTGGGGTGCGCCTCTTCGAGGTACTCGGCGATGGCCACGGACTGCGTGAGGCGGACCGTGGCGCCGTCCTCAGTCACCTCGAGCACCGGCACGCCGCCCCACGGGTTGCGCTCGCGGTGGGCGTTGACGTGCTGCTCGCCCGTCGCCAGGTTGACCGACACGTACTCGTAGGCGAGGCCCTTGAACCCCAGGGCCAGCCGCACGCGGTAGCTCGCTGAGGAGCGCCAGTAGTTGTAGAGCTTCACAGGGCGGTCAGATCGCAACGCCCATGCGCTAAGTCAAGCCGCGCGCGGTCACTTCCGCGAGCGCAGGGCCCGCTGCTGCACCACCTGCTTCAGGTTCTTCGCGTAGACCTCGCTCTCGGGCGCGAGGTCCACCGCCTTCTGCAGGAGCTGCTCGGCCCGGAGCAGGTCGGCCTTCTCGCGCATGACGATGATGGCGAGGCGGTTGTAGAGCGACGGCGCGTCGGGGCTCGCCGCGATGGACTTCTCGAGGTAGCGCATCGCCTCCTCGAAGCGGCCGTGCTGCTCCATGCGCAGCGCCACCTGCAGCGAGGGCGCCGCCCGCGCGTCGGCCTCGCTGTCGAGGGGGGCCGGCTTCTCGGGCGCCGGCGCCACCCCGTCACGGCGCTTCACCTGCTTGAGCGCGTCGAGCACCTTCCGGTTCGCCTGGCCCGTGTAGGCGATGCGCGGGTCGGTGCGCTCGGGCCCCCGCGGCGCCACCTTCGCGCTGCCCTGCGTCGGCGTCGGCGCGAAGGAGGGCGGCAGGCCTCGCCCGGGGTAGCGGGGCGGCGACGGCTGGGCGCCGGCCTCGGGCGGCGGCGTGGGCGGGCGTGGCG
>CAYUZK010000095.1:0-22305 GCA_964449625.1 uncultured Archangium sp.
CAGGTCCCAAGGGTTTGGCTGTTCGCCAATTAAAGCGGTACGCGAGCTGGGTTCAAAACGTCGTGAGACAGTTTGGTCCCTATCTTCTGTGGGCGTAGGAGGCTTGAGAGGATCTGACCTTAGTACGAGAGGACCGGGTTGGACACATCTCTGGTGTACCAGTTGTCACGCCAGTGGCATCGCTGGGTAGCTATATGTGGATTGGATAACCGCTGAAAGCATCTAAGCGGGAAACCGACCTCAAGACTTGGCCTCCCGGGAGCAATCCCATGAAGACCCGTCGTAGACTACGACGTTGATAGGCCGGGTGTGTAAGTGCAGCAATGCATTCAGCTAACCGGTACTAATTGGTCGTTCGGCTTACTTTACCTTTTTTCTCGATGACGCGGGGTTCGCCCTGGCGTTCGAATTCGAGGTCGAGGTCGAGGCTCCTGCAGCATGACGTTCCGCTGCAGTCGAGACGAGCAACACAGCACTCATCGAAATTGAATTCTTACCCTTCGTATGCACTTCCAACAGGATTTCCGGTGGCTATGTCGGAGGGGTCACACCCGTTCCCATCTCGAACACGGAAGTTAAGCCCTCCAGAGCCGATGGTACTCCGCGGGAAACCGCGCGGGAGAGTAGGTCGCTGCCGGATGTTGTGCCCCCACCTCGGGTCTCTCGAGGCTGGGGGCTTTTTTTTTCTCCCGCGTGGAGCCCAGGCGAGGGTCAGCCGGGCAGGGTGTCGAATTGACGTATCGGCGCGAGACAACTAGGTTTCTTGGGTCTTACGCCGGCGCGCTGCACCCAGGGCGCCGGCCTGGTCGTCTGAGCCCCTGATGAAGAAGCCCAGCCTCTTCGGCAAGTACCTCCTCCTCGAGCGCCTCAACGTCGGCGGCATGGCCGAGGTGTTTGCGGCGAAGGCCTTCGGGGTCGAGGGCTTCGAGCGGATCCTCGCCATCAAGAAGATCCTCCCCACCATGGCGGAGGATGAAGAGTTCATCACGATGTTCATCGACGAGGCGCGGATCAGCGTTCAGCTGAACCACGCGAACGTGGTGCACATTCACGAGCTCGGGAAGCACGACGACGCCTATTACATCGCGATGGAGTACGTGGCGGGCAAGGACCTGCGCGCGCTCCTCGAGCGGTTCCGGCGGCGCAAGGAGATCATGCCGACGGCCATGGCCGTCTTCTGCGCGACGAAGATCTGCGAGGGGCTCGACTACGCGCACCGGAAGAAGGACGCGCGGGGCCAGGAGCTCTCCATCATCCACCGCGACGTCTCGCCGCAGAACATCCTCGTCTCCTACGAGGGCGAGGTGAAGATCATCGACTTCGGCATCGCCAAGGCGGCGAACCGGAGCCAGAAGACGCAGGCGGGCATCCTCAAGGGCAAGTTCGGCTACATGAGCCCCGAGCAGGTGCGCGGGCTGCCGATCGATCGCCGCTCCGACATCTTCGCCGTGGGCGTCATCCTCTACGAGATGCTGACGGGCGAGAAGCTCTTTGTCGGCGAGTCGGACTTCTCGACGCTCGAGAAGGTGCGCAACGCCGAGGTGCCGCTGCCGCGGCAGTTCAACCCCAACATCCCGCCGGGGCTCGAGAAGGTGGTGATGAAGGCCCTCGCGCGCGAGGTGGAGGACCGCTACCAGTGGTCGAGCGACCTGCAGGAGGACCTCATGCGGTTCCTCCTCGCGGGCGACGCCATCTACTCCGCCAAGCACATGGCGGCGTTCATGAAGGACGCCTTCGCCGAGGACCTGCTCCGCGAGAACGAGAAGATGGAGCGCTTCGCGTCGGCCGAGCGGCCGGAGAGCGTGGAGTCGTCGGGCATCACCACCTCGCCCGGGGTGAAGCCCTCGCAGCCGCGCCGCAACACCAACCAGGGCAGCCCCCTGGCCGCGCTCGGCGGCGGCAACAAGCCCAAGGCCTCGGTGGCCGTGGCCGGTGGCTCGGGCGCGGTGGCCATGGGCATGCAGAGCGCGCGGGTCGACATCCCGCCGCCGTCGGCGGAGGAGCTCGCGGAGATGGACCGCGGCGGCGATCGCACCATGATCGTCGACTCGTCGAACCCGGCGGGCAACGAGCTCCAGACGGCCATCGGCGTATCGCCGTTCAGCGGCGGCGCGGTGCCTGACAGCACGGCGCCGGCCGGCCGGCAGCTCCGCCCCGCGGCGCCGACCTCCGGGAACTCCGACACGCACGACAACCTGCCCACGGCCGGCGGCCGCCCCGGCGGCCCGCGGAGCCTGCGCGACCTGCCCGCGGACGAGACGCTGGTGCCCACGCCCCGGAGCGCGCTCGAGGACGACACTGGCAGCCACGACCTGCGCCCCATCGAGACGACGGGCTTCCGACCCGCCCTCGAGGTGGACGCCGAGGCGAGCACCGGGCCGCAGAACACGCCCGAGCAGCTCGACTCCACGATCCCCCCGCGCAACGTCGGCAAGCCGAAGATCGTCATCGGCGACGCGCCGGTTTCCGGGGCCACGAGCATCGGCCCCTCGCCGTTCGCCGGGAACGAGACCCGCATGTTCCAGGGCTCGGGCGGCGACGAGGAAGAGCAGCAGCAGGAGTACGACGAGCAAGAGCAGGCGCAGGACGACGACGAGGCCTACGAGCAGGACCAGGCGCAGGACGACTACGCTGAGGAGGAGGAGCCCGAGCAGGCCGAGGTGCCGACGGGCCAGCGCGCCCCGGTGCAGCGGCGGGTCACGCCCCGCGGCCAGGTCAAGGCGCAGCCGGCCGGCAGGTCGCAGCCGAAGGCGGCCCCGGCAGACGGCAAGCGCAAGGGCCTGCTCATCGCCATCGCGGCGACGGCGGTGCTGGCGGTGGTGGTCATCGGGGCCGCGGCCTTCAAGTTCGTCGGCGCCGGGCCCAAGAGCGGCGTCTACATCAGGGCCTCGCAGAAGGAGGTCAGCTACACGCTGACGGTCAACCCGGGGCAGGTGACAGTGACCGACCCGACCGAGGCCATCGAGCTGGCGCCCGGCGAGTACAACCTCGAGTTCAGGCCCACCGACCCCGCGTACCTCGTGCACAAGCGCCTGGTCTCGGTGAAGGAAGGGAAGACGGAGGCGGTGACGGTGACCTTCGCGCGGGGTGAACCCGCCAAGGACCCCAGGCCCGACGACCCGGCGCCGCCGCCGAAGGACCCCGTGGCGCCCCCGGACACGCCGGTCAAGGACCCCACGCCCGCCGCCCCCACCACGTGGGTGGCGACCATCACCTCCAGCGAGCCGGGCGTGGAGATCGCGCTCGACGGCAAGAAGCTGGGCGTGACGCCCAACGTCGAGGTGAAGGGGCTGGAGCTGGGCAAGAGCTACGACTTCAGCGGCACCAAGAGCGGCTTCGAGCCCTTGTCTTTCACCCTCTCGAACGCGGACAAGAAGGAGAAGGTCGAGAAGGTGCTGACGCTGGTGAAGATCGCCGTGCGCCAGGACCCGCCGCCGCCCAAGCCGAAGCCCGACCCGGTGGTGCAGGCCGACCCGCCGCCGCCGAAGCCCAAGCCCGACCCGGTGGTCAGGGCAGACCCGCCTCCCAAGCCCAAGCCCGACCTGGTGCCGCCCAAGCCGAAGGGCTCGGGCAAGCTGGCGTGCACCTCGAAGCCGGTCGGCGCGGAGATCTGGATCAACGGCCGCAACACCGGGAAGAAGACGCCGCTGCCCAAGACGCAGGCCCTGGAGCTGCCCTACGGCAAGCACAAGATCCTCTTCAAGCTCGACGGCAAGAGCTCGGCCGTGCAGGAGATCACCATCACCGAGGCGAACAAAGACGACCCGCTCGTGGTGAAGGGCGAGTTCTGACGGTTCGCGTCATCTCCACAGCGCTTCCAAGGAGGCGCGTGGGCGTGGCATAGGTCGGTCATGCAGAGCGAGAACCAGCCGTCGTCCCCCGCGCCTTCGGCGACGAACACCCGCCCGGGCGACGCGCAGCCCTTCACCTACCCGCCCACGCGCGCCTTCGTCGAGCCCGACTGGACCCGCATCCCCGGGTACCGGGGGGTGTCGACGCAAGACTGGGAGAGCGCGCTGTGGCAGCGGCGCAACACGGTCAAGAACCTCAAGGAGCTCAAGGCGGCCCTGGGCGACCTGTTGCCGGACACCCTGGCCGCGTCGATCGAGCGCGACCAGAAGGACCGCGCGACGATGTCGATCCTGATCACCCCGCACATGATCAACACCATGCAGTGTGAGGACCTGTGGGGCGACCCGCTCCGCCGGTACATGCTGCCGGCCTTCGACGATCGACACTTGACGTGGCCGAACCACCCGCGCGCCTCCCGCGACTCGCTGCACGAGGCGGAGATGTGGAAGGTGGAGGGCCTGACGCACCGGTACCCGACCAAGGTGCTGGCGGAGCTCCTCTCGACCTGCCCGCAGTACTGCGGCCACTGCACCCGCATGGACCTCGTGGGCAACGACACGCCGCAGGTGGACAAGCTCAAGTTCTCGGTGGCGCAGCCGGAGCGCTGGAGCCAGATGCTGGAGTACCTGCGCAAGACGCCGACGGTGCGCGACGTGGTGGTGTCGGGCGGCGACGTGGCGAACGTGCCCATCGGCCAGCTCGAGGCCTTCGTCAGCCAGCTCCTCGACATCCCCAACATCCGCGACATCCGCCTGGCGTCGAAGGGGCTGATGGGCATCCCCCAGCACTGGCTGCAGGACAACGTGCTGCAGGCCCTCGAGCGCCTCTCGAAGAAGGCCTTCGAGCGCAACGTGGACCTCGCGCTGCACACGCACGTCAACAACGCGAACCAGGTGACGCCGCTGCTGGGCCGGGCGGCGAAGAAGCTGCTCGAGCTGGGCTTCCGCGACGTGCGCAACCAGGGCGTGCTCCTGCGCGGCGTGAACGCGACCTCGCGCGACCTGCTCGAGCTGTCCTTCGCGCTGCTCGATAACGCGCGGATCCTCCCGTACTACTTCTACATGTGCGACATGATCCCCAACTCCGAGCACTGGCGCGTCTCGGTGGGCACGGCGCAGAAGCTCCAGCACGACATGATGGGCTACCTGCCGGGCTTCGCGACGCCGCGCATCGTGTGCGACGTGCCCTACGTGGGGAAGCGCTGGGTGCACCAGGTCGCGGAGTACGACCGCGAGAAGGGCATCTCGTACTGGACCAAGAACTACCGCACCGGCATCGAGTGGGACGACCCGGAGGCGCTCAACCGGCGCTACGAGTACTTCGACCCGGTCTTCGACCTGCCCGAGTCGGGCCAGCAGTGGTGGCGGGAGCAGGTGCAGAAGGGCGTGGTGCCGAGCCACTCGGTGCACGCCTGACGCAGGGCCCCAAGGTGCGGTAAGGGCTCCGCCGTGACGTCGCTCGCGCCACCCTCGACGAGCCTCCCCGCGGACCCCCGCGAGCGCCGTCGTGCGCTCTACCCGGAGGTGACCGCGGCGCAGTGGGGCGACTGGAAGTGGCACCTGCGGCACGCCGTGCGCGACGGGCGCGCCCTGGCGGCGAAGGTGCCGCTGACCGACGACGAGCGGGCCGGCCTCGACGAGACGGCGAGCAAGTTCCGCCTGGGCATCTCGCCGTACTACCTGACGCTCATCGACCCGCACCACCCGCTGTGCCCGGTGCGCATGCAGGCGGTGCCGGTGAAGGCCGAGGCGCGGGTGCGGCCCGGCGAGCTCGTCGACCCGCTGGGCGAAGACCCGCACCGGCCGGTCGAGGCCATCGTGCACAAGTACCCCGACCGGGTGCTGCTGCTCGTGACGGACACCTGCTCGGTCTACTGCCGTCACTGCACGCGGCGGCGCATCACCCGGGGCGGCGAAGCGGAGCTGACGCGCACGGCGCTGGAGGCGGGGCTCGACTACATCCGCGCGCACCCCCAGGTGCGCGACGTGCTCCTGAGCGGCGGCGACCCGCTGCTCCTGTCGGACGAGCGCCTCGAGGCGGTGCTCGGGCCCCTGCGGGCCATTGGGCACGTGGAGATGATCCGCATCGGCACCCGCATGCCCGTGACGCTGCCGATGCGGGTGACGGAGGCGCTGGCGCGGCTGCTGCGGCGCCACGCGCCGCTCTTCGTGGTGACGCACTTCAACCACCCCAAGGAGATCACCCCCGAGGCGCGCGAGGCCTGCGAGCGGCTGGTGGACCACGGGGTGCCGGTGGAGAACCAGGCGGTGCTCATGCGGCGGCTCAACTCCGACGCGCGGGTCATCATGGAGCTCAACCACGCCTGCCTGCGCATGCGGGTGCGGCCCTACTACCTGCACCAGATGGACCTGGCGGAGGGCTGCGAGCACCTGCGCACGCCGCTGGCCCGCGGCGTGGAGATCCTCGAGCAGCTCCGCGGGTGGACGACGGGCCTGGCGGTGCCGCACCTCGCGGTGGACCTGCCGGGCGGGGGCGGCAAGGTGACGCTCCAGCCGGACTACGTGCTCGAGCGGGGGCCGGGCGCCACGACGCTCCGCAGCTACCGCGGCGCGCCGTACGTGTACCCGGAGCCCGAGGAGACGGACTGCAGCTGCCCCTACCAGGACGTGTGGTCGCGGCGGGGTGGCCTCGGCCCATGAGCGCCTGGGCGCGCCGCGCAGACGTGGCTGGCTTCTGGGCGTGCCTGGGCGCCGCCCTCGTCGCCTTGTGGTGGCGCTGGCAGGCGCTCCCGCACAGCCTCTCGGCCGAGCAGGCCGAGTCGCTCGCCCTGGCGCGGAACGTGGTGGCCTGGCTGGGCCCGCGGCTGACGGAGGCCTCCTCGACGTCCCCCGGCGGCCCGAGCCTCGCCTGGCTCGGCGTACAGGCGCTGACGCTGCTGCGCGGGGCCGCACCCGAGCTCTGGCTCCCCCGCGTGGCGCTGGGCTTTTTGGGCCTGGCCCTGGTGCTGGGGGCCTGGCGTGGGGCCGTGGCGCAGCGGCGCGGGGTGCGGGTGGAGGACGCGCTGCCCTTCGTGGCGTTGGCGCTCACCACGGCCTTCGCGGAGGCCGGGGCGCGGGGCAGCGGCGCGGCGCTCTGGGCGGCGATGTTGGCGCTCGCGGCGGTGGCCGGGAGCTGGGCGCAGCGCCGGGGCCGAGCGCTGCTGGCCGGTGGGCTCCTGGGGGCGCTGTGTCTGGTGCGGCTGGAGGCGGTCTGGCTGGTCGTGGCCACGGCCCCGGCCTGGTGGGTCGGCGCGCGCCTCGAGGGCCGCAAGCCGACCCGCGAGACGGCGCTCTTCCTGCTGGCGGGCCTGGCGGCCGCCGCCGCGGTGTTCCTGGTGCGCCTGGTGATGTTCGGCTCGGTGCCGATGGCGGGGCTCCTGCCCGAGGACGCCGGCCTCGCCTCGACGGCGGAGTTCCTCTCGCGCCAGTCGCGCTGGGCCTGGGCGGCGCTCATCGGGCTGCTGGTGGCCACGGTGTGGGGGCGCTTCCACCTGCGCGGTGGCGGGCTGCTCGTGTCGTGGGTGGTGATGACCATCGTGCTGGCGACCTGGAGCCCCGCGGCCCGCCCCCTCTTCCTCGGCGTGCTGCCGTTGCTGGGCATGTTGGTGGCCAGCGGCCTGTCAGCGGCGCGCGATGGGCCGGCCAGTGATGGCGCGCCGCCCGCGGAGGTGCGCGGCATGTCGTGGCTGGCCTTCGTCGGGCAGGTGGGGGTGGTGCTCCTCGCTGGCACGCACTCGCTCCTGCTGGGGCCGATCATGCTCGAGGCGCGGGTGCCGCACGTGCCGCCGGAGTTCGACAAGGAGCTGCTGCTCCGCGGGCTGCAGCAGCCCTTCGTGGTGTGGACCGACGGCGCCGAGGCGGCCTCGCTCTTCCCCCGCGCGCGGGTGGTGGTCGCCACCCGCTGGACCCCAGCGCTCGAGGACCAGGTGCTCTCGGAGGGCCCGCCCGACGTGGTGGACAGCCGGCTGACCCTGGACGACGCGCCGACGCTGCGGGCGGTGCTGGAGCCGGGGCCCGGCGGGGCCTGGTGGCTCGCGGAGCAGTCGCCCGATGACGATCCGCGCTGCCCCGACGGGCGGCTGGCGCTCCTCTCGACGACGCCCGAGGCGCTCGCCGCGCAGCTCGAGCAGGATCTGGCGGACGAGAAGGTGGGCCGGGGGCTCCTGCGCTGGCGCTGCGCGCTGGGGGCCCTGGAGCCCGGGCAGCTGCCCGACGCCGAGGGCCGGCGCGCGCTCACCACGCTGGCGGTGACACAGGCGGAGCGCTTCGAGCGGGAGGGGCGCCTCGAGCTCGCGGTGCGGGCGGCGTCGCTCGCGGCGACGCTCTCGGGCGAGACCGTGCCGCTGCGCTCGCGCGCCGAGCGGCTGCGGGCCAAGTGGCTGGCGAGCCAGGGGACGCCGTGAGGCGCGCTGGGTCGGTCGGCCGTGACGCAGGCGCAGCACCTCGAGCGGGAGAGGCGCCGCGCGCTGGTGGTGGGAGCGCTGTCGCTCCCGGCGCGGCTGCGGGCCTGGTGGGTTCCGAGCCAGAGGGCCACGCGCGGTGCGCGGAGGCGGCTGAGTCGGTCGGCCGTGACGCAGGGCAGCACTTCGAGCGAGAGGAGCGCCTCGCGCTGGTGGTGGGAACGCCGTCGCGCGCGGCGCGGCTGCGGGCCTGGTGGCTCCCGAGCCAGCGGGCCATGAGCGGCGCGCCGAGGCGGCTGACGGGGCCGGCGGCGTCGCTCGGGGTGACGCCGTCGGGCGTGACGGTACGGCTCCGCTCACGCTCGGAGCGGCCGTGAGCTGGGCGGGGGCCGTGAGGTGTGGCGTGGCCGGTGGCGAAGCGCTCGGGAGTGCCGGTGCCGCTGAGCGCGCGCGCGGAGCGACTGCTGGTTCAGCGGCTGGCGCGCCGGGGCGCCGATGCGGGGCGCGGTGACCTCCTCGCTCTTCGACGAGCCGAGCTTCTCGCGGGCGCTCTTCGCGCCGCGGGCGAGCGTCACCGCGCCCACCGACGACGAGCTGGACGTGGGCCTCGAGGTGCCCGGCGCCCGGCTCCACCTGCGGGCGCACCACCTCGCGGGCGCGGACTCGGTGACGCTCTACTTCCACGGCAACGGCGAGGTGGTGAGCGACGCGCGCTTCGCCGCGCTGCGGCTGGCCGCCGAGGCGGGCTCGGCGCTGCTGGCCGTGGAGTACCGCGGCTACGGCGCCAGCACCGGCGCCCCGTCGCTCCGCGCGCTCCTCGACGACGCGGGCCCGGCCCTGGAGGCGGCCCGGCGGCTCGCCGCGGGGCGCCCGCTCGTCGTCATGGGCCGCTCGCTGGGCGGTGCGTGCGCCATGGAGCTGGGCGGCGCCGGCGCCCCGGGCGTGAGCGCCTTCGTCTTCGAGAGCGCCTGGTCGGACCTCACCGGCTTCGTGCGACGCCGGGGCGTCGAGCCGCCGGCTTTCACGTCGGAGGAGCGCGCGCGCTTCGACCCACTGCCGAAGCTGGCCCGCTGTCGCGCCCCCGCGCTCGTGCTGCACGGAGAGCTCGACGCGCTCATCTCGGTGCAGGAGGCGGAGCGCACCTTCTCGGCGCTGGGCTCCCCGGACAAGCAGCTCGCCCGCGTGCCCGGCGCTGGACACAACGACGTGCAGTCTCGCGACGCCTACTGGGCGGCGCTCGCTGGCTTCCTCCGGCGCGTGACGACCGGCTCCGGCGCCGGCGGCACCTGAGCCCCGAGCCAGGCCGAAGCCGTCAGGGCGCGAGCATCAGCGGTGTGGGCCAGCGGCGGCCGCCGAGCTCGAGCTGGAGCTGGCCGTCGGCCTCCACGAGGCGCTCCCCGAGCTGCTGCTGGGCGGCGCGAGAGAAGCGAGCCCGGGCGCGGCCTTCCTTCACGGCGCAGGTGACGGCGCCATCGTCATCGACGGCGAGGGAGCCCGGGTCGAGCCACTCCGCGGTGCGGTCCGACAGGCGCACCGAGGGGCGCTCACCCTCGGACACGTCGAGGGCCACCACGGTGAAGGCGCAGGCCTCGACCTGCACGAAGCACCAGTCGCCGCCGAAGTGGAGCTGGTAGCGGCCGTCCTCCATCACCGTGAGGCCCTGGTTGAAGGCCTCGATGATGTTCGGGTGCTCGACGGGCTCGTCGTCGTGCCACCAGCGCCCCTGGCGATCGACGCGCAGGCCGCTGTCCTCGCGGGTGTGCCAGCGCGCGGGCGCCATCGCTCAGGGCCACCCGCGCACGAGCTCGGTGTAGCCGCGGAAGCCGATGGCGCCCCAGAAGTTCACCGCCACCGAGAGCAGCGCCAGCGCCATGGGGAGCGGCCGGCGCCAGCTCCAGCCGCCGAGCGCGACGAGCAGGAGGAGCCACGGCGTGTAGTCCAGGCTGAAGCGGAAGCCGAACTGCGCGTAGCCGGTGTTCTGGTACGCGAGGCCCGGCAGCATGCACGCCAGCAGCGTGAGGAGCGTCGGCGCCAGCAGCCGCGGCGCGTCCTTCGCGGTCACCCACTGCCACGCACAGTACGCGATGAAGGCCAGCACCAGCGCGAGGAGCAGCCACAGGGCCAGGGGGCGCCAGCCGATGGGCGGCTCGCCGGGCGGCGGCGGCAGCGCCGGGAGGAAGGCCGAGGCGCCGAGCAGGCCGGCCATGGCGCCGAGCACCTGCAGGGCGCGCTTCGGCTGGCTCGCGGGCACGAAGCACAGCGCGAGGAGCGGCAGCGTGAGGAAGAGCGAGAGGCCCCAGGCGTCGTAGTGGAGCTGGCCGCCGGAGAGGACGGGGAGCTTCAAGAACGCGGCGTCGAGGTTGCGGCCCAGGTAGCGGACGTTGAAGAGGCCGAAGGTGTCGATGTCGCGGTTGACGCGGTTGTTGAAGAAGAAGCGGTGCCCGAACTCGGTGAGGCTCCCGAAGCGCGCGAGGTTGTACCAGGCGGCGGCGAGGCCCAGCGGCGCGGCGCCGGCGACGAAGCGCGCGAGCACCTTGAGCTTCGCGGCCGGGGCCTTGAAGAAGGCGAGCACCTGCGCGAGCCGGTCGCCCTTCTCGGGGGAGAGGGCCTCGATGAGGAAGAAGAGGCCGGCGAAGAAGAGCGGGGTGCGGGTCAGCACCGCCATGGACCAGAAGAGGCCGGCCAGCACCGGCCGCCGCGCGCCGATGGCGTTGCGCGCGTAGAGCGCGGTCAAGGCCACCCCCATCACCTCGGCCGAGAACCACACCTCGCCGCGGATGGCCGCGTAGAAGAAGAGCGTGCCGAAGCCGAGCAGCAGCGAGGTGAGGGCGTCGTCGAGCACCGTGGTCTGCGTGCCCTCGCGGTCGCGCAGCAGGCGCAGGAGCGAGAAGAAGAGGGCGAGGGCGAGGGCGCCGACGATGACGCCGAAGCTGGTGTCGTTGAGCTGGTACCCGTGGATCGCCACGAAGGGCAGCATCACCACCGAGGGGAACCAGGGGAACGAGGAGTACCAGCGGTCGCCGGGCTGCGGGCGGCCCTCGCAGCGCACCTTCGCGCCGCCCACCTCGCGCACGCAGGCCCAGTCTTCGAAGTTGGGGAGCACCTCGGGGTCGATGTCGGCGCGGCCCTCGAGCCAAGCCTTCGCCTGGTAGACGAAGTGCGGCGCGGCGCTCTGGCGCCAGAAGCGCTGGGCGCTGAAGGCGGCCAGCACGAAGAAGGCGACGGCAAAGAGCGTGACCTCGACCCGGTAGGCGGAGAACCACAGGCGCGCGGCTGCGGGGGCCGCGGCGGGGCTACCGGGGGCGTTGGCGGGCGGCGAGAGTTCCTGGCTCACGGGGAGCTCCCTTCGAGGGTGCGGCGGAGGAGGTCGAGCGCGGCGTGGGCGGCGAAGCGGCGCACGCGCTCGCGGTCGCCGTGAAAGTGGTGGCGCTCGACGGTGGCGCCGGCCGGGCCCGCGAGGCCGAGCAGCACCGTGCCCACCGGGTGTCGCGCGTCGCCGCCGCCGGGCCCGGCGTAGCCGGTGGTGCTGACGGCCCAGGTGACGCCGGTGCTGGCGCGCACGCCCACGGCCATGGCCTCGGCGCACTCCGAAGACACGGCGCCGAACTGCGCGAGGAGGCCCTCGGGCACCTGCGCCCAGCGCGCCTTGGCCTCGTCGCGGTAGGTGCACGCGCCACCGAAGAAGACGTCGCTGGCGCCGGGCACGCCGGTGAGGAGCTCGGCCACGAGGCCGCCGGTGCAGCTCTCGGCGAGCGCGAGCGTGGCGCGGCGCGCGCGCAGGGCGGCCAACACCACGCCGGGGAGCGAGTCGTCGTCGCGGCCGAAGAGGTGGGCGCCGAGGAGCGGGCGGGCCTCGGCCTCCGCGGCAGCGAGGGCGGCGTCGGCCTCCTCGGCGGTGGGGGCCGTGGCGAGGAGCTTCAGGTGGTTCTCGGGAGCCTCGGTGCGGAAGCCGAAGGTGACGCGCGGGTGCCGGGCGTGGAGCGGCGCGACGCGGGCGTCGAGGTGCGACTCGGGCAGCCCCACCGTCTTGAGGAGCCGCAGCCGGCGCACGCTCCCCGGCGGGCGGCGCGCGAGGAGCCGGGGCAGCACGTGGGCCTCGACGAGGTGGCGGTACTCGCGGGGCACGCCGGGCACGAAGAAGAGCACGCAGCGGCCGCGCGTCTGCACGAGCATCGGCGCGCTGCCCTCGGCGTTGAGCACCACCTCGGCGCCTGCGGGCACGAGGGCCTGGCGGCGGTTGTTGGGGGTGAGCGTCACGCCGCGGGCGGCGAAGCGGGCCTCGAGGTGGCGCAGCGCCTCGGGGCTCTCCACGAGGGCGACGCCGGCGGCGCGGGCGGCGCACTCCGCCGTGAGGTCGTCGGAGGTGGGCCCCAGCCCGCCGGACACCAGCACCGCGTCGCAGCGCGCGGCGGCCTCGTCGAGGGCGGCGGTGAGCTCGGCGCGGTCGTCGCCCACCACGGCGCCGCGGCGCACGGTGAGGCCTGCGCGCTCGAGGAGCTGGGCCTGAAAGAAGCGACTGTTGGTGTCGCTCGTGAGCCCCATGAGGAGCTCGTCGCCCGTGCAGATGGTCTCGATGCGCACGGCGGGAGGTGTACTAGAGCCCCCGCGGGCGTCAGAGCACTTCCTGCTCGTCTACCGGGGCCTCGCTGGAGGGCTCTTCGTCGTCGTCGTCGATGACGTCGGCCAGCGACGCGCGGCGCTCGAGGAGGAAGCGGCGGAGCATGAGGGCCGACTCCACGAGGCCGGAGACCAGGTAGAGCGCGAAGTAGGCCACCATCACCCAGGCGGGGTGCGAGGCGAAGCCGATGGCCACGCCGCTGACGAGGACGACGGCGAGGATGACGGCCGTCTTCGGCGTGGGGCGCGTGTCCTTGAAGGTGCGGTAGCGCACCGTGGACACCATGAGGAGCGCGAGGAAGACGATGACGGCGAGGATGGGCCAGCGCGCCTCCTCGGGCACGGGGCCGCCGCGCGCGTTCTCGTAGGCGATGATCATCGCGATGACGCCCGCCGCCGCGAAGGGGATGGGCATGCCCACGAAGAAGCTGGAGGCGCCGCCGTGGGGAGATCGGATGGCGAGCACGTTGAAGCGGGCCAGGCGCAGGGCGCCACAGGCGGCGAAGAGGAACGCGGCGATGATGCCCGGCAGGCCGAGGTCGGCCAGCGCCCACTTCCACACCAGCAGCGCGGGGGCGGCGCCGAAGGTGATGACGTCGGCGAGGGAGTCGAGCTCCTGGCCGAACATGCTCTGGGTCTTCGTGAGGCGGGCCACGCGCCCGTCGAAGCCGTCGAAGAAGATGCCGAAGAAGATGGCGAGGGCGGCCTGGTAGAGCTGCGTGGGAGAAGCGTCGCCCGCGCACAACGTCATCGCGTAGAACCCGCAGAAGATGGACGAGACCGTGAAGAGGTTGGGCAGCACGAACATCAGGTCCCGCAGCTTCATGGCCGGGGCACCATACCAGCCCGCCCGATGAGCGCATGGGTGCTGATCAGCCTCGCGGTGACGCTCGCCCTCCTGGTTGCGGGCTGGGTGTTGTTCGTTGACTGGCGGTATGCGCTGGTGGAGGACCGCCCGACGCGCCTCGAGGTGGTGACGGCCGACGGGTGGACGCTGGCGCTCTGGCACCGGCCGGCGGCGCGGCGCCGCTTCGAGGTGCCCGTCATCCTCTGCCACGGCTTCGCCAACAACGCCGCCTTCATGGAGTTCCGCGGCGCGCGGAGCCTGGGGCGCGCGGTGGCCGCGGCGGGCTTCGACAGCTACGCGGTGGACCTGCGCGGCGCAGGGGCCTCGCGGCCGCCGCACGAAGGGCCGTGGGAGGTGAGCTTCGACGATCACGTGACGCTCGACGTGCCAGCGGTGGTGGCGGCGGTGCAGCGGCACGCGGGCGCGGCGCGGGTGGCCTGGGTGGGGCACTCCCTGGGCGGGCTCGTGGCGCTGGCGGCGGGCCCGGCGCTGGGCGAAGTGCTCGCCGCGCTGGTGACGGTGGGGAGCCCGGCCTTCTTCCGGTTTCCTCCCTCGCTGCTGCGCCTCACGCGGCTGGCGAGCCGGCTGACGCCGTGGGGGGCCTTCCCCGTGGGGCCGCTGCGCCTCATCGCGCCCTTCGCGGGCCGCGCGCCGCCGCCGAAGGTGACGATGACCTCGGCGAACCTGCGCAACCTGAACCGGGAAGATCAGCGCCACCTCGTGGCCAACGTCTTCGCTCCGCTGTGGGGCGGCGTGCTGCGGCAGCTCGCCGACTGGCTCGCGCACGACGTGTTCCGCTCGGCGGACGGCCGCGTGGACTACCGGGCCGGGCTCGCCGCGCTCCAGGCGCCGGTGCTGGTGGTGGGCGGCACGGTGGACCTGCTCGCGCCGCCCGACGTGCAGCGGGCGCTCTTCTCGCTGCTCACCTCGCCCGCGCGCACGCTGGCCCTCTTCGGCCGCACCTACGGACACACCGCGGAGTACGGCCACGGCGACCTCGTGGTGGGCAAGGCGTCGCCGACGGAGGTCTACCCGGTCATCCTCGGCTTCCTCGAGGCGCAGCTTGCGCCCGCCGCCGCCGTCAGCGCGTCACGCAGCGGCTCGGCGGCTGCGGCTGGGTCGAGTCCAGCCGGCGCACCGTGACGCGGGCCCCGGCGTCGCACTCGGCGTAGAGCGGCACCTCGTCGGTGGCGACCGAGAGGTGGCCCAGCACCACGGTGGCGGCGTCGGGCACCAGCACCGCCGGCCCGCGGCCACCGCGCACGAGCACCACCTCGGCGCGCACGGTGGCCCCGCGCTCCACGAAGAGGGCGGAGCGCCAGGCCCGGTCGACGTCGAGGCGCGACACCGTCACCAGGGCCAGGGCAGAGGCGAAGAGGGCGCTGCCGGCGACGTCGGCCACGCGCAGGCCGTCGACCTGCACGCGCGCGTCGCGCACCATGAGGGCGTCGCCGAGCGCCTCCCCGTCGGCGCTGACGCGCTCCACCACGCAGCGCTCGAGGTGCGCCGAGCCCTGTCGCACGAGCACCCCGAGGTGCCGCGCGTCGCGCACGGTGACGTCGCGCAGGGCGAGGGTGGCGCCCTGGCCCTGCACGGCGCCGCCGCTCCCGCTGCCGGTCAGCTGCGCGTCGGAGAGCGTGAGCGTGGCCTGGTGCGCGCTGACGGCGGCCTCGAGGGCGCCGGTGGAGGCCAGGCGCGCGGCGGTCACCGTGGCGCCCGCGGCCACCTGCAGCGCGTACTCGTGGCCGTGCACCGTGAGCCCGTCGATGACGGCCTCGCCGCCCGCGACGAAGACGGCGGGCCCGGCGCCGAGGCGGGCGCTCGCGTCGCGCAGCTCGAGCCGGCCCCGCACGGCGTGCGCGAGCGTCTTCGGGCCCTCGGCGCTCACCTGCCTCAGGGCCGCGCGCCCGCCCTCGAGCACCCGCACCGCGCGCCGGAGCCCGCCGGTGAAGCGCGCCTCCTCGAGGCGCAGCGCGCCGCGCACCACGAGGCCGTCCACCCCCTCCACGGTGCCGGTCACGGTGAGCGCTGCGGCGTCCACCTCGCCGTCCACGCGCGCGACCTCCCGCCGCTGGCCGCTCAGGGTGAGCCGCTCGAGGCGCGCGGGGCCGGTGACGGCGAGGGCCGCGTCGCCGCCCTGGAGCGAGAGGCCCACCACCGCGCCGCGGCCCAGGGAGAGCACCACCTCGCCCGCCGCCGCGTGGAGCACCACCTCGCCCCGGCCCTCGAGGCGCGCGTCGTCGCCGAGCACGAAGGGGCCCCGGTAGAGGCCGCTCGCGAGCGACACGTCGGTGCCCGCGGGCACGAGCGGGGGGAGGACCTTGAGCGGCCTGGCCGCTGAGCCGTCGCCACCGGGCGCCGCGAAGGCGTCGACGTACAGCGCCGGGCGGGGCGGGGGAGGTGGGGTCGGCGGCAGCACGGGCCGGGGGCACCCTGAGAGGAAGAGCACCCCCACCACGGCCAGATCACGTAGAAGCTGGCTCAGATCGAGCGCGGGCCGATTTCCCGGGCTCCTTCGCGGGGTTGGCGGGGCGCGCAGATCGCGCCGGGCTCGCCATAGATCAGACATCGCGCGCCCCTGAATTTGTGTATGTCTTACATTGACTTGGCTGCGCGCGCACTGCTATTTCCGCCAGCCTTCGCGGTGCAGGCGCCGCGTTCGGGAGGGAGCACACATGACCAAGGCAGAGCTCGTTGAGGCAGTCGCGGAGCAGACCCGTCTGACCAAGAAGTCGGCGGCGGAGCTCATCGACGTGGTGTTCGACAACATCGGGAGCGCGGTGAAGAAGGACAGCCGCTTCAGCTACCCGGGCTTCGGCACCTGGAGCATCCGCACCCGCAAGGCGCGGAAGATCCGCAACCCGCAGACCAACGAGATCATGAAGCTCAAGGCCACCAAGACCATCGGCTTCCGCCCGGCGAAGGAGCTCAAGGACACGCTCTGAGCGTGCCCTTCGGGTTCGTCGACACGAGGCCTCGGGCACCCGCCCGGGGCCTTCGTCTTTGCAGGGCCGCACGCGGCGTCAGCCCCCGAGGTGCAGCGGCTCGCCCGTGCCGGTGGCGCCGTAGCGGCGGACTGCCTCGGCCAGCGTGAGGCCGCGGGCGCGCGCGAGCGCCTCCACCACGGGCCCGGCGTCGATGAAGAGCAGGCCCGCCTCGCTGAAGAGCGAGACGAAGACGTCGCCGCTGGCCGGCGGGTGGATGCCGCGGCAGTCGAGGAAGTAGACGAGCTTCGGCAGCGCCTTCGCGGTGAGGAAGCCGTCGGGGTCGAGGGCCGGGAGCGCGAGCTCGTAGCTGGTGGCGTCGGCGCCCTGAGCCCCACGCCGCTGGCGGGCCTCGTCGATGGCGGCGTTGGCGTCGACCGGGGGCGCGCGGTGGAAGGCGAGCGCGGACAGCTCGGCGACCAGCGGGCTCACGGCCCGAGCCCCGAGTAGAGGGGCGGCGTGGCCAGGCCCGGCTCCCGGAGGAACGCCTCGGGGTCGAGGGCGTCGCCGTCGCGGCGGAGCTCGAAGTGGAGGTGCGGGCCGGTGGCGAGGCCCGTCTGCCCGACGAGCCCGATGACCTGGCCCTTGCGCACGCGCGTGCCGGACTTCACCAGCAGCGTGCCCAGGTGGCTGTAGCGCGTGGCCCAGTGGGGGTCGTGCTGGAGCTCGACCTGCTTGCCGTGGGCGCCGTTCCAGGCGGCGAAGACGACGGTGGCGTCCTCGGCGGCGAGCACCGGGTGCGCGCGCGGGGCCTCGAGGTCGATGCCGGCGTGGAAGCGGTGCTCGGCGGCGATGGGGTGCAGCCGCACGCCGTAGGGCGACGACACCACCACCGGGTCCACCGGCCAGCGGAAGGCGGCGGGGTCGACGCGGCGGGCGCGGGTGGTCTGCGCCACGATGCGGGCCGAGAAGCGGCGCACCGTCGCGCTGGCGCGGAGCGCGAGCTCGGCGGGGAAGTCGCCGAAGGCCCGGGCGTCGGCCTGGAGCTCCTCCTCGAGGCGCAGGCGGGTGCGGGTGAGGCTCAAGGTGGAGGTCTTGCCCGCGGTGGCGGCGTCCACGGCGTCGAGCAGCCGGGTCCACGCGGCGAGGTGGCCCGCGGGCATCGCCGCGCCGGTGGGCGACGAGAGGCGGCCGCGGCTGACGGCCCGGAGGAAGTGATCGAAGGCCGCGTCGAGTAAGTCGGCTCGCGGCGCCACGACGCCAGGGCTGCTGCGCGACGCTTCGGCGAAGGAGATCTTCCCTGGCGGCGCGGGCGTCGCGCACGCGAGGAGGCCGGGCACAACGAGGGGGAGCCACCGCGTCATCGAGGGCGCTGACGCTACCACGCGGCCGCCGGCGCCTCGAACTCATGGCGAGTTGTCGTTGCGCCGCTCGCCGCCAGCGTCCATGAAGCGCGGCCCATGGCGAGAGAGACCACGGAGGCGAAGCGCGCGCGGGCGGCGGAGATCATCGGGCGCCTCGACGCGGCGATGCCCGAGGCGAAGATCGAGCTCGACTACACGACGCCGCTCGAGCTCGTGGTGGCGGTGGCGCTCTCGGCGCAGACGACGGACAAGCGGGTGAACCTCGTCACGCCGGCCCTCTTCGCCCGCTTCAAGACCGCGGCGGACTACGCGGCGGCCCCGCCAGCCGAGGTCGAGGCGTACATCAAGACGGTCGGCCTCTTCCGGAACAAGGCGAAGAACCTGGTGAAGCTGGGGCAGGCGCTCGTGGCGCGGCACGGCGGGCAGGTGCCCACCTCGAGGGCGGCGCTCGCGGAGCTGCCGGGCGTGGGCAACAAGACGGCCGGGGTGGTGACCATTCACCTCGGGGCCGACGCCGCCTTCCCGGTGGACACGCACATCTTGAGGCTCGGCAAGCGCCTGGGCCTGACGACGAAGAGCACCCCCGACGAGGTGGAGGCCGACCTCCAGAGGCTCGTCCCACAGGAGCTCTGGTTCAAGGGTCACCAGCTCCTCATCTGGCACGGGCGCCGCTGCTGCGACGCGCTGCGGCCGGAGTGTCACCGCTGCGTGGTGGCGGACCTCTGCCCGAAGCGCGGCGTGACGCAGACCCGGAAGCCGCGGCGCTGAAGGCGCGTCAGCGGGCCTCGGAGCGGGAGGCGGCCTTCTTCTTCTCGGGCTTCTCCGGGGCCTCGTCAGCCATCGACGCCTGGATCTTCTTCATGCGCTTGCGGATGAGCTCGCGCTTCATGTTCGAGATGTGGTCGACGAACATCACGCCCTTGAGGTGGTCGCACTCGTGCTGGATGGCGATGGCCAGCAGCCCGTCGGCGGTGATGGTCTGCTGCACGCCCTGCTCGTCGAGGTAGCGGGCGGTCACCACCGCGGCGCGCTCCACGTCTTCGGCCTCGCCGGGCACGGAGAGGCATCCTTCCCGGTAGGTGCACTTGCCCTCGAGCGAGAGGATCTCAGGGTTGACCATGGCCAGCGCCTTCGACTCGGGCTGCCGCGGCGTGGTGTCGAGCACGATGACGTTCTTGAGCACGCCGATCTGCGGGGCCGCCAGCCCGACGCCGTCGGCCGCGTACATCGACTCGAACATGTCCTTGATGAGGGTGCGGGTGGACTCGTCGACCTCACCCACGGGCTGGGCCTTCTGCTTCAGCACGGGGTTCGGCCACACCAGGATCTCGTGAACCATGCGGTTTCTTGTAATGCGAGTGCCCGCGCCTCGCCAAGGGGCAGGGCGCCGTCGGGGCCTGTTTGCGGGGCCTTGACGGACCGGTCAGTCGAGGAGGTGCCGGGCGTACTCCACCCGGCGGCGGTCGTCCTCGAGGGCCCGGGCGGCCTCCTCGAGGAGCTCGGCGACGAGCTGCGCGCGCTGCTGGAGGCCCGCGTCGGGGTGCCCGGAGAAGCGCAAGGGGTCGAACTCCAGCGAGAGGCGCTCGAAGGCGCGACGCACCTCGTCGGCCCCGGCCGAGCGCGGGAGCCCGAGGATGGTGAAGTAGTCGGCGTCCTGCACCTCTTCGTACTTGGCCTCGAGGCGACGCTCGTCGAGCTGCCCGGACGCGGGCTCGGCGCGGCGCACGCCGGCCTTGAGCTCCAAAAGGCCCAGCCAGCGGGCGACGAGGAGCGCGCGGAAGGCGGCGTCAGGCTTGAGGCCGGAGGCGAGCGAGAGGTCCTCCACCGTGGCCTCGCCGTCGACCCACGAGAGCATCTTGCGCTCGCGCTCCGAGAAGCCGAGGGCGCGCAGGTCGAGCTCCGAGTCGGTGGGCACCGCCACCGCCTCGCCGCCCCCGAGGCGCTCGAGCACCTCGTCGGGGGGCACGGCCCGGCGCAGCGACTCGGCCAGCATGGGCAGGGTGGGCCGGGGCACCGTCGCCAGGAGCACGGCCGCTGGGGGCGCCTCCTCGACGAGCCGGTACTGGCTCTCGGGCTCGGAGAAGGCGTCGAGGGCGACCTGCTCGGTGTAGCGCTGCACGAGCGGCACCGACTCGATGTCGCGGATGAAGCCGCGGCTCTTGAGCGCCTCGAGCTGCTCCCGCGGCGGCGCGCCCCGCATCATGCGCAGCTCGCCGTCCTGCCGGGGGTCGATGAGGCCGTCGCGGCGCGCGCGGGCGATGAGGCCCTCGTGGTCGAGCGACGACTCGGCGGCGACGATCTGCCCACGCTTGAACCACACCGTGCGCGTGCCGCCGGCGACGCCCAGCTCCAGGCGCACCTCGGCGTCGGCCAGCACCAGCTGCGTCACCACGCGCGCCAGCCCCTCGAGGGGGACGGTGCCGTGGCGGGGCACGCCGACGGTGCGGTGCGGGAGCGCGAGCGAGAGGACCTCGCGGGCCTCGAGGGCCACGAGCGACTGGCGCAGCGTCTCGAGCTCGGCGGCTTCCTGCGCGCGCTGGGCGGCCTCGGCCTCGGTGGCCTCCCGGAGCTCCGCCGCGGTCTGCTCGGCCTGGGCCCGCGTCTGTGCTTCGGTGGCGACCGTGCGCTGCGCCTCGGCGAGGGCCTGCTCGAGCTGAGCACGGCGCTCGGCCTCGGCGGCCGCCGTCTCCTTCGCCGCGGCGAGCTCCTCGGCGAGCTGCTGCCGCTGCGTGGCCTCGATGGAGAGGGCCTCCTTCGCCGCGGCGAGCTCCTCGGCGAGCTGCTGCCGCTGCGCGGCCTCGGCGGCGGCCGTCGCCTTCGCCGCGGCGAGCTCCTCGGAGACCTGCTGCCGCTGCGCCGCCTCGGCGGCGGCCGTCGCCTTCGTCGCGGCGAGCGCCTCGGAGACCTGCTGTCGCTGCGCCGCCTCGGCAGAGAGGGCCTCTCGCGCAGCGGCGAGCTCGAGCGCCTTCTGCTCGCGATGCGCGGCCTCGGCCGCGAGGGCCTCACGGGCCGCGGCGAGGTCCGCGGCGGCCTGCTCCCGCGCCTCGGTGAGCGCGCGCGCAGCCTGCTGGCGGAGCGCGGCCTCCGCGGTGGCGGCCTCCTGCGCGTCGGCGAGGGTGGCCTCGAGCTGCGCCCGGCGCCCCGCCTCGGCGGCGGCGGCCTCGCGGGCAGCGGCGAGCTCGTCGGTGGCCTGCTCCCGGAGCGCGGCCTCTCCTGCGAAGGCATC
The DNA here is from genome assembly GCA_964449625.1 of uncultured Archangium sp. Lineage (GTDB taxonomy): Bacteria > Myxococcota > Myxococcia > Myxococcales > Myxococcaceae > Archangium_A. Next base: position 21,230 of record CAYUZK010000095.1, read on the forward strand.
GCGCTGCAGGCCCGCGTCGCGCTCGGCCTGCTCCCGGCGCGTCACCTCGGCGGCGAGGGCCTCGCGGAGCGCGGACACGTCGGCCTCGGCCTGCGTGCGCTTCACCGTCTCGGCGGTGCGCGACTCTCGCAGGGCGTCGATCTCCTCCTCCACCTCCGTGCGCGAGGCGCGCGCCGCCTCGAGGGCGGCTTCGGCGTCGGCGCGGCGGGCCTGCTCGGCCTCGAGCGCGGTGGCGAGCTGCTCGGCCAGCGGCGCCGACGGTTCCAGGGCCGCCACCTTCACCCGCAGGCCGTCGCGCTCGCGGGCCGTCTCCTCGAGGAGCTCGGAGGCGCTGGTGACGTCGGCCTGCATCGCCTGCAGGCGGGCGCGGGCGTCGTCGAGCTCCTGCTGCAGCGCCTCCCGCGCGGCCTCCTGCTCGAGGTGCTCGGCCTGGGCGGCGTCGCGCGCGGCGCGGGCCTCCGCGAGGTGGGCAGTGGCGATCTCGAGCTGGGCGCGCGCCTCGGCGAGCTGGTGGCGCTCGGCCTCCACTTCGCTGGCGAGGGCGAGGGCGGCGTCGGCGTCTTCGCGCGCGGCGGCGAGCGAGTCCTCCAACGACGAGATGGTGACCTCGCGGGCGGCGATGACCTCCTCGAGCGCGCGGCGCTGCGCGGCGTCGGCGCCGCTGGCCTCGACCGTGACCTCGAGCTCGGCCACGCGGGCGGTCAGCTCGGCGATGACGGTGGCCCGGCGGGCGGCCTCGGCCTGCGCGGCGTCGCGCGAGGCGCGGGCCTCGTCGCGCTCCAGCTCGAGGGCCGCGCGGCGGCTCGACTCGCCCGCCAGCGAGGCGCGGAGCTCCAGGGTCTCCTGCTCCAGCGAGCCCCGCTGGCCCGTCTCGGAGGCGAGGCCCTCGCGGAGCGACGAGAGCTCCGCGCTGGTGGCGGCGTGCGCGCGCTCGGCGTCGGCCACGCGACCCTCGGCGGAGCTCAGCGCTTGGCGCAGCGCCTCGCGCTCGGCCTGCGCAGCCTCGCGGGCGGCGTGCTCGTCGGAGCGCTCGGCTTCTGCCGACTCGGCGCGCCGCGTCGCCGCGGCGAGGGCGT
>CAYUZK010000096.1:0-22284 GCA_964449625.1 uncultured Archangium sp.
GGGGCCCCGCACCAGCGCGGCCCGCGCGTCGAGACGGCACGCGAGGTGGCCCAGGCGCCTGCGCTCGACGGCCCCTCCGGCGAGGCGGCCGCCGACGCGCCGGTCGGCTCCCGGCAACAGGTCCTCGCGCGCGCGCGGGCGCTTGCGGCGCGCATCGCCGAGCTGCTCGGGCCGCAGGTGAAGGTGCTGCTCTCGGTGCACGACAACCGCTCGACGATGATCAGCTTCCGGCGCCAGCCGCCGGTGCTGAAGATCCGCGCGCACCACATGTTCCTCGACGCGCCAGTGGCGGTGGTCTCGGCCATCGCCGACTACGCCGGGCGCGGGCGCCGCGAGGCGGGGCAGGTGCTCGACGACTACATCGCGCAGCGGCAGGCGCGCATCCGGGCGCTGCCGCGGCGCCCGGGGCTGCTCGAGCCGCGGGGCCAGTGCTTCGACCTGCAGGAGATCTTCGAGGCGCTCAACGTCGAGTACTTCCAGGCCGGGGTGCGGGCGCGCATCGGCTGGGGCCGGCAGACCGGGCGCCGCCGCCGCAAGTCGATCCGCCTGGGCGTGTACGATCACAAGGCGCGGGAGATCCGCCTCCACCCGGCACTCGACCGGCCCGACGTGCCGCGCTTCTTCGTGGAGTTCATCGTCTTCCACGAGATGCTCCACCAGCTCTTCCCCAGCGACCGCGACGAAGGCCGCCACGTGCACCACCCGCGCGCCTTCCGCGACCGTGAGCGCGCCTTCCCGCGCTACGCCGCGGCCATCGCCTGGGAGCGCGAGCATCTCCAGGAGCTCCTGCGCCGCTGAGCGCGCCGCGCCGAGGCCCTCGCGCAACCCGTCAGACGCACTGCGCCATTGGCGAGGCCCGGTGAAAGCGCCGCTGGAAGCGTACGACCCGCGTCCGTATAACCCCGCGACCATGAGACGCGCGAAGATCGTCTGTACGCTGGGCCCGGCTACCGCCTCGCAGGAGATGCTGGAGAAGCTGATCCACTCGGGCATGGACGTGGCCCGCCTCAACTTCAGCCACGGCACGCACGCCGACCACATGGCGACGGTGGAGCGCCTGCGCGCGGCGCAGCTCAAGGTGCGCAAGGCCGTGGGCATCCTGGGCGACCTGCAGGGCCCGAAGATCCGCACCGGGAAGCTCGAGGGGGGCGCCGTGGAGCTGGTCGAGGGCAAGGAGCTGGGCATCACCACCGACGAGTCGGTGCTGGGCACCCAGGCGCTCGTGTCCACCACCTACCCGCACCTGGCCTCCGACGTGAACGTGGGCGACCGCATCCTCCTCGACGACGGCCTGCTCGAGCTGCGGGTGCTGGCCACCGACAAGAAGAGCCTCATCCGCACCGAGGTGGTGCACGGCGGCACGCTCAAGAACAACAAGGGCATCAACCTGCCGGGCGTGGCGCTGCGCGCCGACGCGCTGACGGCGAAGGACCGCGAAGATCTCATCTTCGGGCTCAAGGCCGGGGTCGACATGGTGGCCCTGTCCTTCGTGCGCACGCCGGAGGACATCGAGATGTGCCGCGAGGCCATGCGCGAGGCGGGGCGGGTGGTGCCGATCATCGCCAAGCTCGAGAAGCCCGAGGCCATCGCGCGGCTCGACGAGATCCTCGACAAGACCGACGGGGTGATGGTCGCCCGCGGCGACCTGGGCGTGGAGATCCCCCCGGAGGAGGTGCCGGCCATTCAGAAGGAGATCATTCGCAAGGCCAACCAGCGGGGCCTGCCGGTGATCGTCGCCACGCAGATGCTCAACTCGATGATCGAGCACCCGCGGCCGACGCGGGCCGAGGCGAGCGACGTGGCGAACGCCATCTTCGACAACACCGACGCGGTGATGCTCTCGGGGGAGTCGGCCTCGGGGCGCTACCCCATCGAGTCGGTCGAGATGATGAGCCGCATCGTCGAGGCGGCCGAGTCGGCCATGCGCCAGTCCTTCCCCCGCATCGGCAGCGGCGAGCCCCTGCGCGTGCCGGCGGAGTTCCCCGACGTGACCTGCGGCGTCGCCTGCCGCGCGGCGCGGGAGGTGGGGGCCTCGCTCATCGTGGCCTTCACCCTGACGGGCACCACGGCGCGGCTGCTCTCGCGCTACCGCCCGCAGATGCCGATCATCGCCTTCTCGCCGAACCAGGAGGTGCGCCGCCGCCTCGCGCTGTTGTGGGGCGTGATGCCGCGCGTGCTCGAGCCGGTGCAGGAGACCGAGGAGATGGTGCGCCGCGTGGAGGAGGAGCTGCTCGCCCGCGGGCTGGCGAAGCGGGGCGAGCGGGTGGTGATCGTCTTCGGCGCGCCCATCGGCCAGCCGGGGAAGATCAACTCCCTGCGGCTCCACACCATCGAGATGTGAGGCGCCTCACTTCGGCTTGAGGGCCTTCTTCGAGACCTCGGCCTCCACGAAGATGGCGAACAGCTCCTTGTCGAGCTGCCCGCCGTCCGACTCCTTCTTGAGGATGTCGAGGGCCAGCTCGTGGGGCACGGCCTTCTTGTACGGGCGGTCGCTCGCCGTGAGCGCGTCGTAGATGTCGGCGATGGCCATCATCTTCGACTGCACGGGGATCTGGTCTGCCGCCACCGCGCGCGGGTAGCCCTTGCCGTCGAGCTTCTCGTGGTGCGCGTAGGCGATCTCCGGCACGCGCTTGAGCGTACGCGTCCAGGGGATCTGCGAGAGGAAGCGGAAGGTGTGGGTGACGTGCGACTCGATCTCCCGCCGCTCGGTGGACGAGAGCGACCCCCGGGGGATGGAGAGCACCTGCACCTCGTTGGGCGTCAGCACCTGCTGGGGCCGCTCGCGGGAGTCGTTGTACGAGAGGCCGCTCAGGCCGGTGAGCCGCTCGAAGCCGCCCTGCGCCAGCACGGTGGGGCGGTTGCACTGGAGGATGAAGTCGAGGGCCTCGTCGAGCTCCTTGAGCTCGCGGGCCAGGCGCTCGTTCTCTTCGGCCTCGATGGCGGGCATCTCGCGCTCGCCCCGCAGCCGCACCGCGTCGAGGCGCCGGCTGAGCGACGTCAGCTGGCGGTCCTTGCGGCCGAGCTCGAAGCGCAGCTTGAGCGCCTCGAGCTCGTGCGGGTACAGCTTCTCGGCCTTCACCAGCACCGGCTCGCGCACGCCGATCTTCCCGAAGTCGTGCAGGAGCGACGCGTAGCGGATCTCCTGGAGCTGCTCGCTCGAGAAGCGCAGGCCCTTGAACGAGCCGGTGCCCGCGGCCTCGGTGACCTGCGCGAGGGTGACGGTGAGCGACGCCACGCGGCCTGAGTGGCCGGCGGTGGTGGGGTCGCGCGACTCGATGGCCATCACCGAGGCCTGCACGAAGCCCTCGAAGAGGCGGCTGATGTCCTCGTGCAGCATCGCGTTCTCGATGGCCTGCGCCGCCTGGCCGCCCAGCGCGATGAGCAGCTCCTCGTCTTCGGAGTCGAAGGCCCCGTCGGTGGCGTTGAGCGCCTGGATGACGCCCGTCACCTCGCCGTGCGTGTCGCGCATGGGCACGCAGAGCACGCTGCGGGTGCGGTAGTTCGTCTTGACGTCCCAGTCGCGCTGGAAGCGGGGGTCTTCGTAGGCGTCGACCAGGTTGATGATGGCGCCCGACTGGGCGACGGAGCCGGCGATGCCCTGGCCCAGCGGCACGCGGATCTCCTGCTTGGCGCCCTGGGCGACGCGGCTCCACAGCTCCTGCCGCTCCCGGTCGAGGATGAAGAGCGAGCAGCGGTCGGCCTCCACCACGCGGGCGGCCTCCCGGAGGATGAGCGGCAGCAGCTCGTCGAGGCTGTGCGCCGCGGCCATGGCCTTCGCCACGTCGAGGATCGACTGGAGCTTGTCGGCGCGGCGGAGCGCCTGGCGCAGGGGGGAAATCGACGGCGCGGTGTTCTCTTCCACGGGGGTGTCCACGGTGCGGGCGATGTTCGCCTCTACGGGCCACCCGGGCAACCGCCCCGAGCGGAAGGTTGGTGCATGAGCGCGCGGGCCGGGCTACCACCCGAGGGGCCATGCCGAACCGCGTCCGCGTCGCGCCGTCGCTCCTGTCTGCTGACTTTGGCCGCCTCGCTGAGGAGGTGCGCGCCATCGAGGCGGCGGGCGCCGACTCCGTGCACGTCGACGTGATGGACGGCCGCTTCGTGCCCAACCTCACCATCGGGCCGCTGGTGGTGGAGGCGGTCAAGCGGGTCACCGCGCTGCCGCTCGACGTGCACCTCATGATCGTCGAGCCCGAGAGGTACATCGAGGCCTTCGCGAAGGCCGGCGCTGCGATCATCACCGTGCACCAGGAGACCTGCCCGCACCTCCACCGCACGCTCCAGCAGATCCGCGCCGCTGGCGCGAAGCCCTCGGTGGTGCTCAACCCCTCCACGCCCCTGTCGGCCATCGAGGAGGTGCTGGGCGAGGTGGACCAGGTGCTGCTCATGTCGGTCAACCCGGGCTTCGGCGGGCAGGCCTTCATCCCCGGCACGGTGGACAAGGTGCGGCGGCTGCGCGCGCTGCTCGACGCGCGGGGCCTTGGGCACGTGGACATCGAGGTCGACGGCGGCATCAACGCCGCCACGGCGAAGCAGGTGGTCGCCGCCGGCGCCACGGTGCTCGTCGCGGGCAACGCCGTCTTCAAGGCGCCCGACTACGCCGCGGCCATCGCGGCGCTCCGGCCGTAGCCGGCGCCCCCCTCAGCGAGCCAGGTCGGCACCGGGCGGCGAGAGGCGCACCCGCTGCGCCTCGCCGCGCGGCGTGCGCACGTCCACCACGTGGGCCCCGCCCAGGCGCAGCCGCGGGTGCCAGACCTCGAGCCGGCCCTCCGCGCCGACGCGCTGCCAGGTGGACCACAGGCCCTCGTCCACGCGCCACGAGACGAGCTCGCCGGCGGTCACGACGAGCGCCGCGGCCTCGTCGCCGCTGCGCACCGCCGAGCGCACCACGTTCACCCCCGGCCGCGCCGGCTGGGGCACGCACACGTCGCCCTGGTCGAGCAGCTCCGCGTAGAGGCCCACGTGCTGGTAGGTCTGCGTGCCGGTGACGTGGCCCACCCCGCGGGCGGCGACGAACTTGAAGCCGAAGCCGTTGAACTCGGGCACCGTGAAGCCGGTGAGGCCGCCGGCGAGCTGCGGCTCGGCGAGCGTCAGGAGCGAGGGCACGAGGTTCTGCAGCGCGGTGACGGGCTCGGCGAGCAGCTCGTTGTTCTTCACCGCCACGTTGGTGATGGCGCCCTGCAGGCTGCCCACCACCGGGGTGAGGCTCGCGCAGCCGTCGAGGGTGACGCCCAGCGGCAGCGAGAGGTCGGCCGATACGGTGAAGAGGCGGGCCAGGCGGTCCTCGAGGAGCGCGTACACGTCGAGCTCGAGGCCGCGCCAGGTCAGCCGCACCAGCGGGGCGAGCGGTCGGCCGTCGGCGTCCACCGTGCCCTCGCCGACGGTGGCCGAGGGCGGGTTCACCGGGCGGATCACCACCCGCAGCGGCACGTTCTGCTTCTCGGTCAGCAGGCCCAGCGAGGGCAGCAGCGTCGAGAGCAGGCCCGACTCGAGTGCCGCCACCGTCTCGGTGCCCAGCTCCAGGCACAGCGCGCCCGACTGCTGCGCGCGGAAGAGCACCTCGTCGAGGAACTGGCCCGAGACCGAGAGCCCGACGTCGTAGGGGCCCGGGGCGTCGGCGTCGAGATCGGGCAGCGCCAGCATCGGCGGGGTGGGGCGGGCGGCCGGGGCCACGCAGTCGGCGACGGCGAGTTCCTTCGCGCCGCCGCGCAGGCCGACCGTGAGGCCGGCGTCGGTGGCCGTCGCGCCGCCGCCCGCGCCCAGGGACAGCTCGATGGCCGCGCCCGGAGGAGCCCCCAGGGGCCCCAGGGCCTGGCCCACCTCGAGGCGCCCCTCGGTGCCCATGAGCCCGGGCACGCACTTGCCGGTCTGGTCGTCGAGGCAGGTGCCGGCGTCGACCTCGCAGGTGGAGGTCGCCGTGCCGAAGGTGGGGCACTGGCCGGCGGGGCCGCAGGGCGCGCAGTTCGCGTCGCCCAGCGCGTCGGTGAGCTGCGTCTCGAGCGACGCGGTGAGCTGGTTGATGAGGAGCGTCTTCACCGCCGAGAGCTGCGCGATGTTGAGCGCGCTGCACCCCTCGTTGAGGATCTCGATGTCGTTGGGGTCGATGCAGTTGGGCGGCGCGGTGCTGCCGGAGCAGGCCTGGGCGTTGCCGATGTTCGCCACCTCCAGCGAGAGGAGCTGGTCCCACTTCGCGTCGATGGTGAAGCGGATGTCGAGGAGCAGCTCGTTCGAGGGCGGCGCCGCCCGCGCGGTGTCGAGGTCGACCGTGAACTTCGCTCGCCCGCTGAAGAGGCACAGCACCGAGTTGCTCGTGCCCCGGGAGCTGATGGGGAGCACGCCCGTCTGCACCGTGGCCGTCACCTTCGCCTCGAGCACGTCGGGCGCCTTGGGCGCGAAGGAGAGGCTGGTGAAGGTCAGCGTCACCGTCTGGCCCTCGTCGCGCGCGTCGCAGGTGCCGTCCATGCGGCCGCAGCTCTCGCTGGTGCAGTACAGGCTCCCGGTGTCGGCCACGGCGAGCTGCGCGACGTTGATGCCGCTGAGCGCCACCTGCTCGTAGCTGCAGGGCACCGGCACCTGCATCGTGCCGCCCGGCGCGAAGAACTGGAGGATGCTGGGCGCGTTCTGGTTGAGCGCGTCGAAGCCCTGCGTCGTCAGCCGCGCCGAGCCCGCCGAGTTCAGCTTCGGGCCCGAGTAGGAGCCCTGGGGCATCGGGGTGAAGCCGCCGCAGGCACAGCCCGTGGGCGCGCTGCAGGCCCAGAGCAGGGCGCAGCACCAGGCGAAGATCCAGGAGCTCGGACGCATGAGGCGGCATGTAGCAGAAGCGGGCGGCCGGCGTCGTCTGGGCGGGCTACAACGGCGCCCCATGAGCCAGGTCTTCTTCGTCACCGGCTGCGCCAGCGGCATCGGCCGGCACCTCGTGGGTGCGCTCGCCCGGCGGGGCCACCGGGTGCTGGCGACCGACGTCAACGAGGAGGGCCTCGCGGCGGCCGCGAAGGCAGGCGCCTGGCCCGAGGCGCAGGTGCGGCTGCAGGGGCTCGACGTGCGCAGCCCCGACGCGTGGCAGGCCGCGCTCGCCGAGGCGCTCTCGGCCTTCGGGCAGCTCGACGTGCTCCTCAACGTCGCCGGCTACCTCAAGCCCGGCTGGAGCTGGGAGGTCGAGCCGCGCGACGTGGACCTCCACCTCGACGTCAACGTGAAGGGCGTGGTGCACGGCATGCGCGTGGTGGGCGCCCACTTCAAGCAGCGCGCCGCCGGGCACGTCATCAACGTCGGCTCCCTCGCCTCGCTGGCGCCGGTGCCGGGGCTGCCGCTCTACTCGGCCTCGAAGTTCGCGGTGCGCGGCTACACGCTGGCGGCGGCCCAGGAGCTGGCACCCCACGGCGTGAAGGTGAGCCTGGTGATGCCCGACGCGGTGCAGACGCCGATGCTCGAGCTCCAGGTCGACTACGAGCAGGCCGCGATGACTTTCTCGGGCCCGCGGCCGCTCACCGTGGAGGACATCGAGCGGGTGCTCTTCGACCACGTGCTGCCCCACGCGCCGCTGGAGGTGCCCATTCCCTTCACGCGGGGAGCCATCGCCCGGCTGGCGACGTTCCTCCCCGCGGCGGCGGTGCGGCTGGGGCCCCTCTTCACGAAGAAGGGCAGGGCGGCGCAGGAAAAGCTCAAGCGCCGGTAAGGCGTCGGCTCAGCGCCGGGCTGGCTTCTTCGTCGCGGACTTCTTCGCGGCGGACCGCTTCGGCGCCGCCTTCTTCGCGGTGGCCTTCTTCGGAGCGGCCTTCTTCGGCGCCGCCTTCTTCGCGGTGGCCTTCTTCGGCGCCGCCTTCTTCGCGGTGGCCTTCTTCGGCGCGGCCTTCTTGCCCGGCTTCTTCGAGACGAGGGCCTTCATCTTCTTGCCCAGCTTCTTCACCTGGGCGGCCATCTTCTTCTCGACCCGCTTCACCTCGCGCACCACCTTGCGCCCCTGCTTCTGGGCCGACGCGCGGGCCTTCTGCACGGCCTGCTTGGCGTCCTCGGCCACCTCCTCGAAGGCGTCGCCGAGCTTCTCGCCCACCTCGCGCACCTTCTCGCCGGCCGAGGAGAAGTGGGCCTGCATGGGGGCGAAGTAGTGCTCCTGCCAGCCCTGCTCGTAGGCGTCGCCCTGCCCGTCGGGGAGGTTCTCGTGCACCAGGGTCAGGCGCGTGCCGCCGGTCGCGGGGTCGAGCAGCACCGTGAGCTTCGAGTCGGGCGCGCCGTCGGGGAACTCGGTGGTGCGCCAGGCCTGGACGATCTTCTGGTGCGGCGCCGACGAGAGCGTGCGCCCGGTGATGTAGCCGTCCCACGCGCTGAAGGCGCCGGCGCCCTCGTCGGTGGCCGCGCCGCCCGTCATCTTCGCGTGCTCCGCCGGGTCGAGCCAGGCCGAGAAGACGCGCTCCGCGCGCGCCGGGATGATTGCTGACACCGTGATGTTCTCTGCCATGTGTGGGTCCCTCCCCGAAATGTGGTGCCGGAGTTTCGCCCCGGCGCCGAAACGCAGTTAACTCCACTCCACCCAATGCGTGCCACTCCTCTCCTTGCGCTCTGCTGTGCCCTGGCTGCGTCCGCCGCCACCGCCGCCCCGCGCGCCCAGGAGCGCGAGGCCCTCCGCCAGGCCATGGCGTCCGTCATCAGCGGCTCGAAGCTGGGCAGCTCCCGCGTCTCCGTCGAGGTGCGCAGCCTCGAGGACGGGGCGGTGGTCTTCGCCCGCGACGCCGACGAGCTGCTCAACCCCGCCTCCAACGTGAAGCTCTTCACGGCCGCGGCGGCCCTGGCGCGCCTGGGCCCGGAGTACCGCTTCGACACCGAGTTCCTCGTCGAGAAGGACTGGAAGGACGGCAAGGCCAGGACCCTCTTCGTGCGCGGCAAGGGCGACCCGTCCATCACCACCGAGCGCCTCTACGGCATGGTGTCCGAGCTGCTCCACGCGGGCGTGAAGGAGGTGCAGGACATCGTGGTGGACGACTCGTGGTTCGACGCCGACCGCACCGCGCCGGGCTTCGACCAGGAGTACGGCGACCGCGCCTACCTCGCCCCCACCGGCGCCCTCTCGCTCAACTGGAACACCGTGGGCGTCTACCTGCGCCCCGCCGAGGCCATCGGCGGCAAGGCCACCATCGAGGTCGAGCCCCCGTCGGACTACTTCGTGGTCGAGGGCGAGGTGACCACCGGCACCAACACCCAGCGCCGCTTCACCGTGTCCTCCACGGTCGACAAGGACCGCGTGCGCCAGAAGCTCGAGGCCAAGGGCATGGTGCCCCACGACAAGGGCGCCTGGTCGGTGTGGAAGAAGATCGACCAGCCCGCGCTCTACTTCGGCTTCACGCTCAAGGCGCTCCTCGTGCAGCGCGGCGTCAAGGTGAAGGGGCGCCTGCGCCAGGGCGTGGTGCCCTACGGGCAGAAGATGCTCCACGTCGCGCAGAGCGAGTCGCTCGACATCGTGCTCAAGCGCCTCAACAAGAACTCCTCGAACTTCATCGCCGAGCAGCTCATCAAGACGCTGGGCGCCGAGGTGCGCGGCACCCCCGGCAGCCACGCCCAGGGCATCTCGGTGGTGGAGGACTTCCTCGAGAAGGAGGTGGGCCTGGCCCGCGGCAGCTACGTGATGAAGAACGGCTCGGGCCTCAACGACGCGAACCGCTTCTCGGCGGCGCAGAGCAACCGGCTCCTCGTGCACATGATCGAGCGCTTCCCCGTGATGCCCGAGTACCTCTCGGCCCTGGGCATCGCCGGCAAGGACGGCACCCTCAAGTACCGCTTCGAGGGCAGCGACGCCGTGGGCCGCCTGCGCGCCAAGACGGGCACCCTCGAGACCGTGTCGGCCCTCTCGGGCTACGTGCAGGCCGTCGGCGGCGAGCGCTTCGTCTTCTCGGTGATGGTCAACGACTTCGCCGGCCGCGCGGGCACGGTGGTGCCGCACATCGACGCCCTCGGCGCCGCCGTCGCCGCCTCGGGCTCGCCCGCGGGGCCCTCGGCCGCCATCGCCGCCCTGACGCCCCCCTCGGTGGTCGGGCCCTTCGAGGCCCTCAAGGCCCGGCTGCAGACCTACGTCGGCCTCGCGCAGAAGGGCGAGAAGCGCAACGTGGCGCTCCTGCGCACCGCCTGGCGCAGCGAGAAAGACCCGGCCGTGCGCGCCATCATCGCCCACGCCCTCTACCAGTCGGACCCGCGCGAGGGCGCCAGCGTGCGCATGCTCCTCGACAGCGCCGTGGCGAGCGAAGACGTCTACGGCCGCATCAAGAAGGCCTCCCTCGAGGCGGGCTTCGACCTGCCCGTGGTGCCCTCGCTGGTGGAGCTCGCCGCCGCCGGCAACGTCGAGGCCGCCGGGCGCCTGCTCGAGTTCGTGCGCGCCGACGTCGCCGACGAGCACGCCGCCGAGTGGTTCGCCGAGCAGCTCGCCGTGGTGGCCACCGACGCGCCCCAGGAGCTCCTCCTCGCGCTCAAGGCCGCGTCGCCCGCCGAGCGCGAGGTCGGCATCGACGCGCTCGTGCGCGGGCTCGTCAAGGCCGCCCAGCCCGACGCGCCGCTGTGGGGCACGCTGCGCCAGGCGCAGGGGGCCGTCGACCCCGCCCTCGCCGCCTTCAGCCGCTCGCTCGAGGTGACGCTCTCGCAGAAGATCGCCCAGGCCCGCGCCCCGGCGTCCACCCTGGCCGACGGCCCCGTCGACTCGTCGCCCCCCGGCGCCTCGCCCGGCGGCTGAAGAGCCTTCGGCAACCCGTTGGATCGACAGGCCCGTCACCGCGCCGCTTGCGGACCTGTCAGACCTGCGTGCTAGAGCATCGCGCTCCACCCATCACCGACCCGGAACGGGCCGGTTCTCGCAAGGAGCACGTCATGGCAGGCGGCATCAACAAGGTGATTCTGATCGGCAACCTCGGGGCCGACCCCGAAGTGCGCTTCACGCCCAGCGGCCAGGCGGTCGCCAACTTCCGCATCGCGACCAGCGAGTCGTGGACGGACAAGAGCAGCGGGCAGAAGCAGGAGCGCACCGAGTGGCACCGCATCGTCGTCTGGGGAAAGCTGGCGGAGCTGTGCGGCGAGTACCTCAAGAAGGGGCGCCAGTGCTACGTCGAGGGCCGCCTGCAGACGCGCGAGTGGACCGACAAGGAAGGCAAGAAGAACTACACCACCGAGGTGGTCGCCCAGACCGTGCAGTTCCTCGGCAGCGGTGCCGGCCGCGGCGCTGAAGGTGGCGCGCCTGGCGGCGGTGCTCGCGGGGGCCAGCGCGATGACGCCGGCGGCTCGGCGCCCCCCGACGACTTCGGCGGGCCGCCCCCCAGCGATGACATTCCGTTCTGAGTCGCGGTAGGCTGACGCCTCCTCCCTGACAGAAGCGAGCCGGCGCTTCGGATCAACACTTGACGAAGCGACCGGCTTTCTGTTTTGAGCGGCGCCCTCACGGCAATACCTTTCACGACATCGGAGCAGAGCCCGGTCTGCGCCGACCACCACGAAGCAGGAGTTTCAACCGATGAACGTCAGAGCTCTCGCGCTCGGAGCCATGCTTGGCTTCGTTGTCGCAATCGTCCCTTCCTGTGGCGCCCCGAAGTGTGGGCCCGCGAACTGTAATGGCTGCTGCGACGCGAGCGGCGCGTGCGTCAAGCGCGAGAACAGCGGCCTCAACACCACCTGCGGCACGGCGGGCAACGCCTGCACCGACTGCTCGGCGACGGGCCAGACCTGCAACAACTTCGTCTGCACCACCGGCGGCACGGGCGGCGGCACGGGCGGCGGCACCGGCGGCGGCGGCGGCACGACCTGCGACGGCTGCCGGCTCCCCAGCGGCACCTGCGTGCCCCTCTCGGCCACCACGGTGAACAACTGCGGCTCCGGCGGCAACGCCTGCGCGGCCTGCTCCACGGGCCAGCTCTGCGTCACGGGCGGCTGCCAGACGGTGGACGCCGGCGGCGTGCAGGTCGGCTCGCCCTGCACCACCGACACCCAGTGCAACGGCATCCCCATCTCGGCGACGGAGTCGTCGCAGGGCATTCGGCCCTTCTGCAAGAAGCAGTCGGCGTCGATCGGCCTCGACCCCTACGAGTACAAGGAGGGCTACTGCACCAAGCGCTGCCTGGGCTCGGCCAACTGCGGCGGCGACAACAAGTGCGCCTTCTTCCTCGGCTTCCTCGGCGAGCTCGAGAACATCTGCTACGACGGCTGCACCTCGAACGGTGACTGCCGCGATGGCTACGGCTGCGTGAACTTCGGCAGCACCTCGCAGCCCTTCGCGATGTGCTACCCGCTCCTCACGGACGGCGGCCTGCCCGACGAGGCCGACGCCGGCCCCCGGGGCACCCGCCCGGCCGGTGGCGCCTGCACCGGCGACACCGACTGCCAGCCGCCCGACACGGGCGAGTGCATCCCCGACACGCTGGCCGACGGTGGCGCGGGCGCGCCCGCCGGCCTCTGCATCTCGGACTGCAGCCTCGAGACCTCCGACGACTTCTGCGGCGAGAACGGCGGCTGCGACCCCTCCGTCACCACCGACTCGCGCGGCCCGTTCATCTACTGGACGTGCTTCCAGCAGTGCAACGCGGCCACCGACGGCGGCGGGGCGACTCCGCGCGACGGCGGCACGTTCCCCGGCTGCCGCACGGGCTACGAGTGCGTCGAGGGCAACTTCGTCGACATCTGCGTGCCGCAGTAAGCGCCTGAGGTTTCCTGTTGAACTTCTGGGGGCGACGGTCGATGACCGTCGCCCCCGTTGTCTTTGGTGGAGGTCGTCCCCCGCATGGCTGACTCGGTCGTTCGCACGGTGCTGGAAGGGCCCGGCCTCAAGGTGTCGGTGGCCGTGCTGACCGAGGTGGCTCGGGAGGCGCGGCAGCGGCACCAGCTCCAGCCGGCCTCGGCCTCGCTGCTGGCCCAGGGGCTGGTGGGCGGCGCGCTGATGGCCTCGCTCCAGAAGGGCGAGACGCGCGTCAACCTCCAGCTCGAGTGCGACGGGCCCTTCCGCGGCTTCCTGGTGGACGCCGGGGCCAACGGCGAGCTGCGCGGGTACGTGAAGAACCCCGACCTCGACATCGAGCTGCAGGAGGGCGTCTTCCAATGGCGGGCGGCGCTGGGCAACTCCGGCTTCCTCTCGGTGCTGCGGGAGATCGGCGGGGGCGAGTATTACCGCTCCTCGGTGGAGCTGGTGGCCCTGCGCCTGGCCGAGGACCTGAACCACTACTTCGCGAAGAGCGACCAGGTGGCCACGCACGTCGCCCTCACCGTCGCGCGCGGAGGCGACGAGGGCCTGGGCGTGGTGGCCGGGGTGCTGCTCCAGGCGCTGCCCGACGGCGACCTCACCACGCTCGGCCACGAGGCCAGCACGCTCGAGGCCCGGCTGGTGGAGTGGGCGGCCACGCCCGCCGGCCCGCACACGGCCATGGACCTGCTCGAGGCGCTGTTCCCCAACGTGCCGCCGCTCATCGAGACGCCGGTGCGCTTCACCTGCACCTGCAGCAAGGCGCGGGCGATCACCACGCTGGAGTCCCTCGGGGTGGACGAGGTGCAGTCCATCGTCGACACCCTGGGCAGCACGGCCATCACGTGCCACTTCTGCGGCACGCGGCACGAGATCACCCTGGTGGACCTGCTGGACATGCTCGAGCGGCTCGGCCGCCCGCAGCACCGCAACTGACCGCGCGCTACCGCGTCGAGTCGAGCTTCTTGAGCTCCTCGAAGCCCGGGAGCTGCGAGAGGTCGGGCACGATGATGATCTCGATGCGGCGGTTCTGCGCCCGCTGCTCGCTCGACTCGTTGGGCGTCAGCGGCCGCGTGTCGCTGAAGGAGGCCGCCGAGATGCGATCGGCCGGCAGGCCCGCGTCGACCATGGCCTTGAGCACGGTGATGGCGCGCGCGGCGGCGAGCTCCCAGTTGCTGGGGTACTGCGCCGTGGCGATGGGCACGTTGTCGGTGTGCCCCTCGACCTGGAAGCTGCGCCGGGGGATGGAGGCCAGCACCTGGCCCACCTCGGCCACGGCGGCCTTGCCGTCCTTCGAGAGGGCCGCGGAGCCCGAGCCGAAGAGGATGTCGGTGGCCAGCACCACCACCATGCGGCCATCGACGATCTTCACCTTGAGCTTGCCGGCGTCGATGAGGGCGCGGAAACGGGAGAGCAGGTTCTTGAACTCGGCGACGCGCGCCTCGGCCTCGGCCCGCCGCTTCTCGAGCTCCGCCAGGGCCCGCGTCATCTCCTCCACCGAGGCCTGCAGCCGGCTCTTGTCCTTGGTGGCCGCCGCCATCTCGGCCGTGAGCCGGTCGATGCGGGCGCCCAGGTCCTTCACCTTCTCCTGCTCCTCGGCGAGCTGGCCCTCGAGGTCCTTGTTGTGCGCGGCGAGCCGCGTCTGGCGCTTCTCGAGCTCCGCCAGGGCCTTGTTCTTGTCGCCCAGGGTGGCGTCGAGCCCGTCACGCTCGGAGCGCAGGGCGTCGTAGGTCTGCTGGGTCACGCAGGCGGGCACGAGCACGAGGAGGCAGGCGGGGAGCAGGAGCTGGCGCATGGCGAAAGAGGGTATCGCAACGAACTTCGCACCGGACGGGAGAACGCTGGCTCTGTAACCTCTCCCCCGGGAGGGGTACCGCCATGGACGTCGTGGAGCGCATCGCGAAGCTGCTCGAGGACGAGTCACCGAGGAAGCGCATCGCCGCCGCGGTGGTGCTCGGCGAGCTCAAGGTGAAAGACGCCGCCGTCGTCGCGCGCCTGGTGCAGATGGCGAAGGACCCCATCGACGCCTACGCCGAGGCGGCCGTGGAGGCGCTGGGGAGCCTGCGCACCCTCAAGGCGCTCCCGGTGCTGCTCGACGCGCTCGGCCGCGGGAAGGACCTGCAGGCCAGGGCCCGGGTGGCCGTGGCCGAGCTGGGCGAAGACGCGCTGCCCGAGCTCCGCGCCCGCCTCGAGCACGCCACGCCGGAGGTGCGGGCGGTGCTCTCGCAGCTGCTGCCCGCCGTCGGCGGCCGCCAGGGCTTCGAGCTCACCCTGGAGGGCCTGCGCGACCAGCCGTGGGACGCCATCAACAAGGTGACGCTCTCGGTGCGCCAGGAGGCGCGCTCGATGAGCGACGCCGAGCGCCGGGTGATGAAGACCCAGGTCGAGAAGTTCCTCGGCAAGAAGAAGAACCTCGAGGACGAGCCCGCCGTGCGCGGCGCGCTGAAGATCGTCGGCTTCCTCGAGCTGGCCGAGACGCAAGACCTGCTGCTGGGCTACCTCGGCGTCAAGCAGGCCCCGGCGGTGCGGGTCGAGGCGGCCACGGCGCTGCGCTTCGCCCTGGCCAAGGGCCCGTCGAAGAAGGCGCTGCGGCGCCTGATGGAGCTGCTGGTCGACCCCGACGTCGCCGTGGCCCGCTCGGCCCGCGACTCGCTCACGGTGCTCAAGATCGGCGCGGAGTTCGCCGAGGAGCTCGCCGAGCTGTGCCAGTCGAAGGACGTCGAGGTCTCGCTGTGGGCCATCCGCCACCTCGGGGAGCTCGCGGTGAGCGAGAAGGGCGCCGCCGGCAAGCTGGCCGCGAAGACGCTGCTCCCGGTGGCCCGGGGCGCCGACCGCGGGCGCGCCGAGGCCGCGGCGAAGGTGCTCGCCGAGCTGCCCGGCGGGGAGTCGCACCTCGTGGCTGCCCTCGCCGACGCCGAAGAAGAGAACGGCGCCCAGGTGCTGGTCGACGTGCTCGCGCCGCTGGCGACGAAGCTGGGCAAGAAGGACGTCGCGGCGCTGCTCGAGGCGGGCGGCAAGAACCTCACCAGGCACCTCGCCGTCGCCCGGCGGCAGCTCGAGCCGGTGCGCGCCGCCGACCCCGAGGCCTGGGCCGAGCTGTTGCGCGAGAAGTCGAAGGGGCTCCTCAAGAAGGACCCGGCGCGCGCCGAGGCCATCGGCCAGATGCTCAGCCGCTCCATGGTCGCCACCCCGGAGGACCGCTTCGGCCTCGTGGTGCAGCAGCTCGCGCACTCGAACCTCGACCCGCACCCCCGCGCCCGGCAGCGCGACCCGTCGCTCACCGAGCTCGAGAAGCTCCACAAGGAGGGCTTCAAGGTGGCTGACGCGGTGACGAAGGACAAGAAGCTCACCGACGAGGCCCGCTACTACGTGGGCGTGCACTTCGCCGAGAAGCAGACCTTCGAGCTCAAGAACATCGGCGCCGACGTGCTCGAGAACCTCGCCCAGGGCAAGTCGAAGCTGGGCAAGGCCGCGAAGAACAAGATGAAGCTGCTCGAGCTGTAGCCTCGAGGGTTCACCGCGCGGGCAGGCGGACGCTGGGGGTGTGCTGCGCCCCGTCCACCACCACGTCGGTGCCGCTCACCCAGCTCGCGCGCGGCGAGAGGAGGAAGGTGGCGACGTCGGCCACCTCGTCGAGGGTGCCCATGCGGCCCCAGGGGAACTCGCGCTTGACGAAGTCCCCGATGAGCTCCGGGTGGCTCACCGTGCGCTTCGCCCAGCTCCCGCCCTCGAAGAGGATGCTGCCGGGGCTCACGGTGTTGACGCGGATGCGCAGCGGCGCGAGCTCGCGGCCGAGGGCGGCGGCCAGGGAGATCTCCGCGGCCTTCGAGGCGCCGTACTGGGGGCGCGGGCCCGGCCGGGAGCCGGAGATGGAGGCGATGATGACGGCGCTCCCGCCGCCGGCGCGCTCGAGGTGCGGGGCCCCGGCGCGGAGGAGGCGGGCCGCGTGCACGAGGTTGACCTCCAGCGTCTTCACCCAGTCTTCGGGGCTCGTCTCGAGGAAGTCGCCGCCGAAGGTGCCGCCCACGTTGGCCACCAGCCCGTCTACCCGGCCCAAAGCCTTCGCCGAGGCCTCCACGAAGCGCTCCACGCCGCCGGGGGTCAGCACGTCGACCTGCTCGCCGTGCACCCTGACGCCCAGGGCGGCCAGGCTCGCCACCGCCGCGTCGAGGGTCTCCTTCGTGCGCCCGCAGACGCCGACGTGCGCGCCCTCTTCTGCCGCGCGCCGGGCGATGGCGTGGCCGATGCCGCGGGTGCCGCCGGTGACGAGCACCACCTTGTCCTTGAGTCGCAGGTCCATGGCCGCGGAGGAGACAGCAGCCACCGCGGCGAGTCGAGGGCGAAGGTGCCGCCGTCAGAGTGACTCGACGGCCACCGACGCGGTGGCGCAGATGTCCAGGTCCACCACGATCGCGTCCTCGTCCGGCACGCGGCCGATGAACGAGAGCGTGAAGCGCAGGGGGCCCGCGCCGAGCCACGCGCCCACGTCGAGGGGCTCGCCGCGCCAGCCGATGGAGGTCGGGGTCTCCTCGGCGCGCACGTAGGCGAGCTCGCGGGCCTCGAGGCTGCTGCCTTCGGGGGGGAGCAGCACGGCGCGCGCCTCCTCGATGAAGCCCAGGTGCGGCGTGGGGTCGACGGCGGTCACCTCGACGGAGGTGAGCGCGAGGTCAGTCGTCGTCACCGCCTGCAGCTCCGGCGGGAGCCCGGCCTGGGGGTCAAACGCGAAGTCGTGGCTCACGGCGAGTGCGTCACCGAACTGCTGCTGGAGCTGCCCCCGGACTTCACGGGGAATCTCGAAGCGCTGCGCGGGCAGGTGCTGGCACACGGCCTGGGCGCGGGCCTCGAGCCACGTGATGTCGCCGCAGCCGAGGAGGGTCAGGGTGGCGACGGAGAGGAGGGGCAGGCGCATGGCCGGTCTCGCGGGGTGAACGGCCTGCCCGGGCGTCCCTCCCGTCGCCCGGGGGGGAGCGGCGCGAGGGGAAGAACGGCCCGGGCAGGTCGAGGGGTGGGACTGCTGGGGTCAACCGAAGCAGACGATGAAGCCCAGTCGCGCGGAGGGGATGAAGCCGGTCAGCGACACGCCGCCGACCGTCACCGAGCCCCCTTCGTTCATGGACACCTCCTGGTCACGGGCCGTGACGTTCACCCAGGACAAGCCGACGCGGACCACGAGGGCCACGTGCTTCGAGCCCAGCTCGAAGCCCACCTGAGAGTTGACGAAGGCGACGTTGGTGCCCCGCAGCGTGGTGCGCAGCAGCCCCTCGGGGAAGAGCGCCAGGGCCCACTCTCCGGCGCCGCCGAAGACGTAGCCGCCCTCGACGCCGAAGAGCGGCCGGAAGGCCGACTCGGGGAAGGCGATCAGCACGCCGCCCAGCCGCACGCCGGAGCCGATGCCGTTGTTGAGCCCACCCAGCTGCATGCGCAGCGTGGGGGCCGGCATGTACGAGAGGCTGACGCCGATGCCGTCGGGCGCGCCCACGTCGAGCTGCACGCCCAGGCGCGGGCCCGGGGTCGCCTCGCGGCGCTCCAGGCCCACGGGGCCGGAGGTCAGCATCAGCGCGGTGAGGGCGGCGAGCAGCATGCGCGCTGACACTGCACCCCCGGTGCCGGAGCCAACCGGCCGAACCCACGCGCCGGGCCCCGGGTCGTGCGCGGACCCGGGGTACGCCTGACCCGGCCGGCTTTCAGCGCGCCGACGCCGACGCGCACGCGAGGAGATCGCGGAGCACCTTGCGCGCTGCGGGGATGTATTCGAGCCCCTTCACCGAGCTGTCGAGCTTCACGATCAGCTTCATGTCGGGCGTCAGCCGGAAGACGCCCTTCGACTTCTGCACCAGCGCGGCGACGCGGGCCGGCTCGAGGCGCGCGTCGGCGCCCAGGGTCACCACGAGGCGCCCGGGGCCGGCGTCGAGCTGCCGCAGCGCGAGGTGCCGCAGGTCCTGCTTGAGGAGCATGACGTCGCGCAGGGCCTCGACCTCCTCGGGCACGTCGCCGAAGCGATCGACGCACTCGCTCAAGAGGTCCGCCAGCTCCTCGGCCGACGTGGCCTGGCTGAAGCGCTTGTAGAGCACCAGCCGCTGCTGCACGTCGGGCACGTAGCCCTCGGGCAGGTAGGCCGGCAGCGGGAGGTTGACGTCGGGCTCCACCACGTCGCTCACGGGCTCGCCGCGCACCTCGGCGATGGCCTCCTCGAGCATCTCGGCGTAGAGGTCGAAGCCCACGGCCTCGATGCTGCCCGACTGCTCCTTTCCCAGCAGGTTGCCCGCGCCGCGGATCTCGAGGTCGTGGCTGGCGATGCTGAAGCCCGCGCCGAGCTCCGTGAAGGCCTGCAGCACCTCGAGGCGCTTCTCGGCGTCTTTGGTGATGGCCCGGCCGTGGGGCACGACGAGGTAGGCGTAGGCGCGCTCCTTCGAGCGGCCGACGCGCCCGCGGAGCTGGTAGAGCTGCGAGAGGCCGAACTGGTCGGCGCGGTTGACGATCATCGTGTTGGCCGTCGAGATGTCGATGCCGCTCTCGACGATGGAGGTCGCCAGCAAGAGCTGGGCGCGCCCCTCGACGAACTCCAGCATCGCGGCCTCGAGCTCGCCTTCGCCCATCTGCCCGTGGGCCACCACCAGGCTCACCTGCGGCACGAGCTCGCGCAGGAAGCGCTCCATGGAGCGGATGGACTGGACCCGGTTGTGGATGAAGTACACCTGCCCGCCGCGCTGCACCTCGCGGGTGATGGCCTCCTTGATCTGCTCCGGGTCGAAGGCGTTGACGAAGGTGCGGATGGCGCGGCGGTCTGCCGGCGGGGTGGTGATGAGCGAGAGGTCGCGCATGCCCGAGAGCGCCATGTTCAGCGTTCGGGGAATGGGGGTGGCCGTCAGCGTCAGCGTGTCCACCGTCGTCTTGAGCTTCTTGAGCGTCTCCTTCTGCTTCACGCCGAACTTCTGCTCCTCGTCGATGACGAGCAGCCCCAGGTCCTTGAAGCCCACCTCGGTGGTGAGGAGCTTGTGCGTGCCCACCACCACGTCCACGCGGCCCTCGCGGGCCTTCTCGAGCACCTCGCGGGCCTCGCCCTGGGTGCGCAGCGACGAGAGCACGTCGACCGTCACCGGGTAGCCGTCGAAGCGGCGGCGCAGGTTGCGCAGGTGCTGGTGCGCCAGCAGCGTGGTGGGCACGAGGATGGCCACCTGCTTGCGATCGAGCACCGCCTTGAAGACGGCGCGCATGGCGACCTCGGTCTTGCCGTAGCCCACGTCGCCGCAGACCAGGCGGTCCATCGGCTCGCGCTTCTGCATGTCGGCCAGCACGTCGTCGATGGCCTTCTGCTGGTCGACCGTCTCTTCGAAGTCGAAGTCGGCCTCGAACTGGCGGAAGTAGCGGTCGGGCGCGTGGAAGGCGAAGCCCGGGTGCGCGCGGCGCTGGGCGTAGAGCTGCAGGAGGTCGGCGGCCATCTTGAGGAGCTGCTCGCGGACGAAGGCCTTGCGCTTCTCGAAGGAGCCGCTGCCCAGCTTGTCGAGGGCCACCTTCTCGGCGTCGCCGCCGGTGAACTTCGAGATGAGCCGCATGCGGCTCACCGGCAGGTAGACCTTGTCCTTCCCCGCGAACTGCAGCGAGAGGAAGTCGGCGACCACGCCGTTGACCTGCATGGTGACCAGGCCCGCGTAGCGACAGACGCCGAAGTCGGCGTGCACGCACAGGTCGCCCTCCTTGAGGTCCTGGAAGGTGGCCGCGAAGCCTTCGGCGGCCGAGCGGCGTCGGCGGGGGCGCGCGCGGGCCCGCTGGCCGAAGAGGTCCTCGCCCGAGAGCACCACCAGCCGCCCGGCGGGGTCCACGAAGCCCTGGCTCACCTCGCCCACGAAGAGGTGCACGCGGGCCTTCGGCGAGGGCGCCGGCGGCTCGGGCGGGAAGGGCGCGTGGTGCACGTCGACGGCCACCTCGCGCTCGGCGAGCAGCCGCCGGAGCCGGTCGGCCTGGCCGGCGGTGCCGCAGGCCACGGTGACGGTGAGCCCCTCGTCGCGCCAGGCGGCGACGCGCTCGAGCAGCGGCGTCAGCGCCCCCTCCTCGCCGTGGTGCGCGCGGATGGCCTCCCGCAGCTCCCGCGTGGCGCCGAGGGCGAAGCGCAGCGGCGCCTCGTCACCCACGTCGAGCGACAGCCCGCCGCCGAGCGCGACGCGGTGCCCGGCGAGGTGGGCCTTCAGCTCGGCCTCGTCGAGGAAGTGCGCCGGCGGCGGGTAGGTGAGCTCGAGGCGCCGCGCGGCGTCGTCCCAGGCGCGCTCGAGGTCCACCGAGAGCTCCTCGTGGGCGCGGTCCTGCGCGGTGGGCTCGTCGAGCCACACCACCGGCGCGGCGTGCCACGGCGCGAGGTAGTCGAAGACGGTGGCCAGGCCCCCGGGGAAGAAGCCGGGGAGCAGCCCCTCGAGCCCGCCGGCGCCGATGCCCTCGCGCACCTGCTCGAGGCGCTCGCGCATCTTCGAGGTGGGCACGTGCTGCTGCTCCGCCAGCGCGCGGATGGCGCCCTCGGCCTGACGGCAGGTGGCCTCCGAGAAGAAGAGCTCCCGGGCCGGCAGCAGGTGCAGCGCCTTCACCGCGTCCACCGTGCGCTGGCTGTCGGGGTCGAAGCTGCGCATCGACTCCACCGTGTCGCCGAAGAACTCGAGGCGCACCGGGTGCTCGTGCAGCGCGGAGTAGACGTCGAGGATGTCGCCGCGCAGCGAGAAGGTGCCCGGGTCCTCCACCAGCGGGGCGTTGCGGTAGCCCATGGCGGCCAGCCGCCGGGCCAGCGCGTCGCGGCCCACGTCTTCACCCAGGGCCACCACCGCCGAGAGCTCGCGCATCACGGCCGGCGGCATCACCCGGCGGCGCAGCGCGCGCACCGAGAGCACCAGCGCGGCGAAGCGCGTGCCGCGGGCGAGGTGGAAGAGGGCGGCGAGGCGCTCGGTGACGAGCTGCTGGTCGGGCACCAGCTCGTCCCACGGGAGCACCTCGTCGGCGGGCAGCCGCAGCACCGTGGGCGCCAGCGGCGTGCCGTGGCCCCCGAGGAAGAAGGCGAGGTCGCCCGCCAGCGCGTCGGCCGCGTCGTCGTCGGGCGTGACGCACACCAGCGGCGCGTCGAGGCGCCGCGCCACGCGCGAGAGCACCCACGCGCGCGCGGCCCCGGTGAGGCCCACGGTGCGCACGGGGCGGCCGCCGGGCCCCAGGCCCTCGACGAGCCGGGCGAAGGCATCGGACGACATGCGCGTCAGGTACGGCCCGGCGAGGCCTGCGTCAACGCGAATGCCGGCGGGGCCTACGGCGCGGGGGCGTCGGGCAGCAGCACGAAGCTGAGCGCGCCACCGGCGGCCAGCGCCGCGGCCGTGCCCCACAGCACGTTGGAGGCGGCCGCGGTGCCGCGGGCCTCTGCCCCCAGGCGATGGAAGTCGGACTCGAAGGTGGCCGCGTTGGCCTGGCTCGCAATTGACGCGGCCTGCGCGCCGACGGCGATGGCGGCCACCGCGGCGGCGACGCCCAGGCCCCCCAGCACCAGCGGCACCACCGGCTTCAAGGGCAGCGGCTTCGCGGGCACGACCAGCTCCGGGGGTGGCTTCGGCCGCGGCTCGAGC
>CAYUZK010000097.1:0-22271 GCA_964449625.1 uncultured Archangium sp.
GCGTCGGAGGTCGAGCTGATGCCCTGGAAGCGCAGCGCGAAGTCGTCGGGGTTCGACGCCTGCCGCAGGGCCTCCTGGTAGGTCACCAGGTTCTGCCGCACGAGCATCATCAGCGACTGGTCGAAGGTCTGCATGCCGTAGGTGGTGTGCCCCTGCGCGATGGCGTCGGGGATCTCCTTGGTGCGGTCCTTGTCCTCGATCATCTCCTTGATGCGGCCGGTGGCCTTCATCACCTCGACCGCCGCCACGCGGCCCTTGCCGTCGGCGCGGGGCACGAGGCGCTGGCTCACCACGCCGCGCAGCACCGACCCGAGCTGGATGCGGATCTGCTTCTGCTGGTGCGGCGGGAAGGCCGAGATGATGCGGTTGATCGTCTCGCCCGCGTCGAGGGTGTGCAGCGTGGACATCACGAGGTGGCCCGTCTCGGCCGCGTGCAGCGCGGTCTCGATGGTCTCGATGTCTCGCATCTCGCCCACGAGGATCACGTCGGGGTCCTGGCGCAGCGCGCTCTTGAGCGCCTGGCTGAAGCTCATGGTGTCCACCCCGACCTCGCGCTGGTTGATGATCGAGCGCTTGTCGCGGATGAGGAACTCGATGGGGTCCTCGATGGTGATGATGTGGTTCGTCTCGACCGCGTTGATGTGGTCGATCATCGCCGCCAGGGTGGTCGACTTGCCCGAGCCCGTCGTGCCCGTGACGAGGATCAGCCCGCGCTCCTCCATGGCCATCTTCTCGATGATGTTCGGGAGCATCAGCTCCTTGATCGACATGATCTTGAAGGGGATGACGCGGAGCACCGCGCCGATGGTGCCGCGCTGCTGGAAGACGTTGACGCGGAAGCGGCCGAGGCCGGGCACCCCGTAGGCCAGGTCCACCTCGTTGGACTGCTTGAACTTCTCTTTCTGGAACTCATTCATGATGCCGAAGGCCATGCGCGCCACCTCCTCCGGTGGGAGGCGCTTGCCGTCCTTCAGCGGCACGAGCTGGCCGTCGACGCGGAACATCGGCGGCAGGCCGGCCTTGAGGTGAATGTCCGACGCCCCGCCCCGCAGCGCGATGGTGAGAATCTCGTTGAGCTCCATGCGCGGCACGGTAGCACGGCTCGCCGCCACCACTGGAACCGGCACGTCGGGTAGGCGCCAGAAATACATCGAGCCGCGGCTCCGCGAAGGGAGCAGCGGCTCGAGGGTGCTTCGCCCGAAGGCGACGCGACGCCTTAGCGCTTCGAGAACTGGAAGCGGCGGCGGGCGCCCGGCTGGCCCGACTTCTTACGCTCGACGGAGCGCGAGTCGCGGGTCAGGAAGCCGGCCTTCTTCAGCGGCGGGCGGAACTCGCCGTTGAGGCGGCAGAGAGCGCGCGACAGGCCGTGGCGAATGGCGCCGGCCTGGCCCGAGAGGCCCCCGCCGCGCACGTTCACGGTCATGTCGACCTTGGCCACCTGCTCCAGCACCTGGAGCGGCTGGTTGATGATCATGATCGACGTCTCGCGCCCGAAGTACTCGTTCAGGGGGCGGCCGTTGACGATCATGGTGCCGGTGCCGGCCTTGACCCACACGCGGGCGGTGGCCTCCTTGCGGCGGCCGGTAGCGTAGAAACCTTCAGTGCCTGACTTGGCCATGGTGCTGGTGTTTCCCTGAAAAAGTTAGGCGTTGACCTGCTTGGGGGTCGGCTTCTGCGCACCGTGCGGGTGCTTGTCGCCAGCGTACACGCGGAGCTTCGTCATCATCTGCCGGCCGAGCGCGTTGCGCGGCATCATGCGGCGGACCGCGTTGAGGATGATGTCCTCAGGGTGGCGGCGCTGCAGCGTCTCGTAGTTCGACGACTTGAGCGCGCCCGGCATGCCGGCGTTCGGGTGCCGGTAGTACATCTTCTGGCTCGCCTTGTTGCCGGTGACCTTCACCTTCTCGGCGTTGATCACGACGACGTGATCGCCCGTGTCGATCGACGGCGTGTACATCGGCTTGTGCTTGCCCTTCAGGAGGGTCGCGATCTGGCTGGCGGCACGGCCAAGCACCTTGTCGGACACGTCGATGACGTGCCACGCGTGCTGGATGTCCTTCGCCTTCGCGCTGTACGTACGCTGGTGCGGCATGACTTGGAGAACCTCGATCAGAAAAGACTACGGAAAGGGGGGCCCTGCTACCTGTCACCACCGGGGCTGTCAAGCCCCGTTCCGCTCGGGGCCCCCAGCGCCGGCTGCGCCTTGAGCCGGTCGCGCAGGCTGGCGAAGAAGCCCTGCTCCTTCGCCGAGGGTGGCCCCACGGGGATGGCGGCCAGGTCGATAACCTCGCACAACTGCTCGGGAATGTCGGACAGGAAGCGGCTGGGCGTGCGGGGCACCTCGCGGCCTCGCTTGATGCGCATGGTGGCCCGGGTCATCACCAGCCGCTCGCGGGCGCGGGTCATGCCCACGTAGCACAGCCGCCGCTCCTCCTCGGGGTTGGGGGCCTCGCCCTGCATGCCAGAGTGGGGCAGCAGGTCCTCCTCGAGGCCGACCATGAAGACGAGCTTCCACTCGAGCCCCTTGGCGCCATGGAGCGTCATGAGCGTCACGCGGCCCTGCAGGTGCTGGGGCTCGTCCTCCTCCTCCTTGGTGTCGAGGGCGAGGCGGTTCAGGTAGGTGAGCAGGCTGGCCTTGGGCCCCTCGCGCTTCTCGTAGTGCTCGAGCGACTCGATGACCTGGGCCACGGCCTTCGCCTTGCGATCGCCGGCCGCCAGCGTCGGCGCCGACGCGCGGGCAGTGCCGACGAAGTCCATCTCCGCGAGGAGCTCGCGCGTGAGCGCCGCGAGCTGCCCCTTGTTGAAGCCCCGGCGGTAGCGCTCGATGAGCTCGACGAACTCTCGCACCTTCTCGGCGGCGCCGGTGGGCAGCGTGTCCACCTCGGCGGCGCGGGTCATCGCCGTCCACAGCGGCAGCTCGTTGGCCAGCGCCCAGGCCGTGAGGCGCTCCATGGTGACGTCGCCGATGCCGCGGCTGGGCACGTTGACGATGCGCAGCAGCGACACCTCGTCCTTCGGGTTGGCGATCACCTTGAAGTAGGCGATGACGTCCTTCACCTCGCGGCGATCGAAGAACTCCGAGCCGCCCACCACCTCGTAGCGGACCTGGCGCTCGCGCAGGAACTCCTCGAGGAAGCGGGCCTGCCCGTTGACCCGGTAGAGGATGGCGATCTCGTCGGGGCTGACCCCCTCGGCGACGGCGCGCTTCACCTCGGAGGCGACCCAGCGGGCCTCCTCTTCTTCCGACGGCGCGGCCACGACGGTGACCTTGGGGCCGCCCTTCACGTCGCTCCACATGCGCTTGGCGCGGCGATCGGGGTTCTTCTCGATGACCGCGTTGGCCGCGTCGAGGATGACCTGGTTGCTGCGGTAGTTCTGCTCGAGGCGCACGGCCTTGCCGCCGGGGAACAGGTTCTCGAAGTCGAGGATGTTGCGCACCTCGGCGCCGCGCCAGGAGTAGATGCACTGGTCGTCGTCGCCCACCACGCACACGTTCTGGTGCTCGGCCCCCAGGTGCTTGAGCAGCTCGAGCTGCGCCTTGTTGGTGTCCTGGTACTCGTCGACCATCACGTAGCGAAAGCGGCTGACGTACTTCGCCTTCACCGCGGGGAACTGCGCGAAGAGCTGGCTGGGGAAGACGAGGAGATCGTCGAAGTCCACCGCGCCCTGGGCCTTGAGCGCGAGCTGGTAGAGCGGGAAGACGAGGTGCGCCACGAGGTCGAGGTCGTCGCCCTCCCCTTCGGCCTTGGGCTCCGGCGCCTGCCCCGAGTTCTTCGCGCGACTGATCAGCGTCAGCACCTTGCGCGGGTCGAAGGTCTTGTCGTCGAGTTGCCGCTCCTTCATCGCGCGGCGCACGAGGGCGAGCTGATCGCCGGTGTCGACGATGGCGAACTTCCTGGGCCAGCCCAGCTTCGAGAGGTGCTCCCGCAGCACCTCCGCCCCGAAGGCGTGGAAGGTGGACAGCGTCACGCTCAGGGCCCGCTGCCCCGCCATGTGCACCACGCGCTCCTTCATCTCGGCGGCGGCCTTGTTGGTGAAGGTCACCGCGAGGATGGCGCGCGCCGGCACCTTCTCGTCGAGCAGGTGGCAGATGCGGTGGGTGATGACGCGCGTCTTGCCCGAGCCGGCGCCCGCGAGCACCAGCAGCGGGCCCTCGGTGGTGAGGACCGCTTCACGCTGCGGCGGGTTCAGGTGCGAGAGGTCCACGGCGGGGCCGGGCTCATAGCACCGCGCTGGCCGCCGCGGGCCCGGCCTATTCGGCGAGGTGGACGGTCGTGCCCGCGCTGTCCATGTAGACGTTCCCGCCAGCGCGGGGCCCGGTGAAGGTCACCACGCCGCCGTCGGCCCCGTAGCGGCCTTCATCGTCGGCGCCCTGCACGTTGGGCTGCCACCAGTTGCCGTGGGCCCGCACCACCCCGCCCGTGCCGGAGACGAAGCGCAGGTTCGCCTGGCCCACGGCTCCGGAGGCGGCGTTGTCGCGCAGCACGTTGTTGCCCGCGTCGCTGGCGGTGCCCAGGTCGAACACCGCCGCCGTGGAGCCGCCCAACATCAGCCCCATCTGGCCCGAGCGGGTCACCACGCTGTCGCGCAGCTCGAAGCGGTACGGCGTCGCCCCGTTCGTCAGCGAGATGCCCTGGTACAGCGAGCCCGACACCTCGCTGCGGTGCACCAGCAGCGTGCTCGCCGGGTAGTCGCCCGCCAGCTGGATGCCGTACTGACCGGCGTCGACGATGCGGCTGTCGTACAGCTCGACGCGCGGCGAGGTGAAGTAGCCCGCGTACACGCCGGTCGAGTCCGCGGTCACCAGCGTGTCGCGCAGGACGACCCGCGGCGACGAGCCGGTGTTGGGCGGCACGCACACGCCGATGCCGTAGCCCGCGAGGGTCGAGTCTTCGATGGTGACCGTCGAGTTGGCGTAGGCGCCGACCGCCCAGGTGGTGGTGCCACCGTCGAAGGTGCGCACCCGCGTGAGGTCGAGCCGGGCCGTGCCGTTGGCGGCGAAGCCGATGGGCGTGGTGGTGTTGCCCAGCGTGAAGTCCTCGACGATCAGGCGCGAGTTGCCCGTCGCCCGGAGCGCCGAGTTCCCCGACACGCCGGAGTTGAGGCTCTGGGTGAGCCGGCCGCCCCGCAGGGTGAGCTGGCCCTCCTCGTAGGTGCCCGCGAGGGCGTTGCCGGGCGCGAAGAAGTAGTCGGCGCGGAAACCCGGGAGCATGGTGACGCCCGCGTCGCCGCGCACCTCGACGCACGACTGCGCGCCGCCGCCCCCGCTCCCGCAGCCGGCGAAGTCGACGGCCTGGATCGCGCCGACCCCGCGTTGGAAGCGCACCGCGATAGAGAAGTTGCCGAGGCTGACGCCGGCGAGCGCGCCGGAGCCGAGGAAGTCGAAGCCCATGCCCTGGTCCCCGCGGAAGGTGACGCTCCCGGGCGTCTCCGCGACGACCGACACGCCGTCGGGCACCCGCACGCCAGTGCCGTTGAAGCGAGAGAAGGCCGGCTGGGTGGTCGAGTCGTAGAGCCCGTCGAGGGCGATGATGAGGTCGCCCGGCTGCGCCAGGCTGGCGGCCCTCGTCAGCGTGAGGAACGGCGCGCCCCGCGTGCCAGCGTTGGCGTCGTTGCCGAGCGGCGAGACGTAGAAGCCCGCGGGCCCGGCGTCGATGCCCGCGTCGAAGCCGGCGTCCACCCCCGCATCCACCCCGGCGTCTTCGCCTGCATCCGGCGCACCGGCATCGACTTCGCCGGCGTCGAGCTCACCAGCATCGACTCCGCCTGCATCGACCTCGCCGGCGTCGACCTCGCCCGCATCGACCTCGCCCGCATCGACGCCCGCGTCTTCCTCGACGACGCCGGCGTCGACGAAGTTCGCGTCAGGCAAGAGGTCGTCGAGGCCGGCGTCGTTCGGCGCCGGCAGGTACGTGCCGAAGCAGGTGCCGTTCGGGTTGCACACGTCGGCGCCGCAGTTGATGCAGGCGCTGCCGGCCAGGCCGCAGGCTGCGGGCTCATTGCCTGACTGGCAGATCCCCCGGTCGTCACAGCAGCCCGAGCAGCTCTGCGGCGTGCAGGGCTCGACGTTGCAGCCCGAGATGGAGCCCAGGGCCAGGCCGGCGATGAGGCCCAGGGCGAGCGGTCGAAGGAGTGTCACGGCTGGGCCTCCTCGAGGAGCGTGCGGACGCGCTCACGCAGCTGCGCCTCGCTCTCGGGCGCGGCGGCGAGCTGCTGGAGCGCCGCGCGCACGGCGGCGTCACCGGCGAACGGGGCCAGGGCCGTCACCACGTCGCTCGCGGCCCGGGGCGCGGTCACGCCTCGCCGCACCTGCGCGGAGATGGCCGCGGCCTCGGGGAGCCCCTCGAGCCCGTCGAGCGCGTGGAGCGCGTTGCGCTGGACGTCGGCGCTCGCGTCGCCCACCAGGCCCAGGAGCGCCTGCCGCGCCGCCGGCACCCGCGTCTTGCGCAGCGCGTAGGCCGCGACGCTCCGCACCAGCGGCTCGGCGCTCGAGAGGCGGGCGATGACCTGCGGCACGTGGGCCTCGAGGCCCGCGTTCCCCAGCGCGCGGAGGTACGCGGCCGTCTCCTTCGGCGTCGCCGCCGCCGCCAGGCCCTCCGCCAGCCTGGCGCCGAGCTCCTGCGCGCGCTCCGGCTCGCCGTGCGTGTGCAGGGCATGGGCGACGGCGCCGAGCACGAGCGCGCGATCGAGCCGCTCCTTGCCCGAGGCCGTGGTGAAGGCCTGCTCCACGAAGGCCACCGTCTCCGGCGTCGGGTGCTCCACGAGCGCCAGGCGCGCGAACTGCGTCACCCGCTCGCGATCCGCCAGCGCCCCGGCGGACCCCACGGCGCTCCGGAGCGCCGCCTGGGCCTCCGGGGTGCCCGCGCCGGCGAGGAGATCGAGCACGAAGGCGCGCTCGCTCGACGAGGCCGTCGCCGCGGCGCGCACGCCCAGGGGCGCGGCGAGCGCGGGCTGCTGCTGGAGCAGGCCCGTGGCGCGGATGAGGAAGCGCGGCTGGTCCGGCAGCGAGCCCAGGGCGACGAAGCGATCGATGCTCTCGGTGAGCTCCGCCGGCGTGAGGCCATCCACGCGCTGCGCCAGGTGCTGCAGCCGCGCGTCGGCGGGCTGGAGGCTCTGCCCCGGGAGCCGGGGAGCCTCGAGGGCCGCGGGGCGGGCCGCGACGAGCTGCGCCTGCGCGCCTTCCCACTCGAGCGTGAGGCGCACCGTGCTGCGCGCGGGCTCGGCGGCGGCGCCGCGGGCCTCCAGCGTCTCGCTCATCGAGAGCTGCCGGAGCACGCCTTGCTCGTCGAAGCGGAGCTCGGCGCGGCTCTCCAGCGCACCAGGGGTCTTCGAGGCCCCGAGGCCGGCCAGCTCGACGTAGCGCACGCGCTCCTTGAACAGCACGGTCTGCGCGCCCGCCGCGGCCCAGCGGTAGCGGACCTCGGCCAGGCCGCGCGCCGTGCGCTCGCGGCTCGTCCACTCCGGCGCCGGGCGGCGCTCGTGCTGAAGCTCGCCGGCCAGGGCCAGCGCCAGGTTCGCGAAGAGCGGCGCGGCGCCGGCCTCCGTCGTCACGCCCGTGAGCGCGCCGTGCTCGCCGAGCGCCAGCCAGGCCCGCCGGCCCTCGAGGGCCGCCTTGAGCGGCGCGCCCTCGGCGGCCTTCGCGCCAGAGAGCAGCTGCACCTCGACGACCTCCAGCCTGGGCAGCTGGAGCTCCAGCGTGCGCGCGTCGCCCGCGGTCGCGCCCAGCGTGAGCACGCCCTCGAGCGCGGTGCGGCCCTCGACCACGGAGGCGCCCGCGCCACTCATGGCCTGCGGCGCCCGGGTGGTCGTTTCCCAGCGGAAGCGGTAGCGCTGCGCGACGCCGGGCGTCCACCGGGCGTCAGCCGCGGGCCCGGCCGCGAGGGCCGACGCCGGCGAGGCAACCTCGACGGAACCCGGCGCGCCGGCCGAGCGCAGGTACGCGGCGACGCCTACCAGCAC
The DNA here is from genome assembly GCA_964449625.1 of uncultured Archangium sp. GTDB lineage: Bacteria > Myxococcota > Myxococcia > Myxococcales > Myxococcaceae > Archangium_A. Next base: position 7,960 of record CAYUZK010000097.1, read on the forward strand.
CAGCAGCCCTGCCCCACCCAGCACGTGCGTGCGCCTCACGGAATCACCCCCAGGACCTGCGCGACCGCCGTCAAGTCGCCCAGGCGACACCGCACCTTCGTCTCGAAGAGCGGGATCTTGTAGCGGAGCCCGTCCCACGTGAAGAGCGGCTCCTCGATGCTCTCGCACAGGGGGCAGATGCCGATCTCCAGGAAGATCGCGACGCCGCCCGAGAAGAAGGTGAAGACCAGGTCGGCGCCCACCTCGGCCACGAAGTCGAGCTGCAGGGGGTCGTCCTCCGCGGGGCCCACCGACGCCGAGCCCGCCAGCGGCAGCGCCACGCTCACCAGCGTCAGGTAGCCCTTGATGCCCGCGCTGGCGACGACGGCGTCCACCGCGGCCGAGGCCGTGCCCTGCACGAGGATGAGGGGCATCACCTTCCCCGACACGCCCGCGCGGGTGAGGCTGCAGCTCGCCCCGCCGCCGCTCGTGAGCAGCCCCGCGTCGAGCGAGTACTGGAAGGCCACGGTGCCCGCGACGTAGCCCTTGAAGGTGATGGGGATGAACCCGATCATGATCGTGAACTGCGCCTGGGCGAAGGTCTGCGTCTGCCCATCTCCGCCGCGCACCACGTTGAAGGAGGTGCCCGGCAGATCTTCGTCCTCGTTGATGAGCTCGTTGCCCAGCACCTCGAGCCGCACCTTCGCCTGCGTGCCCGAGACGCTGAGGTCGCCATCGATGAGCGACGCCTCGAGCCCGATGGCGCGCCCCTTCGCCGCGACGCGCCCGTACATGGCCTGCTGCACCTTGCACGTGTCGGGGTTGATGACGTCTTGCGCCTCGAAGCCGAAGTTGTAGTCGAGCCTGGCGCCGAAGAACTTGTTGCCGATGGTGTGCACCTCGCCGCTCTCCTTGCGCAGCCGCACCTTCGGCGTCATCCCCGGGTGATCCTGGCTGCGATCGATCAGCGGCCCCACGGCCTCGGCCAGCACCTCGATGTACTCGTCGTACCGGGTGAAGAACTGCTCGAGCTTCGCGGCGCTCACCGTGTAGTCCTCGGTGGGGAAGTTGACCGACCGCCCGGTCTCCTGGTTGGTGAAGACCATCGAGCGCGACTCGATGGGCGCGAAGTCCGTCAGGTACTGGGTGCAGCGCTGGTGCACCTTCTCGCGCTCGACCTGGAAGAGGCCGATGACGCGCTGGCTGAAGCGCCGCGGCGACCAGTCGCACACCCGGGGCCCGCTGGTGTCCGCGGTGTCGAGGCAGCCGGCCGCCCGGGCGGACTGCAGCGCCTGCTCGATCTCCTGGTCGATGAACGCGAGGCGGTACGAGAGGCAGATGATGCGGTTGCCGGTGCAGGCCGCCACCACCTGGGCCGCCTTGAAGGGCTTGCTCGCCGCGGGCTCCGCCGACTGGGCGCCTCCACCGGGCGTCGACGCGTAGGTCACCAGGACCGGCGCGAAGCTGAAGGGGTGCTGGAGCAGGTTCGCGCCACCGAGCGACGCGCCGCGCACGTCGAAGGTGCTCGAGGCGCTGGAGCTGACCTTCGTGGGGTCGGGGTTCCAGACGGGGTCCGCCCACCACTGGGTCACCGGGCCACCGCCACCGGCCACCGGCGGCGCCGAGTCGCCCTCGAAGAGGAGCGCCATCTCCTCGGCCGTCTCATCGCGCAGGCGCAGCAACTCGAGGAACGAGTCCTGCCGCGCCTCCCACAGCGCCAGCTCCTCGTCGAGCAGCGAGGCGTTGCGCTGCCCCATCTGCCGGTGCCAGGCGAAGCTCTCCTGGTAGTAGGCGCGACCCGGCTCGAGCGTCGGCGCGAGCGTCGCGTCGTCGTACTCCAGGCCCGCGAAGTTGAGCGCCTGGCGGTTGAGGTGGGCGAGCGTGATGCGCACGATGCGCGTCGCGGGGATGTAGTCCACCGCGTCGACGGTGCCCTTGGTGAAGAGCACCCGGGAGTCGACCTTCGGCTTCGGCGCGGTGAAGAACTGGTTCTTCGGCAGGTTCGAGTCGAAGGGCACGGCCGCATCGAAGGGGCGCCCGTCGCGGCCCTTGAGCGACGAGCCGTCGAGGTGCCTCGTTCCGATGGCGGAGACCGGAATGGGCGAGGCCGTGGAGTAGGCCCGCTCGTAGATGGCGCGGTGGTTCTCGAGGCCCACGCGCACCACCTGGTCCTCGAACACGGTGTAGTCGTAGAACTTCTCGTGCACGTACTCCGAGCAGCTCTTCACCGCGTTGCCGTTGCCCTCCCACTGCCCGCGCTGCGCCAGCCGCAAGAGCAGCCGGCTCTGCGCGAGGGTCGAGCCGGAGGGGAGCAGCGCCGCGTCACGCATCGCCGCGCCGAGGGCGAGGCTGTTGAAGCCCGTCACCTCGAGCGTGGAGCGATCGCCCGGGTACCGGCGCGCCTCGACGATGGGGGCCGTGTCCTTCGGGAAGGAGCCCGGCTTGTAGAGCCGCGTGCCCAGCACCGGCACCTTCGCGTAGCGCGTGGCCTCGCTCAGGCCCTTCTGCTCGAAGAGGAGCGCGCAGGCCGACTCGGGCTCCGATCTCGCCTGCGCGCGGAGGTAGAGGTCGCACTGGGTCGTCGGCGCGGCGCACTGCTCATAGGTCGGCGGCGGGCAGCCCCCGGCGGGCCTGGGTATGGTGACCTCGCCGCAGGCGTCGGCCCCCAGGAGCAGGAGCGCGCCCGGCACGAGGGCGAGACGGAGGAGGAAACGCATCGGCAGCTCCCAGGGACGCGGGCTCACAGGCACACCGGGCTGGCAGGCAAGGCGGTGATGGCGCAGGCGCGGGCGTCGAAGGCGCCCCGGGCCTTCGCGGCGCTCGCGCCGAAGGTCAGCTCGAAGGAGCCCGCCAGCCGGCCGTTCTCCCCCAGCTCGAGCCGGTCGAGCTTCATCTGACCGCCGACCACCTCTCCACCCGCAGGAGGAACGAGCGCCGTGCAGGTGTCGTCGGTGCGGCCGAAGTGCCCGAGGGCGTACCCCCCGGCGCGCTCCACCACGGTCGTGCCCTCGTAGGGCCCGGTGGTGAGCGGCAGGAGCCCGCCGGCGTCGTCGAGGCGGAAGAGCTGCAGCACCAGGCTCGACGAGCTCGGCGCCTCCTGGCTGGAGGCGAGCGCCTGACACAGGCCCTCGCGGTCGCTCAGCATGAGCAGCACGGCCGAGTCGGCAGCGCCGCCGGCCAGCGGGAAGAAGACGGCGTCACGGACCTCGAGGGCGAAGCCCCCGACCTGCCCCTCGAAGCGCCCCGGGCTCTCGCAGCCCACCAGCAACAGCCACCACGGCACCAGCCACCGCATCCGCACGCAAGCCCCCCTCGGCCGAAGTCTTCTGACGCTCTTCGCAACTTCAGCGGCGACGCGCAACCTTGCGCTGCGTCAAGCCGTCTCGTAGTCCACGGTGCCCCGCACCGGCTCCGCGGGCCGCTCGTCCTGCAGCGACACCCGCTGCGGCGCACCCGGCGCGTCGAACTGGGAGCTGGAGGCCAGCAGCGCCTCGGGCGGCGCCGCCGCGCCGCTGGGCGCGACCGGGGCCACGGCGTGCGCGATCTCGGGGATGCGCCCGCGAATGAGGCGCTCATACGCGTGGGCGTGGGGGCGGTTGCGGCCGCCGGCCCCACCGTGCCACTCGCGCACGGCCTCCCACTGGTCGCCCCCTCGCTTCGCGGTGAGCTGCCCGAGCTTCATGGCCAGAAACTCGATCTGCTTCTCGGGCGGAATGGTGTTGGCCCGCCGCCCGCGGCCCACCCGCGTGCCGCTCCAGCGCTCGAAGTCCGGCAGCAGCCCGTTGTCGTCGAGGCCGATGAGCCCGTGGCCCGTGCCGTCACGGTGCACGCCGTGGTTCTTGAAGCTCGACTCCTGGGCGACGATCGCCGCGACCAGCTGCGGGTTCACCCGGTGCTGCGCCGCGTACGTGTAGATCCACGGCGCCAGCGTGCGCGCGTCGATGCTGGCGTTCCGCGCCTGCGGGAGCGAAGGGAGGGGCCTGGGTCCACCGATGCCGGTCGTCACCCTCCGGAGTCTGGCGAGAGAATCGATGGAGCTGCAAGCACTTTTGCCCCCACGAGAATTTCTTTCGGCCTCCCGGGCCCCGTGGGCTTTACTCCCGGCGTGGCCCGCGACGCGAAGAAGCCCATCGACCCGAAGGAGGCCCGGGAGCTCATCGCGGGCCTCGACAAGCGCCGCTTCCTCGAGGAGCTCGGCCGCCTCGACAGCTCCTTCGCCGCCGACCCCGGCAACCCGGGCAGCTACGCCTGCAAGGCCTGCGTGCGCTGCGCGAACTGCATGTTCTGCGAGGGCTGCGAAGGCTGCTACGGCTGCACGCACTGCATCCGCTGCCAGCAGTGCAACAACTGCTCACACTGCGTGGACAGCCGGTCGCTCAACGCCTGCGCCTACTGCGTGCAGAGCGAGAACTGCGCCAACAGCGCCTACGTCTTCTTCTCGAAGAACCTCGCCGACTGCACCTACTGCTTCGGCTGCGTGGGGCTCTCGAAGAAGGACTTCCACGTCTTGAACGTGCCCTTCTCGCGCACCGAGTACTTCGAGCTGACGAAGAAGCTCAAGCGCGAGCTCGGCCTCAAGTAGTCACGGCGCCCGCGGGTTCGTCACTCGAGGCCCCGGGCGGCGAGCTCCGAGTCGTCTTCACCGCGGAGGTGGCCGATCTCGTGGAGCAGCGTCACGCGGATCTGCTCCGTCAGCTCGGCCTGCGTCTTCACCGCGCGGGCCAGGTTCTTGCGGTACAGCACGATGGAGCGGCACGGCGCGCCGGCCTCCGCGCCCGGCTCCGGCTCGCAGACCTCGCCCAGCGGCGCGCCGCGGAACAGCCCGAGGATGTTGGGCGAGAGCGGGGGCTCGCCGGAGGTGAGATCAGCCTCCTGCGGCAGGTCCTCCACCTCCACGGGGATGCCCTTCAGGTCCTTGCGCATGTCCGCCGGGAGCTCCGCCAGCGCCCGCTGCAGCTCGGCGGCGAAGGCCTGCGACTCCAGCAGCACCGGCGGCGGGAAGGCGTCGGGGTCGAGGGCCCGGGCCTTGAGGAAGCTGGCGTCGGCCTCGGCCTGCTTGCCCTCGCGCTCGAGGAGCAGCCCCAGGTGGTGGTGCGCCCAGCCGCCGCGCTCGGCGTCGTCCACCAGCCGCGCGAAGGCCCGCCGCGCCTCGCCGAAGCGGCACAGTTCGAAGAGCGCCACGGCCCGCTCGTGCAGCGCCTCGGGGTCGCTCTTCTCCCGGGCCAGCACCCAGTCGGCCCGCTCCAGGGCGTCGCGCGGCAGCCCGATGTCGTTGAAGGCCATGGCCGACAGGCGCGCGAAGACGAGCGAGAAGGCCTCGTCGCGCTGGCTGGTGGCCAGGTCGAAGCCCCGCTCGGCGTAGAGGCTCCCCAGCTCGTCGACGTCGCGGCTGGACGGCAGCAGCACCGTGTAGAAGTGCGCCGCGCCCGAGAGCGCGTCGAGGGAGTCGGGGTCGATGGCCAGCGCCCGCGCATAGGCCTGCGTCGCCTCGGCGTGCCGGTCGAGCTGCGCGAGCGCGTTGGCGCGCTCCACGTGGGCCAGCACGTCGCCCGGCGCGAGGGCCGAAGCCTGGGCCGCGCACGAGAGCGCCTTCTCGTATTGGCGCGCGTCGAAGGCCTCCCGCGCCGCGTCGAGGGGCAGCTTGCCTCTGGCGGCGCAGACCGCGAGCGGCTCGACGCGCGGCGTGCCCGCGGTGGGCTCCTGGCGCACGGGCCGGCTCGGGGGCGACGCGGGGAGCGAGGGGGCCGGCGGCGCGACGCACACGCACGCCCCGGCGTCGACCTGCGCGGTGGAGGCGCGGCAGGCGCAGAGGGCGAGAGCGGCGATGAAGAGCAGAGACCTCACGGCGAGCACCCTGGCCGCCCCCACCGACACCACCGGCGGAGCGCTAGGCCGACTTCTTCTCCTTCTCGAAGATCACCTGCGGCGGCTCCTTCTTGAGGATGACGCCGTCGGTGATCCGGCACTCCTTGACCCCCTCGCGGAAGGGCACGTCGTACATGATCTCCAGCATCGCGTCCTCCATGATGGCCCGCAGGCCGCGGGCGCCGGAGTGCCGCCGCAGGGCCTCCTTGGCCACCGCGCGCAGCGACTCGCGCGTGAAGGACAGCTTCACCTTCTCCATCTCGAAGAGCTTCTGGTACTGCCGCGTGAGCGCGTTCTTCGGCTCCGTCAAGATGGTGACGAGGTCGTCTTCCTTGAGATCGTTGAGCGTGGCCACCATGGGCAGGCGGCCGATGAACTCGGGGATCATGCCGAACTTCATCAGGTCGTCGGGCTCGACGAGCATGAGCAACTCGCCCACCGAGTGCTCTTCTTTGGTGTCGATCTTCGCGCCGAAGCCCAGGCCCTTCTCGCCCACCCGCCGGCGGATCACCTGCTCGATGCCGTGGAAGGCGCCGCCGCAGATGAAGAGCACGTTGCTGGTGTCCACCTGCACGTATTCTTGCTGGTTGTACTTCTTGCCGCCGCGCGGGGTGACGTTGGCGCGCGTGCCCTCGATGATCTTGAGCAGCGCCTGCTGCACGCCCTCGCCGCCCACGTCGCGGGTGGCCGACGGCGTGTCGCCGTTCTTGCGCGAGATCTTGTCGATCTCGTCGATGTACACGATGCCGCGCGAGGCCTTCTCGACGTCGTAGTCGGCGTTGTGCAGCAGGTTCTGGATGATGTTCTCGACGTCTTCACCCACGTAGCCCGCCTCGGTGAGGGTGGTGGCGTCGGCGATGGTGAAGGGCACGTTCAGGAACCGCGCGAGCGACTGCGCCAGCAGCGTCTTGCCCGAGCCGGTGGGCCCGATGAGGAGGATGTTCGACTTCGAGAGCTCGACCTCCTCGGGGCCGGGGCCCTTCACCGCGCCGGGCCGCGGCCGGGCGCCGGGCTTCTTCTGGTAGATGCGCTTGTAGTGGTTGTAGACGGCGACCGAGAGCACCCGCTTGGCGAAGTCCTGCCCGATGACGTACTCGTCGAGGAAGGTCTTGATCTCCACCGGGGTGGGGAGGCTGACCTGGGGCTTCTGGTCCTCCTTCTCCGCCTCCTCGGCGATGATGTCGTTGCACAGCTTGATGCACTCGTCGCAGATGTAGACCGTGGGCCCGGCGATGAGCTTGCGCACCTCGCGCTGGGACTTGCCGCAGAACGAGCACGACAGGTTGACGTGATGCTCGCCCTTCTTCACGAATGCTCTCCTCGCACGGCGTCCACGCCTTCCGACTGTAGCCCCCGGCGCGGGGGCTCATGCAACATAGCAGCGCCCCTTTGGCACTTCACGAAGCCCGCCCGCCTGCCCGCCCGCCTCAGGCCTCGGCCCTCGTGCTGGCCGCCAACTCCTCGAGATCGCCCGCCAGGGCCTTCGCCCGGTCGGTGATGGCGCCCGGCACCTTCTTGTTCGCCGCCAGCTCCGCGTGCAGCCGCTTCGCCAGGCCCCACAGGCGCTTGTACTCCGCGGTGTCGTTGAGCTTCGCCGCCGGGGCGGGGAACTTCTCGACCAGCTCGCGGCGCAGCTCGCTCGTCGGCCGCTCCTGGTTCCAGATGGAGTCGCGCACGGACTTGTACTCGTCCACCGTGAGCTGCCCGCGGTCCTCGGCCTGGGCCAGCACCTCGACCACCTCGAAGGCCGGCGCCGCCTCGGCCAGCTCCGGGGTGCGCATCACCTGCGGCTCGTGCTTCTCGAGGAAGTTGAAGTTCCGCGTCAGCTTCATCGCGGTCTGCTTCTTGATGCGCAGCTCCGACAGGCAGTAGGTCTCGAAGCTGGGGAAGCCCCACTGCTCGAAGAGCCCGTCGTTGAGCACCTTCGTCAAGAGCTTGCCCAGCTCGACCCACGACGACTTGAAGCGCTTGGCCGCCAGGAGCACCGTCTGGCGGAGGTTGGGGTCGACGGAGGCCATGACCGAGGGCCTTTACGCAACGCCTGCCGCCCGAGGCAACAGCCTTCGACCGGCGTCGGTCAGCCCTTCTTGCCGATGTTGAACGAGAGGTTGACCGAGGCGCCCGACTGGCCGGCCTTGAAGGGCCACTTCTGCAGCGCGCCCAGCAGGCACTCCGAGAGCCCGGTGTCCTTGAAGTCGGAGTTGTCGACCCAGACCTTCGTCACCTTGCCCGTCTCGGAGATGGTGAACTCGATGGGGATCTTCGCCACCAGCCCCGGCTTGGCCACCGACTTGATGCAGGGGATGAGCGTGGGCTTGTGCTTGGCGACGACGGAGTTGATGCCCGCCTCGTCGACCTCGCCCATCATCATGCCGTCGGGGTCCGACTGGCCCACGGGCGGCTTGGTGCCTGGCGACTTCGTGCCCGGCGTCTTCGTGCCCGGGCCATTCGTGCCCGCGTTCGCCACCGCCGTCGGCGTGGTGGGCGGCTTCTTGCCCGAGCCCACGTAGTCGACCAGCTCGTCGTCGTCGCGGCGGCGCGCCTTCGACACCATGGGCGCGTCGATGGTGATGTCGCCCCAGGCCAGCTCCTCGGCCGTCTTGCCCGTCGGCGTGTGCACCGCGAGGTAGCTGCCCAGCACCGCCACCACGATGGCCAGCGTCGCCAGCACGCCCGCGCCGATGGCCAGGCCGCGGGTCACCTTCTTCTTCTGCTCGGTGTGGTGCTCCACCGCGTGCGCGTCGACGCGCTTCTTGGCCTCGGCCTTCGCCACGTGCACCTTGAACTCGGGCACCTCGGCGAGGCGCTGGAAGCGCCCCGAGCCCATGAGCTGCACCTCGCTCTGCGGCAGCAGGTCGCCAGCGTACAGCTTGTCGATGATCTGCTGCGGCGGGACGGGCCCCAGGATGAGATCGCCCTCGCGAAACAGCCAGCTCTGGTCAGTCGGCCCCATGTGCTCCAGATCCTCCAGATTCGTCGCGGCTACCAGACGCAGCCGGAAGACCCCACTCTACAGGACGCGCTGATCAACGCGCTGCCGCAAAGCGGGCCTTTCTCGAAATCACGTCGCGTCGAGGCGCTCGACTTCCACGCGCAGTGGAAAGCTCCAGAGGAGGAGAACTGCGACTGCTCGACGACCGCGTCAGTCGTTCAGCTGCTCTTCGTACTTCTCGAGCAGGTCGCTGATGGCCTCGCGCAGGTACTCGCTCTGCCGAATGCGCGTCTCGCGCGAGAGCTCCTTGAGCGAGTCGAGGCGATCACGGTTGAGCCGAAAAACCACCGAGGTGAGACGGGCGTTGTCGTTCATGGGCACACATGGTCGCACACGCCTGTGGCGCGTCAAAAAAACGCGCTGATCAGTCGAGCACGTAGGTGCGGAACTGGAACCCGACGAGGCCCTCGAAGGACAGCCGCAGGCCCGCGCCGCCGGCGAGCTGCGCGCCGAGCTGCGCGTAGACGCCCATCACCGGGAGGAAGTCGTACTGCACGCCGAAGCCGACGCGCGCGCCGGCCATGAAGGCGGGCGCGACGTGCACCGCGAGCTCGAGATCGAAGAAGGTCTTCCACTGCTCGGGACCGCGGCTGTTGCGGATGCCGGCGAAGATGGTGCCCGCGAGCGCCCGCGGCACCACCGGGCTGGGCGAGATCCGCCCGGCCAGCCGCAGCTCGGTGCGATCGGTGATCGACAGCGTACCGCCCAGCTCGAAGGGCACGCGCAGGCCCGACTCGCCGGCCGTCACGGTGCTGAGCATGGTGACGAACTCGGCGCCGCCGGCGACGGTGAGGCCCAGCGCGCCGCGGTGATCGTAGCGCTCCTCGGCCCGCGCCGAGGCGGCGAGCACGAGGCCAAGGACGAGGAGCGACCGCACGAGGGGCAGGCCCCTCAGGCGCGACGGCGGCGGCGCAGCCAGGCGGCGAGGCCGACGAGGCCCAGGCCCGCGCCCGTGGAGCAGCCGGCGGTGACCGGCGCGTCGATGGCGTCGGGGAGCTCGGGCCGCAGCGCCACCTGCGCGGCCTTCCAGCTCGCGCGGCCGACGTTGCCCTGCTCGTCGCGCACCAGCACCGTCACCCCGCCCTGCGCCTCGACGGCCGAGCGGGAGATCTCCCGCGCGGGGCCGAAGGCGGACACCGCGCCGGTGCCGACCTGGTAGGCGTACTGCAGCGCCTCGGGGGCGGAGATCACGTCGCGCGCGGTGACGAGCACGCGGTCGCGCTCGAGGTCCTGCTGGAGCGAGACCTCGGGCGGCTCCCAGTCGACCAGGAAGCCCAGCTGCACCGGCGCGGAGATGGCGTGCGCGTCTTCGGCGACGCGGGCGCGCACGCTGATCGTATGCCGGCCCTGCAGCAGGAAGCGGGCGTGCGAGACGACGAGCTCGTGGTCCACGACGGGCACGAAGTCCGTCCACAGGCCGTCGTCCACGCGGAAGGAGAACTCGGCGCTGCCGGCCTTGCCCAGGGCGCGCACGTCGAGCACCGCCTCGGGCCACGGCAGGCGCTGGGCGCCGGTCAGCCGCATGTCTTCAGGCTGCGGCATGCGGCTGCCCTTGAGCGAGGCCGCGACCTTCGGCGCCGACACCGCGCACATGGCGCCGGCGGGCAGCAGCTTCGCGTAGAGGCCCAGGTGGTTGAAGGCCTCGGTGCCGGTGATGCGGCTCAACCCCTTGGCCGCGTCCACCTTGAGCTTGAAGCTGCCCAGCGACGGCAGCGCGAAGCCCGAGAGGCCCGAGGCGAGCGCCGGCTCGGCCAGGCCGATGACGGCGGGCACGAGGTCGGCGAGCACCTGCGGGTCCTCCGCGAGGATCTCGGCGTTCGCCGTGCGGATGTTGGTGATGAGCGAGCGCACGTCGCCCAGGGCCGGCGTCACCTTGTCGCAGCCCTCGAAGATGAGCGAGAGCGGCAGCGCGATGTCGGCCGTCAGCGTGAAGAGCCGCGCGTAGCGGTCATCGATCATCGCGTAGAAGTCGATGCTCACGTCGGGCATGGCCACGGTGATCAGCGGCTTGATGGGCTTCTTGGTGATGGGGTCGTAGGTGCCCTCGCCCACCGTCACCGTCGGCGGCCGCGCCGGGCGCAGCACCACCATCATCGGCGCGTCCTTGCCGTCGCGGGTGGCCAGCTTGCCCAGCGACGGGAGGAACGTCTTGAACAGCCCGGTATTGATGAGGCCCACGTTGTCCGACGAGAAGTTGAGGCACAGCGCGCCGGCCTGGTGCGCGGCCCAGAAGGCGCCGTTCAGGAAGTTCGACGAGATGCCCAGGCCCGCGTGGTAGCCGGTGGCCGGCGGCGTCGGCACCGGCGCCTCGCCGTCGAAGTCGGGCGCGGTGACGGCGGTCATCGGCGGCGCGGCCTGCGGCGGCACGCACGCCGAGACGGTGGTGGGCTTGATGCCCGCGCGCGTGCCGAAGGTCATGCCCTGGTTGACGGTGGCCGTGGAGCCCGCCGCCAGCGAGAGCTCGAGCGAGGCGTCGGCCGGCGCGCCGAAGCCGCCGAGCAGGCCGCCCAGGCTCATGGTGCCCTCGACGCCCAGGAAGCGCGGCACGCACTCGGTGCCCTGACGACAGACGTTGCTCTGGCAGGTGGCCTGGAGGTTGGTGCCGTCGGTGGTCGCCGGGCAGTCGGCGTTGGTGGTGCACGCCATGCAGGTCTGCGCGCCCACGATGCCCTGGATCTGCGTCTGCAGCGTCGGCGAGAGCAGCTCCAGCAGCGTCGACTTGACGACGTCGAGGTCGCCCAGCCCGCAGTAGATGTCGCCGCAGGTGTTGCGGCCGTCGAGGCTCACGTCGCCCGGCTGCAGGCACTCCGGCGGGTTGGGCGCTCCCGAGGCGCCGCACACCTGGGTGCCCGAGATGCTCGTCACCTGGAAGGCGAGGAGCTTGTCCCACCGCTGGGCGATGGAGAACTTCACCGTGGCGCGCAGGCGGTTGTCGGTGGGGTTGGTGGCCGCGGTGCGGAAGCGCACCGCGCACTTGAAGCGCGAGAGGCCGATGCACAGCGCGAAGTTGGAGCTCACGCTCGCCAGCGGAATGTCGCCGGTGTCGATGGTCATCTGCACCGTCGCGTCGAGCATGTCCGGCGCCCTCGGCGCGAGCGCGAAGCCGGTGATCACCGCCTGCACGCTGGCGCCCACGTCGGCCCGCGCGCCCGAGGTCTCACACTGGCCGTTCATCTGGCCGCAGCTCTCGGCCGTGCAGTTCGCCGCGCCGGTGTCGGCGATGATCACGTCGCCCACGGGCGTCGACTGCCGCGTGCAGGCCACCGGCAGCGTCAGGCGCCGGCCCGGCGCGAAGGCGTCGATGAGCGTGCGCCACTCGGTGTTGAGGTAGTTGATGCCCTCCGACGACAGCCTGAAGGTCACCGCGTTGTCATTCTTGGGGCCCACGTAGCGCGTGCCCGCGGGGTACGGCGTCAGCGTCGAGCAGCCAGAGCCGGAGCCGCCGCAGCCGAAGCCCACCAGCACCGCGAGGGCGAGCGTCGAGAGGCCGGCGCGACGGGCCCGGGACACAGCGCGTGACTTCGACATGTCGAGGCAACCTCCGATTCGGCCGAACAAAAGTCTCGTGAGCCTAGCAGCAGCGGCCCACCTTCTGGGGAGGCGCCTGCGAGGGCGCCGCGACTCACCGCGTCAAGAGATGACGGGGAGCGCCACCGCGGCGGGCGCCGCGAGCGAGTCGTTGAGGCGGCCGGAGCGGAAGGGCTCGAGATCGACCGCGACGAAGGTGAAGCCCTGGGCCTTGATGGCGGCGTTGACGCGCTCGCGCAGCGCCGGGTCGGACAGGAGCGCGAGATCTTCGGCGGAGGCCTCGAGGCGCGCGACCTCGCCGTGGTAGCGCACGCGGAAGGTGACGAGCCCCAGCTCGCGCACGGCCTTCTCGGCGGCGCCGACCTGCTTGAGGCGCTGCACCGTCACCTGCGTGCCGTAGGGCAGCCGCGAGGCCAGGCACGCCATCTGCGGCTTGTCCCACGTGGGGAGCCCCAGGTGCTGCGACCACGCGCGGATCTCGGCCTTGGTGAGCTGCGCCTCGGCCAGCGGGGAGACGACGTGGTGCTCGCGCGCCGCCTGGTGCCCCGGCCGGTGGTCCTTCTTGTCGTCGGCGTTGAAGCCGTCGAGCACCGCCCCCAGGCCCAGCTCCTGCTGGTACTTCGAGGTGATGGCGTACAGCTCCGTCTTGCAGAAGTAGCAGCGGTTCGACGGGTTCGCGGCGTAGCGCGGGTCGTCGAGCTCCTTCGAGTCGACCAGCACGTGGCGGGCGCCGATTCGCGCCGCCAGGGCCTTCGCCTCGTCGGCCTCGTCAGGCGCCACCGAGGCCGAGAGCGCGGTGAGCGCCACGGCCTTCGCCCCGAGCTCGTCCACGGCGATCTTGAGCACGAAGGTCGAGTCGACCCCGCCCGAGAAGGCCACCAGGGCCGAACCGAAGCCCCGCACCTGCGCGCGGAGCTGCTCCACTCGAGCTGCCGAGGCGGCACAGAGGGCCTCGACCTCCTGCGACGTCAACATCGGCGTGCTCAGCGCTTGCCCTTCTTCGCGGGCTTTGCGGCCTTCGCGGGCTTGGCAGGCTTGGCCGCCTTCGCCGGCTTCGCGGCCCTGGCAGGCTTGGCGGCCTTCGCGGGCTTGCCCGGCTTGCCCTTCTTCTCCTTGGGCGTGATCTTCATCTTCGTGCCGGTGATGATCTTCAGCTCCTCGCCATTCATGTACGAGAGGTCGAGCAGCGCCTGGAAGATCTTGAGGCCGCCGGCCTCCACCGTCTCGAGGTTGGTGTGGATGGTGACCTCGGGCGAGCCGGGCGGCTGGTAGGGCTCGGTGATGCCCACGAAGTTGGGGATCTCGCCGGCCAGGGCCTTCTTGTACTTGCCGCTCGTGTCACGCTTGATGAGCTCGTCGGTGGGGCAGTCGACGTAGATCTCGAGGTAGCGCTGAATGCGGCGGCGGTTCTCGTCGCGCGCCTGCTTGTCGGGGCTCGAGCAGGCCACCAGCGTCGCCACGCCGTGGCGCGTGAGCCCGTCGGCCACGAAGCCCAGGCGGCGGGCGATGGTCATGCGCTCTTCCTTGGTGCCGCCCTCGAGCTCCTTCCACAGGTCGTCCTGGAGGTCGTCCTCGTCGAGGATCTCCACCTTCCGGCCGACCTGCCTCATGCGCGCCGCGATGTACTCGGCGAGGGTCGTCTTCCCTGCCCCCAGCATGCCCGTCAGCCAGACCGTGAAGCCCGTCTCGTGCGCCATGTCGTGCGTGCTCCTTCTCTAAAAAAGTCGGGCGCTTATAGTTCAAAACACTCGATTCCTGAACCTGAAAACCCATCAGGCACCCCACCACCGCGGGATCACTGGGAGATTCGGTGCGTCGGGCACGCCGGGAGGGGGGGCGTGGTGAGCCGCTCGCCGGCCCAGGTGACGAGGCCCAGCGGCTCGGCCCAGCCCAGCGCCAGGCGCTGCACGGCCAGGGCCGCGAGGCTCCCCAGCACCGTCGGAGGCGC